>CAINMU010000134.1 GCA_903850885.1 uncultured Opitutia bacterium | reverse complement strand
GAGGAAGAGTATGTCGATGATAAAGGCCGGCGGAAGACTCGCATGGTGACGCGTTACGGCTGGGACGTCATTGCCAGTGGCGGCAAGCGCAGTGGTTTTTACCTGCGCGACGAAACCGGTTACGTCTGGGTCAATCCGGAGGGCGCTAAGATCGAAATGAACAGTCTCTTTAACGAGGAATTCACCCGCGGCGACAAGTTCTACTATGCGCGCGGCCTTCCCGATGCCGTCGAAGGCTCGACGGGCGAACGGAGTTTTCATGAGGAGGGTATCGCGGTGGGTACGCAGCTCTTCGTCCGTGGCCGCGCCAGCGAACGCCCCGATATCGTCGCCGCCCAAATCAAGCAGGAGGATAAGGAGGAGATTTTCATCATCACGCCGCGCACCGAAAAGGAATTAAGCGCTGGCGGGGGCGCCGCCTTTGTCTCGTGCGGCGTGCTGGGTGGCTTTTGTGCGTTTGCCACCGGCGCCGGCGCCGGCTTTATCAACGGACACACGGCCAGCCAAGCTTCCATTGTTTTCTGCCTCATCTTCCCCGTGGTATTCTACCTGGGTGTGTTCGCCGTCGGCTGGACTTGGATGGTCTTCAACAGTCTGGTCGGTGTCCGGCAACGGGTCTACCAGGCTTATTCTCTCGTCGATGTGCAACTCAAGCGTCGCTCCGAACTAATCCCTCGTCTGGCCGCTTGTCTGGAAGGCTATCGTCAACATGAAGCCACGGTGCTCGAAGCGATCGCCCGTTTACGTGCCCAAGCCGGCTCTGGTGATATCGAGGCGATGACGCCGATGCTACTCGCGGTCAGCGAACGTTATCCCGAACTCAAGGCGATGGAATCCTTCAGCTCCCTGAATACGCACCTGATCGAGACCGAACAGCGCATCATGCTCGCCCGTAATTATTATAATAGCTGCGTGACGTTCTATAACACGCGGCTGCAGCGTATTCCGGACCGGTATGTCGCCGGTATCGTGGAGATGCAGCCAGCTGAACTTTTCCAGGCCGCGGGCTTCGAGCGCGTGGCCCCGGCTTTGAAGTTCTAATCAGGCCGCCCAAGCGTCGCGGCCGAGCAGCTGCGTGCAGAGTCGATGCGCCGACCAGATGCCGTCTTCATGGAATCCATAGCGCTGCCATGCGCCGGTGAAATGCACGCGGGAGCCGGCTCTTGCGTTGAGCTTTGCGATCTCCGCCTGGGCCGCGACGGCTTCGAGCGAGAAGAGTGGGTGTTCGACGGGGATACTGCGGATAATCTTGGCAGGGTCGACTTGCTCGGGGTGATTGATCGTCACCACGAAATCCCCTTTGTCCGTCAGGCCCTGTAAAGAATTCATCCAGTAGTGCGTCGAGGTCGCCAGGCCGCCGTCTTTGGCCCAGGTACGATAATTCCACGACGAACGGGCCTTCGCGGTCTTGGGCAAGGGACCCATGTCGGTGTGCACGACGGCCACGTTCTGGTTATAGGAAAAGGATCCCAGCAGTCGGCGCTCTTCGGCGTCGGCGTCCGGCAATAGGCCCAAGGTGAGGTCCGCATGCGTGGCCAAGATGACACGGTCAAAGCGCTCTTCGCCGGCAGCGGTGACGACCACGACTTTTTCGCCGTCGCGACGTACGGCGGTGACGCCTTGTCCGAAACGGAAATCGCCCGGATATTTTTGCAGCAAGGCTGCGACGTAAGTCCGTGAGCCGCCCTCAAGCGTCAGCCACTGATGCTGGGTATCCAGCCCGAGGAAGCCGTGGTTGTGGAAGAAACGCATCAACGCGGCGGCGGGGAAACCGAGCATCTTCTCCGCGGGCGTCGACCATACGGCCGCCGACATGGGAATGAGGTAGAGGTTCAGGAAATCTTCCCCGAGATTTTTCTGCGCGCACCAGTCGCGCAGCGAAGTCGTCTCTGCCGCCGGGGTCTGCCATTCGGTCTTCGCCAAGGTGTTGAATTTATTAATCTGCAGGAGGAGTTTCCAGAAGCGCAGGCTGAAAAAGTTTTTCCGTTGGGCGAAGAGGTGATTGAACGATGAGCCGCACCACTCGAGTCCGCTCGGGTCGTGGCGTACCGCGAATGACATGGTGGTGGGTTTAATCCGGACGCCGAGCTCCTTGAAGAGGCGACAAAGGTGAGGGTAGGTGACTTCGTTGAACACCATGAACCCCGTATCCATCGGCAACAGCCGCCCGGTGCCAGGCTCGCTAACATCGATGGTGTGGGCGTGGCCCCCGGGCCGCCGATCTTCGTCGAAGAGCACGACGTCGTGGTGCCCCGACAGGAAACGGACGCAACCTAGGCCGCTGATCCCGGAGCCGATGATGGCGATGCGTTCACGCACGTTGCGCTTCGGCTTCGGCCTTAGTCCGCGCTGCTTCCTCATACACGGAATCCGGCACTCCTTTGAGTCCCCAGATTAGCCCGGTCCACGACATGACCTTAAGCCCGTAATAAGTCGGATCAAACTCCCACCAATAGAAGCCCTGCTTGGTCGTAGCCTGGTAACGGTGGTGATTATTATGCCAGCCTTCACCCAGGGTGATTAGCGTGAGAATCAATGAATTGCGCGATTCGTCTCCGGTGGTCTTGAAGCGCTTAGAACCAAAAACGTGCGCGAGTGAATTGATGCAACCGGTGCCATGGAAAAGCACGACGGTCGAGATAATGCCCCAGATGAGCATCTGCGCGCCGGAGGTGGCGAAGCCTTGGGCGGCCAGCAACGCGCCGATTCCATAAAGGCTTAAGCCCGAAAGAATCGGGATCAGGGTGTCGTAGCGGTTCAGGAAGACGAGTTCCGGATACTTCGCGAGATCAGCGATCTTGGAATAATCCGTCGGGAAGTTCTTCTTGCTCGTGATCCAGCCGATGTGCGACCACCAGAAACCGTCCACGACCGGCGAATGCTTGTCTTCTTCTTCGTCGGAATGTTTGTGGTGGTGGCGATGGGTGTAGGCCCACCAGAGCGCGCCACGTTGGACTGCCATGGCCGTCCAGAGCGCCATGATGAATTGGAACGCCCGTGAAGTGGAGTAGGTCTTATGCGAAAAATAGCGGTGCAGAAAACCGGTGATGGCAAACATCCGGAAAAAATAAAGGCCGACGGCGGTCCAGACCGCGATGGGGCTAGTACCGACCCAGATGACGCCGAAGCAAGCGAGGTGTAAGATGACGAACGGGATGCAGCGCGGCCAGTCGACCTGCTTCGGGCTCGCCCGCAGGGTGTCAGCTCCTTCCGGAATGTAATCAGCATCAAACCAGCGGATCAGGGAGCGGAATATTCCGTTTTTCGGCTCAGGGGTCGGGGCGACGGACATATAAAGGGCAGTTAGGGGGCACTTTTCCTGTTCGCAACTGCTTTGACGCTTTTGTCTTTGGTCTTAAAATAGGGGCGAAAGGGTAGACAAACGCTCCGCCCCTCGACGCTCTCCTATTATCCTGATGTCCGATGCCCACTCCGATCAAGATTGGCGGGCCTGGTTTGCCGAACACGGCGCCCGGCTCCGGCTCGTCGCGCGGCAGTGGACCCGATGCGAAGCCGATGCCGATGATGTCGTTCAGGAGGCATTTGTACGTTTTTGGAAACATCAACGTCACTTACCCGGTAATCCAAATGCACTGGTGATCACTTCCATCCGCCGCGCCGCCCTCGACCTTCTGCGACGTTCCGACCGGCGGACGGTTCGCGAACGCGCCGTGGCCGCCGATGCCGAGGTCGCCGAATGGTTCGAGCCCGAAGCCGATCCGCGGTTGCAGGCGCTCGCGAATTCCTTGCCTTCGCTGCCCGCCGAACAACGCGAGGTGATCGTCTTAAAAATCTGGGGCGACCTGACTTTTGATCAAATTGGCGAACAGCTGGAGATTTCCCCCAACACCGCCGCTTCGCGCTGGCGCTACGCCATGGAGGCTCTGCGCAAACTCATCACCGTCCGAACTTATGAATGAATCCGATTCCGAACTAGAAAACGCGCTTGCCAGTCTGCGCCCACGCCCGCCTAGACCCGCCCTGGTGCAAAACATCGCGCGCGAGCTCGACGCCCCGTCCGCCCGGCGTGGCGTCATCATCGCCTGGACGTCAGGGCTCGCCGCCTTGGCCGCTGCCGGTGCCGCGGTCTTCCTTATGTTGGCCTCGGCACGTTCGCCCCAAGGCCCATCCTACGAACTCGTTCGCGCTGAGCAATCGCCCGCGGCCATGCAGCTCCTGTCGCCGGTGCAGTTGCAAGACGGCTCCTACGCCCGCCCGGTACGCGTGCATTGGGAAAATACCACGCGCTGGGAAGATCCGCGCACGCATACCCAGCTCATTAACTATCGCCCCAATGAGCACTTCGCGCTGCTGCCCTTGGAGACCTATTAATTATAAACAAATCCCCCGTCGTCCGACGCTCTTCTATTATACCACCCTTCACCGCTGAAGCTTTAGCCATGAACTCCTTACGCCAGATTCCTCTCCATATGCTCTTCCTCGCCGGCTTGGTCGCGCCGCTGGCGGCCCAAGAAAAGAAGTCCGATAAAGCCGCCCCGTCGGCCGTCGATGCCAGCTCCGCCGGTGTCGCCTACGCCGGCCTCAATGTCGGCGCGCTTTCCGAGCAGGCCCGCGCCAGTTTGCCCCACGCAGTGCCACCTGGCTTGGGCATCCTCGTCGGTTTCGTCGATCCGGCCGGCCCAGCCGTCAATCTCTTCGAAGAAGGCGACGTGCTCACGCGCCTTAACGACCAAGTCTTGGTGAACAACGAACAGTTCCGTGCGTTAATCCAGATGCGCAAACCCGGCGATGTCGTAAAGCTTACGCTCGTCCGCGGCGAAGAAATGAAAGTCGTCTCCTTGAAGCTCGGCGAGCGTCGGGTGCTGAAATCAACCGAGCCTGCTCTCCGCGCGGGTGCGGCTCGCAGCCGCACTAAGCTGAACGATCAAGGCTCCGAGTTGGTCGAGCCCAATGGCACGGTGACCGAAATCGGGCCCGGTAGCGTGGTGATCATCGGCCCAAATCACGGCCTGCCGCCCGAGGTCTTGAAACGCCTCGAAGAGATGCGCTCCCGCGGGTTGATGCTCCCCGGTAACGCTTTCGCACCCAGTGCTTCCCCGGCCGCCACCGATGAAATCGCCCCGCCGACCTCTGCCGGTGCCCAACGCTCGATGGCGAAATCTTTTTCGTTCAACTTCGGCTCCGGGGTGACTTCCTCTTCCAGTTCCATCGCGACGGACGCCCAAGGCTCCGTTTCCTTGGAAGAAAAAGACGGCAAAAAACACGCCCTCATCAAGGACGCTAACGGACAAGTTGTTTTTGACGGCGAGGTGACCACCGAAGCGCAACGGGCGGCGATGCCCGAAGAGGCGCGTCGCCGTCTCAAACTCGTCGACGGTACTTTTTCGGTCCCGGGTTTATCTTCCCCCCCCGCCGCCGAAGATGCCGCCCCAGTGAAACCGAAGAAAAAACTCAACCCCAAGGAGGGCGCTTAAATTTAGTGTTAGGTTTGGTGTTAGGTTATGCAACGAAGGCCTCCCGAGTGGGAGGCCTTCTTCTTGTCCGGCGAATTATTTCGGCGCGCCTTCAGGAGGTGGCCCCTTCTTCCCATTCTTGCCGCCCTTCGCGCCCGGGCCGCCCTGGCCCCCGAGGTTGGAGTGCGGATCCATGGCCTGCTTGCTGAACGAGGGGTCGGCCGCACCCTTGTGCTTGCGCGGGATGAACGGATATTCCTCCGTCATCACGTAATAGTAGGTGCCCTTCGGGAATTCTGGGGTGACGCCGCTGCGCCCGCCGAACGCGTCGAGGTCGCCGGAGCCGGCGACGTATTCGAAGTCGAGGCCGAACGAGCCGTCGGGCTTACCCGTGGGGGTTTCCTTGCCATCTCCGCCGCGATCGGCGCTCTTCAGGCGATAGCTGCTCTTCATCTTCTTCAGCTCGCTCTGGGGGTCTTCCGACTTCGCGTACGCGTAGATCGCGTAGACCGGGAAGCCGTCCGCCGCCCAACCGACGTGGGTCATCTTTTTTTCGCCCCCGGACAGACGTTCGAGAAGCAGGGTGGGGAGTCCGTGATAATGGTACGCCCCGTTGGGCTGGACGTGGCCGTGGTTCTGGTCGAGGCCGAGGCCGACCTTGATCTTCGGCGTGGTGCCCATCTCGGTATTGCTCATCAGTGCCTCGTAGTGCCACGGGTTGCTGCGATCGCCGTCGTTATAGACTTCAGCCGTGCCCGGGTCGAAGACGATGCCGTTCAAGGCGACACCCCAGGCGGACATCATCCGGCCGCCGGCGCCCCCTTCGATTGGCTTGGGGTTGGCTGGCACTTCGAGGTGATACTTCTGTTCGGAGATAGCGTTGGGGTTGCCGCGGTTCGGGAAGGTCGCGACCTTGTGGTCCGGAATACCGTTCGACTCGATGACCCGCTTGTCTCCCTTCACGATGATGGTGACCTTGTTCTGGCCGGGCGGCTTGGCATCGGCTTCTTTGAGGGGCGGGCCTTTGGGAGCGTCGGCGGCCACCAATGCGGCCGCGGCGAAGAGGAGGTAGTGGGTCGGATTCATGAGGGTAGGGGATAAATGATAACAAAAATACTCTTAAGTGCAGGTTAAGGGCAGGCAAGGGTTGGCTTTTTGCCCAAAAATGTTTTCTCTCTGGCCTCATGGCTTCTACCACCGAACTTCTTTCCCGCGGCGTCGCCGGCATGAATGCCCTCGCCGGTATTTTTCTCTTGGTCGGCTACTTTCGCATCAAGGCGGGAGATCGGGCCGGGCACGGCAAAGCCATGGGGGTGGCCGTCGTGACCTCCGCCCTGTTCCTGGTCCTTTACCTGGCCTCCAAGGTCCACCTCTGGCTGGCCTTGCACCGGACGAATATCATCTATCGCGCCGACGTCGGCCTGACTTGGGATAAGCTGCTTTATTATATCATCCTTATTCCGCACGTGCTGCTGGCCATCGTGGTGACGCCTTTCGTCATCCGGGCCGTGGTGCTCGCCCGCCAACAACGTTTCGAGGAACACAAGCGGCTGACGCGTTGGGTCTTCCCAGTCTGGCTTTACGTCTCGGTCACCGGCGTCCTCGTCTGGGCTTTCATGGAGTTCAGCGACTCGCTCAAAGACGCCGCGCTTCTGGCGACGAAGTGAGCTTGGGCGCCCTCGGCCATTTTCCCCTCGCCCCGTAGGGGTTTTCTTCTTTCACTGCGTCCACTGAATATGGAAAGCGAGTCTCCCAGCCGTAGTCCGCAAACGGAAAAACTTTTTCTCTGGGCCTCCTTCATCCTCTTTTGCACGGTGCTCGCTTTGACGGTTTCGACTTACGGCGAAGACACCGCCCGCCTCGAAGCCATCCGCGCGACGGAGCGACAGAAGGAACAGGCTTACACGGTCCTTGAACGTACGCGCGAGCAGACCGATCGTTATATCAATCGCTTCGGCTCCGATCAGGAATTCGTCCGCGACCAAGCCCGCGAACGCATGGGCGTGGCCGAGCCGGGCGAGATCGTCATCCGTCTGGATGGTTCCGCGGCCACGACGGTCCCGCGTGCTCCGGCCCGTCCGGCCGCCGCTCCCGCCCGCTAAGCGTCCTTGCTTGCCTGTCGGGCTAAGCCGCGACATTCCTAGGTCATGTCCGCACGGAAGAAGGCACAAGTCACTTGGGGCGGCCGGTTCAACGCCGGTCCCGCCGAATTGATGCTGCAGTTCGGCGAGTCCGTCTCGTTTGATCATCGGCTTTGGGCCCAAGATATCCGCGGCTCTCAAGCCCACGCGACGATGTTAGCCAAGGTCGGTATCCTCACCGCCAAGGAACGGGATGCGATTCTCCGCGGCCTCACGGCCATCGGACAAGAAATTGCCGCCGGTAAATTCAAGTGGAGCCGGGAATTGGAAGATGTTCACATGAACATCGAAAGCGCCCTCACCGCCCGCGTGCCCGCCGCCGCCAAATTGCATACGGCTCGGTCCCGGAATGACCAAGTCGCCACCGACGTCCGGCTTTGGATCAAGGACCAATGCGCTGTCATCGATGCCGGTCTGGTCGCCTTGTTGCAGGCTCTCGTGAAATTAGCCGCCGCCAACCAAGACGTACTCGTCCCTGGCTACACGCATTTGCAACGCGCCCAGCCGGTTTCGGTCGCACACCATCTCCTGGCTTATGTCGAAATGTTCAGCCGGGATCGGAAGCGGGTCGCCGCCGCCGCAGATTCGGCCAACTGGTGCCCGCTGGGCTCCGGCGCCATCGCCGGCACGACGCTCCCAATCCATCGGGCGACGACCGCCAAGCTGCTCGGTTTCGTCGACGCGAAGGGTAAGCCGCGGGTGACCACCAATTCGATGGACGCCGTCGCCGATCGCGATCCGGCCACGGAGTTCTGTTTCGCCGCCGCGCTCTGCGGCGTCCACCTCTCGCGTCTCGCCGAGGATATGATTCTCTGGTCTTCCGCCGAATTCGGTTTCGCCCGGATGCCCGACGAATTTTCCACGGGCTCCTCGTTGATGCCGCAGAAACGGAACCCGGACTCGATGGAGCTCCTCCGGGGCAAGTCCGCCCGTTTCCAAGCTTCGCTCACGCATCTGCTCACGCTCACGAAAGGGCTGCCGCTGACTTATAATCGCGATCTACAGGATGATAAGCCACCGCTTTTCGACGCCGCAGATCAGTGGCAGTTGGCGCTCGCCGTCACGACGGCCACAATGTCGGGAGTCACGTTCAACAAGGCTCGCTGCCTCGCCGCCGCCTCCGACCCCGCCTTGCTCGCCACCGATCTGGCAGATTGGTTGGTCGTGAAGGGTATGCCTTTCCGGCAAGCCCACCATGCAGTCGGTCGTCTGGTCGCCGTCGCGGAAAAATTAAATAAGCCGCTCAATAAGCTTTCGGATGGCGAAGCCCAATCCGCCGATGCCGCTTTCACCCAAGGCTGGCAGAGCGTCTTCGATTTGCAGCGCGCTTTCGCCGCCCGGGAAAACGACGGCATGCCCGGTCCGAAATCGGTCGCACGTGAAATCGCCCGGTGGCAGAAGTCTCTGCGCTAAGCGCCCGGCGGCGGAGCAAACGCCCGACACCGTTCATTAACGGGCGCTATTAAAAGTCAGGGCTAACCTTCGCTTGTCACTTTGGTGATGCGGGCGTAGGGCTAAGTCATGCCCCTTACCAATCTCACCCGTTTGGTCGCTCTGGCGTCCATCTTCGTTTCCGCCTTGTCCGCCGAGGAAGCGCCGAAGCGGGTCGGGATCATCGGTCTCGACACGTCCCACGTCGTGGCCTTCACGACGGTGTTGAACAAGGGCTCGAAGAACGCCGCCGATGCCGCCAAATTTTCCGGCTTTCGTGTGACCGCCGCCTTCGCTCAAGGCAGCAAGGACATCCCGGAGAGCACGATGCGCGTGCCGGAATATACCGAAAAACTCAAGGGCATGGGCGTCGAGATTGTCGACTCCATCGAGAAGCTTTGCGCTCAGGTCGACTTCGTGATGCTCGAGTCCAATGACGGCCGCGTGCACCTGGAACAGATCCTGCCGGTTTTCAAAGCCGGCAAGACGGTGTTCATCGATAAGCCCATCGGCGGCTCGCTGGCCGATGTCATTCGCATTCAGGAAGCCGCGAAGAAAGCCGGCGCGACTTATTTCTGTTCCTCCTCGCTGCGTTTTTCCGCCAGCACGCAGGCCGTGCATAACGGTTCCGTGGGCAAGGTGAAGACGGCATACACGACCAGCCCGGCCAGTCTTAATCCGCAGCACCCCGACCTTTATTGGTACGGTGTGCACGGTTGCGAAAGTCTCTACGCCGTCATGGGCACGGGTTGTATTTCCTTGAAGCGCGACAAGTCCTCCGCGGGTCTGATTCAAGTCACGGGTAACTGGGGCGACGGCCGCGTCGGCATCTATCGCGAAGCCGATCGCAAAGCCAAGGGCGGTCCTTACGGCGGCAAGGCCATCGGCGAAAAAGGTGAAGCCGCGGTCGGCGCCTTTGATGGATATGAGGTCTTGCTCGCCGCGGTCTTGCAGATGTTCCGCACGGGCCAAGCCCAAGTTTCTGCCGAAGAGACCCTCGAACTTTATACCTTCATGGAAGCCGCCGACGAAAGTAAACGCCAAGGCGGCGCCGAAGTGAAACTCGCCGACGTCCTCGCCAAAGCCCGCGCCGAAGTCGGAAGGTAGGGGCAGCACCGCGTGCTGCCCTAGTCTGCCTTTCTGTCTCTGGTAGG
>CAINMU010000133.1 GCA_903850885.1 uncultured Opitutia bacterium | reverse complement strand
CGCACCCCCGTGCTTGCCGCTTTCTTTATCGCCGCGACGATGGCATCGATCGGCCTGCCTGGCTTCGGAAATTTCTGGGGAGAAGTCGGCGTCTTCCTCGCCCTGCGCGCCCAACCTCTCTGGATTCAAGCCATCGTCGCTTCGACCGTAATTATTTCTGCCATCTACGCTTTACGGGCGGTGGCCGCTACCTTCTTCGGACCAACTTCTGCTCCTTTAACGGCTCGCTTGGAAACCGCCCCCTGTGACGACATCAACTGGATCGAACGGATCGCGGCGAGTATTCTCCTCGGCGCCTCCCTGACCATCGGGTTCATGCCCTCGTTAATCACTAAATCAACCAATCCTGTTTCGACTGGGGTCGCAAACTTCTCGCAACGCACGTCGACCGTACCGGCGGCTAAGCCAGCCGCTCCCGCCCAATCCCTACCTTCCGCCCGATGAGTTTAATTTTTGCTAATATCGATGTGGCTTTCAAGGCCCTCGCCCCTCGCTCTTCCGACTGGCTTTCGATTGCCCCCGAAATCGCCGTGGCTGGACTAAGTCTCTTATGCCTGGTTCAGGCGATGCTGCTGCCTGCCAAGCTGCGATGGCTGATCTCCGCGACGGCCCGCACCGGCCTGGTGCTCGTGATGGCCATGGCCCTCGTTCCGCATGCCGGCTGGAAACTCGCGGAAGATGTCGCCACCTTCGCCGGCCTCCTTCGGCAGAACCTGCCTTACGAAGTTCGTCTCGTTTTTCTTTTCTCCGCTTTGCTGACCAGTTTCGTGGCTGACCGCTTCCTGCGCGACCGCGGAGCGGCCGTGGCTGACTATCATCACGTACTGTTGGTCGTCACGGCCGCCTTCATGCTGCTCGTGCAATCCAACCACTTCGTCACGTTCTTCCTCGCCCTCGAAACCGCCGCCGTCGGCCTTTACATCCTTGTCGGTTACCTCCGGAAGAGCGATGCCTCCCTCGAAGCCGGCGTTAAATACCTCGTCGCTGGTGGCCTGAGTTCCGCGCTACTCCTCATGGGCATGGTACTGGTCTACGGCTCCCTCGGCGCTGTTGGCGTCGCCGACTCCCTTAACTTTACGCAGATCGGCAACGCCCTCGCCGCCGGCAAAGGCAGCGCCCTGACCTTGGCAGGCGTGGCGCTCATCTTGAGCGGCGCAGCCTTTAAACTCGGTGCTTTCCCTTTTCACACCTGGATTCCCGATGTCTATCAAGGCGCCCCGACGCCCACCACCGCCTTCCTCGCGACGGCATCCAAAGCCGCTGGGGCCTTTACATTGCTACTCTTGGTCACGGGCCCCTTCGCCGCATTAGCCCCTAAAATCGCGCCGCTCCTCGCGGTCATCGCCGTTATTACTTTGCTCGTCGGTAATCTTGCGGCCCTCGCCACCACGGACATCAAGCGGGCCTTGGCCCTGTCGGGCGTTTCGCATGCCGGCTTCATCTTGGCAGCCATCACCGCCGCATTGGCGATGCCGACCGTCACCGCTTTTGATTATAACGCCGAGCAGACCATCGTCTTCTATCTCTTGGCCTACATCATCGGCACCTTCCTCACCACCCAGGCCTTGGCCTCGATGCCTGCCCCGGAAGACCATCGTCGCCCGATTCTCGCCCTCCGCGGCTTGATGCGTCGCGCCCCCATCCTTGCCGGCGCCCTCGGGTTCGGCATCGGCTCGCTCGCAGGCGTACCACCCACTGTCGGCTTTATCGCCAAGCTTCTCATCCTGGTCCTGCTCGTCAAAGCGAAGCTCTGGTGGATCCTCGGCGCCGCCCTCATCAGCGTCGCCGTCAGTATTCATTATTACTTTAGTATCCTGCGCGAAGCGGTCGTCCGTCCGACCGAAGACGGTCAGGAACTCGCTCCGCTGGAAGTTTCCTTTGCTGCTCGCTTCGTGATCGGTGCCCTCGCGGCCGCTTCGATCCTGGGCGGTCTGCTGATCCTATCCTAACGCCCTGCCCCGCGACCGCGCGGGTGGTGCTTGCGATGCGCATCCGATAAGGCCGAGCGTTCGACGGCCGCGTAGATCTGCGTGGTGGCGATATCCGCATGCCCCAACATTTCCTGGATCGAACGCAGATCAGCCCCGCCAGCCAGAAGGTGGGTCGCAAAGGCGTGACGCAAGAGGTGAGGCTTTACCGGGACGTTCACTCCCGCTTTCGCCGCCGCCTGCTTGACGCTTAACCAAAAAGTCTTGCGAGATAAAGCGACGCCGCGGGCGCTGAGGAAAAGGGCACTGCCCGTCTTGGGTCGGGTTAGCTTAGGACGACCCTCCGCAAGGTAAGCCCGCAAAGCGACCAAGGCCGTTTCCCCCACGGGCACGACGCGATCCTTCGAACCCTTCCCGCGCACCCGCAATAAAGCGGAGTCGCTATCGACCGCCTGGATTTCCAGGCCGCATAATTCTGATATGCGTAGGCCCGAACCATACATCATTTCCAACATCGCCCGATCGCGCAGGCCTTGGGGCTTGGAGGTATCGGGAGCCGAAACGACTTGCGCGACCTGCTCCGGCGTAATCGTGCCGGGTAGTTTACGCACCGCCTTGGGGCTACGGGCAAGCTCCGTGAAATCGTCGCGCCGCATCCCGGAACGCACTAGGTAAGCCGCAAAGGAACGCACCGCCGAAAGTCGCCGGGCCAAAGAGGTCGCGACGTGGCCTCGGCGATCCAGCGCTCGCACCCACGAATCGACTTCCGCAAGACTCACCTCCGCCCAGTTCGGTTTACCGACTCGACCGCAATGAGCGGCGAATCGGAGTAAGTCGGATTCGTAAGCTTCGACCGTCAACTTGGCCAAGCCGCGCTCCAACGCGAGATGGCCCAAAAAACCGTCCACGGCCTCCTGAAGGTCGGGCGGCACCGCGGCACCTTTCGCTCGAGCTTTCCTGGACATGCGTCATCAGTATTGCCCAGCAGGGCAAGGAGTCCATAAGGATTGAGTATGTCCAGCCAGCGAGAGCGCGCCATGAAGCCCACCGACCTCCGGGGGATCCTTCGTTATGTCCCCATGTTCCGCGACCACGTCTTCGTCGTGGCCGTCGATGGCTCGATCATCAGTCACGAGAATTTTGCCAATATCGTGACCGACATCGCCGTTCTGCGGAGCCTGTCGATCAAGGTCGTACTCGTCCACGGCATCGGCCAACAACTGATCGGTCTCGCCGGAGAACATAATATCGCGCTTTCCGATATCCAAGGCGAAGGGCCGACGGATACCGCGACGATGTCGCTCGCCCGCGAAGCTTCGGCCTTGGTTTCGCAATCCGTCCTCGAACACCTTTCGCAAGCCGGTTTGCGCTGTGCGATCACGAACGCCGTGCGCTCCACCAAGGTCGGCGTGATCAAAGGAAAGAATTACCTCTTCACGGGCAAAGTCGAAAAGGTTGATGCCGCGATCCTGAAATCGATGCTCGCCCAAGATATTCTGCCACTGGTGACTCCGATCGTCTGCGACCGCGAAGGTCAGTCATTGCGCGTCAACAGCGACCACCTCGCCATGGAACTGGCCGTCGCTTTGGGTGCCTCCAAACTCATCTACCTGACGCCTTTCAGCGGCCTGCAAATCGAAGGCGTCTTGAAAGTGAACCTCCCAGAGGATGAGCTCAAAAGCCTGCTCGCCAACAAGCAGGCTAAGCTCGACCCGCGCATCCGGAGCAAAGCCGTCCAAGCCGCCAAGGCATTGGCTGAAGATGTGCCCCGCGCCCACATCCTCGACGGTCGCGTCTTCGGGGGCTTACTCACCGAAATCTTTGATAAGGTCGGCCTCGGCACGATGGTCCACGCCAATGATTACGACCGGATTCGGCAGGCCAAAAAGAAAGACGCCCAAGCCCTCTATAACCTCGCCAAACACGGGGCCAAGACCGACGCACTCGTCGGGCGGACGCGCCAGCAGATCGAGCAAGCTTACGGAGAGTTCTACGTCTACGAAATCGATGACAGCATCATCGGTTGCGCCGCCCTTAGGCCATACCCCGGCGGCAAATCGATGGAAATCTGCGCCGTCTACGTGCAGCCTTTCTACCACGGACGAGGCGTCGGGCGGAAGCTGGTCGAATTTGCGAAACGTCGCGCCAAAGACCTGGGCGCCAAAAAACTCATCGCTCTCACGACGCAGACCCAAGGCTTTTTCCAATCCGCTTGCGGCTTCCAAGTCGCCACGCTTTCCGAACTCCCGGCGGAACGCCGGAAAGAATTAAAGGCCAGCGGTCGTAACTCGCAGGTCCTCGCCTTCCCCCTTCGCCGTCTGAGCGATTCGGTGCGCTAATTCCGCCGGGATTACTTGCTGGCGGTGAAAAAGGCGCGCTGCTTTTCCGTAATCGGCATCGCCAGCTTTTCCATCACAAGAAGGAAATCCTCCCACAAGGTCCGTTTGGCCGAGGCGCTGGGATTATGCAGCAAGTAGTTCGGGTGGAAGGTCGCCATCAAGGGGATGCCGGCAAACTCCAGCCACTGCCCGCGGGCCTGCGTAATCGGCACGCCGCTTCCCACTAAAGCCTCGAAGGCCTGGCCGCCTAAAGCGACGATGACCTGGGGCCGCACGATCTCGATCTGAGCTTTAAGGTAAGGGTGATTGAACGCCAATTCTTTGACGGTTGGCGGACGTTTCCCGAATACGGTCGGGGGCTCCGGGCGCCAAACCATGACATTTACTAAAAATATATCTTCGGCTGGAATCGCGGTAGCCGCGAGAATACGTTGCAACAAATCGCCCGAGGCTCCGACAAAAGGCTTCCCGCTTTCGACTTCTTCAATCGTCGGCGCGTCTCCGACAAACAAGACTTTCGCTGAGAGCGACCCCGCGCCCACGACTGGATTTTGTTTGGCGGTCAGATGCCGGCGTGTCTCAACACAGGCATGAATCAAGGCGGTCAAGGCGGCCATCCGCTCCGCCTTGGTCCCCGGTGGTATCGTAAAAATGGGCGGCGGCGGTATCACCAGCTGAGCAGGCGCTTCGGCCCGGACAGCAGGTTTGACAGCAGCGACAGGAGGCCTAAGCGAACCGGCAGGCGAAGGGCTCGAAGCCGCGCCAGTCGCTAAAGCCTTCAGCGCGGCCAAAGATGCATCCGAGACGATGACGTGACGTACCCCGGAGGCTTTCTGGCGTCTCAGCTCTTCGATGAGGACGTCTAGGGCTTCGGCGGGATCGTCGATCACGGGCGGGAGATGGCTTGGATGGCACGGGCGAGGGTTAAATCTTTCTCCGTGATTTGCCCGCCGGCGTCATGGGTACAAAGCCGAAGGGTCACCCGATTCCAACTATTATGGATTTCCGGGTGGTGATCGAGTCGCTCGGCCTCGGCCCCGACCTGGTTAATGAAGGCTAAGGCGGCTTTAAAATCCTTTAACTTATAGACCTTCAACAACTTAGCGTTTTCAATTCCCCATCCATCTAGGCCTTGCAGGGCCTCCTGGATCTGGCTTTGGGTCAAAGCTGCGCTCATGAAAAAGTCTCTTTCAGCCTACTAACGGAGTCAACGCTGGGCTAA
The DNA here is from genome assembly GCA_903850885.1 of uncultured Opitutia bacterium. Taxonomy (GTDB): domain Bacteria; phylum Verrucomicrobiota; class Verrucomicrobiia; order Opitutales; family UBA953; genus UBA953. The sequence goes on along the minus strand of CAINMU010000133.1, from coordinate 24,033 downwards.
AGTAAGACCCCTATTGTGAATAAACTTGCCGATGAACCAATAACTTGTCTTACAGGGGGTCAGGTTTAACTCTGAAAATAACCAAACCAAGAGTTAAGCCCCGCAATAATCCGGTGAGTTGACGGTCGTTAAGACGGCAAATCGAAATCCGAAGGTCGGAAACGGGCAATGCGGTGTAGGAAACAAGAAAAACAAAAGATATGGAAAACAAACTGTTCGTGGGTAACTTACCCTGGGCTGCAACCGAATCCGACATCCGGGCTCACTTCGCACAAGGTGGCGAGGTGGTATCCGTGGAAGTCATGATGGATAAGTTCACGGGTCGTCCTCGTGGCTTCGCCTTCGTGACCATGGGCAATGCGCAGCAAGCGCAGGATGCCATCGCTAAGACTGAAAACATTGATTTCATGGGTCGTCCCCTGAAGGTCAATGTCGCCCGTCCTCGTGAAGAGCGTCCTTCCTTCGGCGGCGGAGATCGTCCTCGTTCGGGCGGCTTCGGCGGCGGAGATCGTCCTCGTTCCGGCGGCTTCGGCGGTGGAGATCGCGGCGGCTTCGGCGGCGGCGGCTCTCGCGGCGGCTTCGGCGGCGGCGGCGGTGGCGGCTCTCGCGGCGGCTTCGGCGGCGGCGAACGTCGCTCCGGCGGCTTCGGCGGCGGCGACCGTGGCGGATACTAATCGTAAGATTTAAGATCCACACTCACCGGGGCGCCTATTGGGCGCCCCTTTTTTGTGCTTATTTCCCTAAAAAAGGGTAATCCACTTGTCGCAACTGGCCAGCCTTCTACTCATATTTTCCACCCCATGAAGCGTCTAACCCTTATCCTGTTCCTCGCCCTGGCTTTAGTCCCGGCCCGCGGCGCCCTCAATACCGACGGACTGCCGGCCGGCGCGGTCGCCATCGCGGGGTTTGACTTCGCAACCTTCACCACCACCCAGCTCGGACAGGCAGTCATAAAGGCCGGTCCGATTAATACCGGTCAGAACATCGACTCTAAATTAGCCAAAGATAAACTCGGAATCGATACTCAGAAAGACATCCACGCCGTCGTCCTTGGCGTCTATGCTGGAGCGGACGGTAAGGTGTCAGATAAAAACGCCCAAGGCGTGATTCTGATTCGCGGTAAATTCGACCCCGCCAAGATCAATGCCGCGGCCAAGGATGCCAAGGTGCCGTCCACGTCGGCGGGCAAATACCAAGCCTGGGAAGCTAGGGCATTCTTTGAAGCAATTTTCGGCCCGAGGCCCAAGGGTGACAACGGCGAGGCCTACCTCGTCGTCACCTCCGCCGACCTGATCGCCATCGCCAGCAAGGATTTCCTCGACCAGGCGCTCACTGCCTTGGAGAAAAATACCAAGGCCGAATTGCTGCCGAGCGAGGTGCGCACCAAATTCGACGCCGCCGCCAAGGGGTGGTTTTTCCTCTACGCCGACGCCACGCGGGCGAAGATGAAGGATGACTCCTCGGGCATCAATGACCTCACAATCGTGCTCGGCGAAAGCGCCACCGACCTACAACTCAGGATTGCGGCCAACTTCATCACCGCGGAGAAAGCGACGAGTATACGCAAGCAGGTCAAGGGATTACAGGCCTTCGCCATGATGGGCCTCATGAATGATGATGACAAGACCCCCGCGGAGAAAGAAGATCTGCAGACGCTTTTAGAAATCATCCAGAAGATCCGCGTCGGCGGCGAAGCCAAGCGGTCGACCCTCGACCTCGATTTTTCTGCGGAAAAATCCGCGAAAGCTATCGGGCGCGCGATCGAGAAAGCCCAGAAGGAAAAGCCGAAGGCACCCGCCGCCAAATAAGGTCGGATGCGACGTCCGTGGCTACTGCTCGTCCTCCTCGCGTCGGCGAGCGCGCTGGCTTGGTTCTGGCTCGACCCTGCGGAACTCCGTCTGCGCATTGACCCGCGGAGCCGCGAGGTCGCGCTCATCATTCCTGCGGAGATGGTCGGTCGTCGTACCGCCACCGCGGTAATTCTGGCCCTACCGGAACTCGCCGGACCGGAACAGCGCGCCGGTCTGCGCGAACAGCTGGCACGCCCTGCGGTAAATTCAGCCCAGCGCGTGACCCTCGGCTTCATCCCCGGACAACTGGCTGAACTCACCGTAGACACCCCAGAAGTTTCGGACGGTGGAAGAATCATCCCGGGCCTTGCGCGCGTGCAGTTACGCGGCGTGCCGCATGGCTATCTCCTCATCCACGCCGCTCCCGCCCAAGGCCTGCTGGAGACCGCCGCGCGCCGCCGCTGGCTCGGCCGCGCGCTCATCGAGGCGGGCTCTCAGGCCGAAACGGCGACCATTGCGGTCGGCGAAAGCGACGACGGAGCCTTCCTCGTCGCGAAGATCGCGTTCGCCTATCGGACCGGCAACGAGGCCGAAGCGGCGCTCGACCGCCTGACGGAAAAACAAGGCGACACCGAGGCGCTCGGCTTCGCCGCGCGTCCGGGCACCGACCGCATCACACGCCAGACGAAGTTGCTCGTGGTCCGGCTCGACATCGAGACGGACCTCGTCCTGCAGGCACTCCGACGTCGCTGAAGCTCAGGCCTTCTCCAACGTGCCATCGGCCCGCAGGCGGCGATAGTAGCAACCGGCGCGGGAAGTTCCGTTGGCGTTTTTCGTATGGCAGGCTCCCTGGCCGGCCGGACGGACTTTATAAAGAATCGAATTCTGCTCACAATTGACCCTCACTTCGAGTAGCTCCAGGAAGTCGCCCGAGGTTAGGCCTTTGATCCAAAGTTCATTCCGCGAAGTGCTCCAAAAGGTAGCTTTCTTTTCCTTCAGCGCCGTCTGCAAAGCCAACTCGTTAACATAGCCCAAAATCAAGACTTCCCCGGTTTGGGCGTCTTGCGCGACCGCCGGGATCACTTCCGCCTGTCCGGAGGCAATTTTACGCAATTTTGCGAAGTCCAAACGCAACTGGGTGCCCTCTTCTAGTTCTTTATCGGCCATAGAACCATTTGGCAGGCTCCCCGCCCTTCATTCAAGGCTGGAATCGGCCCCATATTTTCCTTACCGATAAGCAATATGTCGCTCAATAATTCCGCCGACCTTTCCCGTGCCGCCACCGAAGCCCGCGGCCTTGCCATGGACGCCGTGGCTGCCTGTCATTCGGGTCACCTCGGCCTGCCCTTGGGCTCCGCTGAAATCGGCGCCGTCCTCTACGGTAACTTCCTCCGCCACGACCCCGCGGCCCCGCAATGGGTCAACCGCGATCGTTTCGTGCTCTCCGCGGGTCACGGCTCGATGTTTATCTACGGCTGGCTTCACCTCGCCGGCTTTGATCTGCCCCTCGAAGAAGTAAAAGCCTTCCGCAAACTGCATTCCAAGACTCCAGGTCACCCTGAATTCGGCGAAACGGTCGGCGTCGAAGCTACCACCGGCCCTCTCGGACAAGGCACGGGTAACATCGTCGGCATGGCCGTCGCCGCTAAGATGGCGGCCGCACACTTCAACACCGCCGAACATAAGATCTTTGACCATATCGTGGTCGGCCTCGCCGGAGACGGTTGCCTCCAAGAAGGTATCTCCCACGAAGCGGCCTCTTTCGCCGGCCGCTTTGGCCTCGATAATCTCATCATGCTTTACGACTCCAACGACGTCACTTTGGACGCGATGGCTGCGAAGACCCAAAATGAAGATACGGCCAAACGCTACGAAGCGGCCAACTGGGAAGTCTTTACCGTCAAACAGGGCAATGAATTAGGCCCGATTGCGGATGCGCTGGACCAAGCGCGGGCCAGTAAGAACGGCAAACCCAAGCTAATCATCTGCAAGACCATCATCGCCAAAGGTATCGCCGAAGTCCAAGGCACCGCCAAGGGTCACGGTGAAGCGGGCGTGAAATTCATCGATGCCTCGCGTCAAGCCCTCGGCCTACCTGCCGAAAAATTCTTCGTCTCGCCTGAGACCCGCGCCTACTTCAACGCCCGCAAGGTCAGCCAAGCCGGCGTGCATGCCGCATGGCAGCAGACCTTCGCCGCCTGGTCCAAGGCCAACCCCGAAAAGGCCTCTCTACTGGCTCAAGCTCAACAGGGTAACCATGGTGATGTTCAAGCCTTGCTCACGGCGATTCCGGAGTTCGGCAAGAACGCGCTGGCCACCCGCGTCTCGGGCGAAAACTGCATCAACGCGGTCGCCAAAGCTTCGCCTCTCGTTTTGTCCGGTTCCGCCGACCTTCACGGTTCAACCAAGAATTATATTAAAGATGCGGGCGACTTCGACCTCGCCACGCCGACCGGCCGCAATCTCTACTTCGGCATCCGCGAACACGGCATGGGCGCGATCCTTAACGGCATCGCCTACCACGGTATCTTCAAGGGATCTGGCGCAACTTTCCTTACGTTCTCGGATTACCTCCGGCCTTCCATCCGCGTCGCCGCCCTCGCCAAACTCCAAGCTTTTTATATTTTCACCCACGACTCCGTCGGCGTCGGTGAAGACGGCCCCACACACCAGCCGGTCGAAACCGTCAGCGCCCTGCGCTGCATCCCGAACCTCGACGTCATTCGCCCCGGCGATGCCGAAGAAACGGCGGCCGCGTTCGCCTTGGCCGTCTCGCGCCGCGACGGTCCCGTTGCGTTGATTCTTTCTCGGCAAAACGTTCCTTCACTAGATGTCGTCAGCGTGGCGACCCGCCGGCAAGGAACCCTCAAAGGTGCCTACGTTCTACGTCAAGAAACCAGCGCGCTCACCCATATCCTCATCGGTACGGGCAGCGAACTCTCGTTGGCGCTGGCCGCCGCGGAAGAACTCGGCGCGGGCGTCCGCGTCGTCTCCATGCCTTCCATGGAAATTTTTGCTCGTCAACCCAAAGCCTACCAGCAGGAAATCTTGCCGGCCAGCTGCGTTAAGCGCGTGAGCATCGAAGCCGGAGTCACTCTCTCCTGGGGCCGCTACGTGGGCACTGCCGGCACGGCGATTGGCACCGACCGCTTCGGACTTTCGGCCCCCGGCGACGTGGTCATGCGCGAAATGGGCATCACCAAAGAAGCCGTCATCGCCGCCGCCAAGGCCCTCTAAGGTTCGGCACGTGGAACGCTCAGGACCCGTGGCCGCAAGGTCGCTGGTCCTTTTATTTATTTTATTTCCGTCAGTTCGACCTGCGAAATCTTGAACAGGTCGCCCTGCTCCGAACCGAGCAGCAGGGTCTGGTCGTCGAACCAGGCGCACCCTTCCACCTGCCAAGAGAAAAGCGGAGGGGACAATGGCGCCGCCCAGGCCCGGCCCGAGAAAAAATCTTCCCCCTGGGCGGGCATTTCAAAAACCCATAGCATGCGGTAGGTCAGCACGGCCAGCCGACGACCGTCCGGCGAGAGGCTCGCATCGGTGACCATCCCATGGGCGTTGAATTGTGATATTTTTGTTAAGACGGCCCGCGTGCCCGTCGCGGGCAACTCCACGCGCCAGAGCTCCGTCAAGGTATCTCGGCGGTGCTTGGTCAGCAGGTAGATCTTTCCCTGAAAACTGAAAATCGCTTCGCAATCGTGCGCCAGCTCCGGGTCGGGAAAGGCGGTCTGATCCGGCCAGCCGAAGACGTATTTCTTGAAGTCGGTAATCTCAGTCGTGCCGACTTTCGGCTCTTGGAAAACATACAAGGCGAGTTCCTTGCGCCGGGACACGTTGTTACCCACGTCCGCCACGATCATCCGGCCGGAAGCGTCGCCGGTCAGGGCTTCCCAGTCCGCGTTGGTCGCTCCTTTTAAGTCCACCCCGGTCCATAAGCCTTGCGCCGTTTTCACAAAGGTACCGTCGGCATGGATGGCAGAAATCCGTGGCTTAGCTCCCGAATCGGAAAGCGTCCAAAATAACCCGGGCTGGGACGGACTGGCCCAGAGCGCCGAGCACTCCGGGATGGTCGCCACGTTTAACTTTGCGACTGACTTTAATGAAATCGGGGGAGTCTCTGCAACGGTACGCTCAATCAACGGCACCCCTTGCGCCACGAGGTGGCCAAAGAGAATCAGAGCGCAACAAACCGATCGCATGGATGCAGGCTGCGACCTCCGGTCCCGACTGGCAACACGAAGCCGGCGACTTTGCTGTCGAACCTGACGATAAATTGGCCCAACCTTAGTCATGGCACGTTCTTCCGCACGCTCTCTTTGGACGGCGAAACTCCGCGACGGGGCAAAACTTACCCCGGCGAAGAAAATTTCCGGGGCTCGGAAAATACTTGCTCAAAAAGTCGCCCAGCCGCGCGGTATCCGGGCCATCATCCTCGGCATTGATCCTTCGCTCCGCGGCACGGGACTGGCGGTGATCGATAATCGGACCGAGCCCCCAAGGCTCTTGGCCAGCATCACCCTCAAGCTGCCGCCTAAACTGATTGCTTACGAATGCTTGGGTCGAATTGCGGACGGCGTCGAAGCCCTTGCTAAAAAACACGGCGCGACCCAGGCCAGCATCGAAGAAACCATCTACGTCCAAAACTTCCGAACGGCCCAAGCGATGGGTGCTTCCCGTGGAGCCGCGCTCAGTGTGCTCGCCCGCCTTGGTCTCAGCGTCGAAGAATATGCCCCGAAGCGAATCAAGATGGCCGTCACGGGCCATGGCAGTGCGACCAAAGAACAAGTGGGCCGCATGGTCAGATCCGTCTTAGGGCTGAATCATGATTTACCTCTAGACGAGTCGGATGCGGCGGCCGCGGCGCTCTGTCATGCTTATACCGGCCGGCGGTAAGGCTTTATTCTTCGCTCACGACAAACTCATCCGCCCGGCCGCGGGCCTGACTCCACCGGGCCATGACTTCATGCAACGGCACGGGGCGAACCTTCTGCCGCAGATTGTAATCCCCCGCTTCCAGGCAGGCCTTTAACTGCGCCCAGACAGCCGCATACGAGCGGCTGAAACGGAGCGAGCCGTCGCGCACGAGACTGGAAACATGGCAACACCCGCCGACTTCCGTCACCATGAAGCGACCGGCTTTGAGTTCCGCTTCGTTGGTCGACCGTAAATCAAAACGCGCAAAATGCAGTCCAGGGAAACGCTTCGCGAAATCGCTGAGTGCGGCGGTTAACTCTGTTGTGACTAAATCCGGACGATGGAGACAAAGGGCACCGTGACCGTAACTTCCAGAAAGGTTGAGTACCACGATTTCACCGGCCGGCACCACCCGATTCAGACCCTGGGCATGACATTGCGTGAAAAGCTCTCCCCGCGACACGGCGATGTCATCAAGCCAAATGAGTTCCTCCAAAGTCTGCTCGCCATCGCCCATCACGGTCACGTTCTTCTTCTGGACGACCGCCATGATCCGTCCGTCATCGAGACCCGGATTACGGCGCCAGACGATTTCGAACTCGGGACCGGAAATCTTCTTCTGCAAAAGAAAGTCTTCCTTGGCCGTACGCACGAAGCGCTCCAGCTGCTCGGAGTTCTTCAGGTAACGCAGCCCAGCACCATCCTCGGCGACTTCGGGTTTAAACACCAAGGGGAAACCGTGGCAGACGGCAAAAGCCTCCGCTTCTCGCACGCGGTCGGCGGGCGTATCGTCCAGCGCCAAGGCCAGGCTGGGACAGCAACGGGAGTCACGCTGGAAGGGTCGTAATAACAAAGATTTGGAATCGCCGATGAACCCGCCGATGCGGCCGAAAGCCGGATTGGCCGATGCGAAAGCGGTCAGGCGGCGGTAACGCAGGCTTAAGATCAGGATGCCGATTTTGACTGGAAGGAAGAGCAACCAGGACGGCCAATAGGACGGCTGTAGGAAGTTCTGAATCTTCATCACGATCTGTCTCCGCCCGCGCCAAGTGAGCGCCGGCAGGAACCAATGGGTGACCATGTGCAACGCGAAGAGGAAACCCAGGATGACCCACAAGGCATTATTCTTGAAGCGGTAGAGCACATCCATCGCCGCAGCGCCGTACTTATAGCCCAGCCACATCAAGGGCGGCGTCCAGATCAAGGCGGCGGCTAATAATAAGAATCCTAACCGGAAGAAATTCAGCTTCATGATCCCGGCGGTAATGAAGGTCGGCACGCGGCTCGCCGGGATGAAACGGGAACTGACGACCACCAACATGCCCTTCGGCGTGGAGAACCAGCCGGCCCATTGGTTGACCTTATGCTCCTTGATGAACCACTTGAGCGGCACCTTGCGAATTGCCTTTCTTCCCCAGAATCTGCCTAAAGAATATAAGGTGACGTCGCCGATGAAAATTCCCAACGTGCACGCCGCGACGGCAGACCAAAAATCGATGATGCCCACCGACACCATCAGGCCCGAAGCCAGGCAGGTGGGATCTTCCGCCACGAAAGTGCAAATTACAATGATGAGTAATAAAATCCAGAAATGCGAACCCTGCGCTTGCGGGATAGGCGGATCTTTTTCGGGCGAGACGACGGTGATCGCGGAAGCATCCCGCGACTCATCGATAAATTTGTGGACCTTGGCGGCAGCTGCCGCCGGCTGATCGAAGGCCACATTACGGCCTCCGTCCATCAGTTCGAGCCGTGCCTGCGGAACCAACTTGGCCGTGTAACGGGCGGTGTCGGGCGAAGTCATCCAGTCGTTCTCGCCGTGAATCAGCAGCAACGGCTTGCGCCAACTACGTAAGATTTTCTTCGAATCCGAGAGGTCGGTATCGAAAACGGTCTTCGCATAATCCCGATCCCAGGGCAACAAATCAGCGACGCCGAAGTTAGGTGTGAGCCGTGAGATACTCCAAAAGAAAGCCCCTTGGAACCCGTAGACGATCTTGTTCACCAAGGGATTGCCGAGCATTTCAAATTCCTGCACGCCCGGGGCCGAGATTAATGTCATCGTCTGGACGCGACTGGGATGGGCGGCGGCTAATTCTAAAGCAGCAACGCCACCCAAGCCCTGTCCGACGACATGATAACGTTTTATCCCATAATATTCCATCAAAGAGGCCACCACCTCGGCATTAGCTTCCATCGCATGGCTCGGCACCTCGCCTGGACTCGTGTTAAACCCGGGCAGAAAAACTTCGACGACGGAATAGTTCCCCTGCTTCACAAGCTGTTCGCACAATAGATGTCCGCGCCGGTCCCACGGTACGCGGTGTAAATAGACGATGACGTTTTCGCGGAAACGTTCGGCGGCGCCCTGTTGCGCCTCCGCGAGACCCGTGACGCCATGAAGGTGTGCGCGGACGGGAATCTTATAATCGAGCTGCTCGACCTTATTCCCCTTAAAATCGAAAGCTGGCACTTGGATTGCCGTACCCTGCGAATAGCGTTCGATGACGTTGAAGAAAGGGAAAGCGGCGGACAGCCCTAATAATATCAAATAGGCGAGTACGCCCCACCATTTCATGGGAACTCTCCCTAGGTTACGCTTGTGATCAGCGGGGGTTGACATCGAGCGTCCATCAAAGGAGAGGAACCCTAAGGTGCAAGGCGGGAAGGCGAAATAAGGCCTAAAGTGCTTTATTTATGGCTTCCTAATCGCTCCGTTCCCTACTTGTGTAACCCCACGTGCAATCCACCGGTAAGGAACTTCCAGGCCTCAGCGTCACCCTCGATAAGATGGTGCACCATCGCGATGCCAATTTCCCTCCAGCCACCCCGCACGCCTTCGTTTATTTTTTAACAATTACGAACCTTTCGCAGGAAACCGTGCGCCTCCTCGGAAGGAAATGGATTGTCCGGCCGACCCTCGGAGACCTCGAGGTCATCGAAGGCGACGGTATCGTGGGTGAAACCCCTTTGTTACCCCCCGGAGGTCAGTTTTCCTATAACAGTTATCACCTCGCGGGCGGCGCCTGCGTCGCCGAAGGCGCCTTCCATGGCACTACGGCCCAAGGCGAACGCATCTTCGTAAGGATTCCTCCGTTGACGATGACCCCGCCCTCCCCCTCTTCCCTTTCTTAATGAGAATTACCGACTTAAACTCCGGCCGCGAAATCGGCGCCAACTGCATGCTCGCCGAATTCGGCGGCGTCCGCGTGGTGATTGATTCCGGCCTGCACCCTAAACTTTCCGGCCGCGCCGCATTGCCGCAATTCGACAAGATCCAAGGCGGCGTAGATGGCGTGATCCTGACGCATTGTCACCTCGACCACTTAGGCTCGCTTCCCCTCCTCATCCGCCAACACCCGGGCGCCCGAGTTTACGCCTCCGCCGCCACTACGCTCTTCGTGCGGCGCCTGCTGAATAATTCGATTCAAGTCATGAAAAGACAGCGGGAGGAAACGGGGATCACGGATTACCCGCTCTACGTCGAGACGGATGTCGAGCGTGTCGAGAATGCCCTCGCCGCCGTACCCATCGTCAACCCGCGCATCATCGGCCGCGGGGGCGAAGAAATCGCCATCACCTTCCACCTCGCCGGGCACGTCGCCGGGGCGGTCGGCTGCTTGATCGAACATCGGCGGAAGCGTCACTTCTTCACCGGCGACGTCCACTTCCAAGCGCAACGCACCGTAGCGGGTGCCAACTTTCCGCGGCAACCTGTCGACACCCTGGTCATGGAATGTACCCGCGGCGCGACCACGACGGTACCGACGATGAGCCGCAGCACCGAAGAGAAACGCTTATTGAAGACCATCAACGAAGTCGCCGACCGAGGCGGTTCCGTCTTGCTTCCCGCTTTCGCCTTTGGGCGCATGCAAGAAATTCTGCTCTTCCTGCAAGAATCAGCCGATGCGGGCAATCTCGCCGATGTGCCCATTTTTTGTTCCGGCCTAGGGATGGATCTTTGCGATTACCTCGACGCGGCGAGCAAGAAGACCAAGCAGGTGAAATTCAGCCGCCAGGTATTGCGCGATCTGAACGTCTTGCCACTTTCCCGTCGCTACACCCAACCTGGCAAAAACATGCCCGAAGCCGGCATCTACCTCCTCTCCAGCGGTATGTTGGTCGAAAAAACGCCCGCTTGGCGCGTGGCCGCCAATATCTTAGACCACGAAGAAAACGCCGTGCTCTTCGTGGGTTACTGCGACCCCGAGACCCCGGGCGGAGAACTTATCGGGATGGCGCCGGGCGGAGAATTTAAATTTAAAAGTTTGGATCACATCTCAACCCTCCGCGCCCAAGTGGAGCGCTTCCACCTGAGCGGACATGCGGACCGCGAAGAACTCATCGATTTCGCCAAAGACCTCGCGCCCAAGGACATCATCTTGACCCACGGCGATCCGCCCGCGCGGGCTTGGATGAAAGACACTTTGGCGAAAGTATTACCGGCGACCCGCGTGCATGACCCCGAACCGGGAAAACCTATCGACCTGTGATCACGGGCCCGCAATCCGTTGAAGATTGGCGTGAGTTTTTTCTCACGCGTGGTCCACGCATGGCGGCTGAAGCCTTCTTGATTCGCCTGAGCGAAATCAAACCCGCCGAACAACGCGCCGCCCTCTGCGGGCTCCCCGACACCCGCACCCTGACGCAGCGTTTCGAAAATGCCTGGGCGCTGCGCGAAGCTCATCTCGGTGGCGTCCCTTTCCTGACCAAGGATTTGTATTTCCGGACCGGTCACCCCACGTTGGCGGGCTCCACCTTTTTACCTGAAGAAATCGGCCCAGCCCGGACGACTTCCAGCCTCCCGGCCGCCTTCGAGCGCGATGCCGGCGCCGTGGAATGCGGGCGTACGCAATTACAAGAATTCGCATTCGGACTCACCGGCGAAAATCCGCACTTCGGCGATTGCCCCCACCCGACGCATCCGGAATTGCTGGCCGGCGGATCGAGCTCCGGCTCCGCCTTCGCCGTCGCTCGCGGACTGGTTCCTTTTGCTTTGGCGACCGACACCGCTGGTTCCATCCGAGTTCCCTGCGGCTATTGCGGGATCTGGGGGCTGAGGCTTTCGCCTGACCTCACACCGGTCGGGGATATTTTCCCGCTCTCGCCGGGTTATGATACCCAAGGCTGGATGGCGCGGACTCCGCGTGACTTACTTCAAGTTTCCCGCGCCGTCCTCGGCGAAGCCCCTCCGGCCGGAGGCGGCCTCTGGGCGGGTGACCTGGGCTTGGGCATCCCCGCTGAAGATCTGGAGGTGATGAGAAAATTAGCCCTCAAGGCTGGTGCGCAAGAGGATCCCGCTGCCGCTGAACTCCTGCGGATAGCCTGTAAAGAAGCGTCAACGGCTTATCCGATTCTTGGGGGTCATGCCGCTGCCCGCGTCCATGCGGCCTGGCTCGAGCGTCGAAAAGATAGTTACGATCCGACGGTTTGGTCGCGCCTGGATGCCGGCCGCCAACGCACCCATGAAGAGCTTCGTCATGCGGAAGGTGTCCGCACGCGCATCAGCGAAGCCTACAAAGCCATCTTCAGTCGGCATCATTTCATAGCGTTACCTTCCACTTTCGGCCCAGCGGTGAGCAAAGCCGGCGCCGACGAGCTCCACCGGCAGCGACTGCTCGCCCTCAACGCTCCCGCATCTTTGGCCGGCTTGCCCGCGGTGGCTGGCACAGCGTCCCGCCCGGATGGCCAGACCGTGGGCGTGCAATTCCTCTTCCCAGATATGCCTAACTTCGGGTGGAGTTCAATTTTGGAGCGTCTAACCTGATTAGAGGCGCTGGCGACGCATATGCGCCGAAGGCTGCCCCAAAGCTTCGCGATATTTAGCCACCGTGCGTCGGGCAATCTGGACGCCACGCTTACGCAACTCGACGGTGATAGCCTCGTCGGCCAAAGGTGCCGCCGGATTTTCGCGGGCCAGAATATCGGCAATCATTTCTTGGACGCCCTCCTGAGCCACCGTCCCACCATCATCGGTGGCGACACCGGAAGTGAAGAACCAGCGGAATTCCTTCAGCCCATGCGGGGTCATCATCCATTTATTCGCCGCCGCCCGACCGACGGTCGTCTCATGCACTTCCATCTCCTTGGCGACATCGGTCATCGTCAAGGGCTTCAGCTTCGAAGGGCCGTATTCAAAATATTCTGCCTGACGTTCCGTAATGATGCGCGCGAGTCGCTCGATGGTCCGCTGACGCTCTTCGATGGCGCCGATTAGGAACTTACCCTGCCGCATCCGTTCTAAAATATAAGTACGCTCTTTTTCACTGAGGGTCTGACCGGCCAACATGTCTTTATAGGCCGGCACCAGACGCAACTTCGGCACGTGACGATCATCCATAATCACCTTCCATTTACCGTCTTCATCGAGTTCCACGGTGGCATCCGGCGTCACCACGCGGTTATCGTCGCGCATGAAGCGGCGAGCGGGGACGGTCTCGAGCTTCGCCAGTTCGGCTAAAGCCTCGCGAATGCCATCGATTTCAACGTCCAGAATGCGGGCACATTCATCCAAACGTCGGCCCATCATGGGCTCCCAGCAATCCGCGATCAGACGGGCCGCCGTCGAAAGCCCGCGCCCGCGCTGGCGTAATTGCGCCGAAAAGCACTCGCGTAGATCGCGTGCCCCGATGCCCGAAGGGTCAAACCCAAGCAATAAAGTATGGGCCATCGTGATGGCTTCATAAGACTGGCCCGAACGAAGTGCGATCGTCGACAGATCCTCCTCCAGGAACCCGCGCTCATCGAGCGTGGCGATCAACAGTTTTAAGGCCTCCTGGACAGCGGCATCGTCCGAGGCCGTCCGGGCCTGTTCGGCAAGGTGCTCCGCGATGGATGATTCCGCTGTAGCAGACTCCATCATATGACGACGACGATCCTCGTCCTCCTGCGTATAACCCTGCGAACGTACTTCCTCATAATAACTCTCGTCCCAATCTTCTTTCATCCGACGGAGGGCATCAAAATCGTCATCCCCGAGAGAAAGTTCGCGCGGACCGTCTTCTTCGGGCTCTTCCGCCCGGACCGGCGCATCGCTAGACTCGTTTGCGACGGGTTCAACTTCTTCTAATAGCGGATTGGCCGCCATCTCCTCGGAAATTTCCCGCAACAACTCCGCGGCCGGCACCTGCAGAATCCGCAGAGATTGCCGGAGCTGCGGTGTCAGGACGAGCCCTTGTACCTGCTTTTGCGATTGGTTGATGCCTTGATGGGCCATGGATTGACTGCACATCCTAAACCTTGGGACGGACTTTGCAAAGGGTAACCTATCGCCAATCCGTTTGCCATCATAAGGCTTAATTTCAACGTAAAGCCATCCCGTCCGACGATTTACACCACACGCCTAGGCGGCGTCGCGGTCGACCGCAGCAAACTCTTGGTCTAAAGGTCAATCATCTCCGCCGCCCGGATGGATTAATTCCGACGCACCCAACAATCCGGCTCGGAACAGTCGGCCATCTGCACGGAAGATAGGCGTGTCACCTTGCCCGTGACGCTATCCACCACGGCGAGCCAAGAATTTGTTTTTGTAGCTTGAGTGGCGATCAAGTGACGACCATCGGCACACCAAGAAGCGTGCGAGAGATCAAGCGGGCTCGTCACGGGCACCGGCGTCACCGTCCCCGCACTTAAATTAATGATACCCAGGCTGAGTCTACCCGATTGGAACGTAAAGATGAGCTGGTTAGGCACGGAAGGATTCCAGCGTGGCTCCGTGCAGTAACCATAGCCCGTCGAAACCCGCGTGACGGCGCCACCCGCCGAACTGGCGAGGTAAATTCCAGGATGCCCGACTGGTCCGCTCGTCAGCGCAAAACGGGCACCATCTGGCGACCACGACGGATCCGCATCCACATCCGGCGTCGCGATGACACGGTGCGGGGCCTCGCCATTGGGGCCAGCGACGAAAATATCCATGGTGCCTTTGTTGGATGAACCGAAAGCGATGCGCCCATCCGGACCAGAGCTCGCTGCGCCCAAGGCGCCCCGAACATCGGTGATGACCTTCCGCGGCTCGCCGATGCCATTGGTCGAAAAGATTTCCGGAAAGCCGGTGCGCACCGAAGAAACGAAATAGACCCGCGTGCCGTCCGCTGACCATCGCGGCCCGATTGAGGTGTTGCGATAATTCGTCAAGCGCAGCGTCTTCGAGCGCGCCAAGTTGGTCACGTAGATTTCCTGATTACCGGAAAACTTCGAAGTGAAGGCAATTTTGGTGCCAGCAAAAAGCGGCTTGAGTTGCCACCGTTTACCGAGCCCGACGAGAGCGGCGTCGGCCGTGCGCAAGGCCAACTCATCCTCGTCCTTACCTTCGACCGTGGATTGAAAAGCAAAACGCGCATTATCGCAGGCCACCGTGGCCGTCAGGCCGCTTCGGCTGATCGCGACTTTGACCGAAGATCCGGCACGCAAGCTAATCGCACCGTGGGTCGAGAGGGCGAACTGCACCAGATTTCCCAGCACTGGGTCATCTGAGATCACCGAGACCGGGATGATGCCCTTCTGCAATTCGGCGTCGACGCTGTCGTTGATGACCACTCGATCCTGGGCGGAAAGAAGAGAGGCGGCGAAGAGAGCAAAGAGGGCAAGAAGTCGCATGGAGAAGAGCAGAGAGGGCAGAATTAAATCGATAGCAGTTTGACCTGACTTCGGGCGGGAGTTCAATCTCACTAATGCCACTCGATAAGGAATCTGTTCAGAAGGCCCTCAGCCAAGTCCGCTACCCGGGCTATAGCCGAGACATCATCGCCTTCGGGTTGGTCAAGGGCATTGAGGTCACCCTCGAAGGCAAAGTCACCGTGGGGCTGGCGGTGACAACGGCCGATCCAGCCATCCCGAAGAAACTTTACGCCGACATTGAGGTAGCCCTCAAGGCCATCGGCGCCGTGCAACCAGAAATCGCCATCACCGTCACCGTACCCAAGACCCCGCCAGGCGCTGCCGGCACACCTGGAGCGGAAGTCAAATTGCCTGCCAACGCTGGTGTCGGCCAAGTCAAACACATCGTAGCGGTGGCCAGCGGCAAGGGCGGCGTCGGCAAATCGACCTTTGCCGTGAATTTGGCCTGCGCTCTCGCCCGCTCACTATCCGAACAAGGCCGACCGGGCCGGATTGGACTGATGGACTGCGATATCTACGGCCCCTCCGTCCCCTTAATGATTGGCGTCAACGCCCGCCCCACCCTGGATGGCGACGTCTTGATTCCCCTTGAAAACTTTGGGGTTAAAATCATGTCCATGGGCCTGCTCATCGAAGCCGATGCGCCCGTCGTCTGGCGCGGCCCGATGATCATGAAAACCATCACCCAGTTCGCGACCCATGTCCGCTGGGGCGAATTAGATGTCCTGCTGATCGATCTGCCACCCGGCACCGGAGATGCACAATTATCCATCGCCCAGGCCATGGCCTTGAGCGGGGCTGTCATCGTAACCACCCCGCAGACCGCCGCCGTTGCCGTGGCTTTACGCGGAGCCGCGATGTTCGCGAAAGTGAGCGTCCCTATCATCGGGGTCGCGGAAAACATGAGTTTCTTTGAGGGCACCGACGGGCATCGCCAATACCTCTTCGGTCAAGGCGGGGGACTGCGCGTCGCTACGGCCCTGAATACCGAACTCCTCGGGGAGGTACCCTTGGATCCCGCCGTCCGCCAAGGGGGCGACCACGGAATACCGGTCGTCATCAGCCACCCCGAGAGCAATGCGGCGAGGGTTTTCAAATCGGTCGCCTTGACGGTCCTCCGCAAACTCGAAGCCTAATTTTAACGGTTTTGTCGCCTACGGCTTGCCAGATTCATAATAACCTTACAACTTGTGCTCCAGCATGACAGACATCACCCATGGCGCGCCTCCCGAAGCTGACTTAGCTTCAAGGTCTTCGTTGTACGCTGAGTTTCTGGCTGAACGGGAAGAAATCCTGCGTCATAAGTGGATTGAGTCGGAAAAGCTCGGGTCGGATATCGGCTTCGAACGCGCTTTGATCGATTGGACCCGGCACCACCGGGCCCGTTGGCGTGTTGAGCGTCGGCAAGTCCGGCTCGCTTAAAGCGAACCCCTCGACCCCGCTTGGCTGTCAGTTATTCCAAGAAATAAAAAAGCCGAAGGCATTGCGGCCCCCGGCTTAGGAAAGGAACGACGGAACGAGGCTTAACCCTTAATCTCCTTATGCAGCGTGTGACGGCGCAGGGAGGGGTTGTATTTGAGCTTCTCGACCTTCTCTTGGGAAAGCTTCTTATTACGAGTGGTCATATAGCGGGAAGGGCGTTTGCCTTCTTTACGAGCTTCGGTGCACTCAATGATAACGGTTTCGCGGGCCATGGTGTGGGAGGTTGGTGAGGGTTAAGACTTGGGGAGGGCGATGGGTCGGTGCAAGCCCGAAAAAGAAACAGGGCAACCGCATGGGTCGCCCTGTTTTCCAGCCTTTTGGCCCAAAAGTAACCCGGTGGGCTTACTTCTTGTGGCGCATATCTTTCGAACGCTTACGACGTTTGTGCTTATTCATCTTCAAACGACGCTTCTTTTTGAGGCTTCCCATAGGTAGGTAGTGGTTCGCATCTAGGCGGGTGCTCGCCTGACAGTAAAGCCGAAACTAAGCAGAAATTCGAGTATCCATCGTCCAGGCCCCTGGGCCCCAGGCTTTCTTCACGTCACCAAAGACGGGAATAGCGTCTAGACCCGCCGATACCAAGGCAAAGCAGGCACTTCCACTTCCGGTCAGGCGAAATTCGACCCCATGCATTTTGAGCAAGCTTTCAGACACCGTTGAAAGGGCTAGGTGCTTAGAAAAGACCGCTGGCTGTAAATCATTCCCTAAAACCGAGGGATCGCCCGACGGATGTTTCAGCCAGGCGGCGAGACGGCTTTGAGCCCTATCGGCCGTCTGATAAGCCCCCGAATCTGCGAGCGCGGCATAGGCCTCGGGCGTGGAAATGCCAAAGGGCGGCTTAATCACCCACACCCGATGATCGAGCAAGGCTTGGCGAGCCGCTTCCGGTAAGAGCTCCAATCGTTCTCCCCTCCCCCGCATGATTGAGCTTTGGCCACGAATAAAATAGGGGCAATCCGAACCGACCATCGCCGCAATCTCTTCTAACTTTGCAAAACCCAACGGGCTCGGGGCTGCCCGGTCCAGCAGGCGCAAGGTGGCCGCGGCATCGGAACTTCCCCCGCCCAAGCCGGCGCCGTGGGGAATTTTCTTCGTCAGATGAAAACGTCCGAGGACACAATCGGGTCGATGCTGGCGGTAAGCCTGCACCGCTTTCATGACTAAGTTAGTTTCGTCTACCGGCAAAAGAGCATCATCGCAGGTCAAAGACAAGGGCTGCCCCACGTGCATGGCCAAGTGATCTGCGAGGGATAAACTAACGACGAGGCTGAGTAGTTCGTGAAAGCCGTCGGGCCGCTTCCCGGTGACGGCAAGCGAAAGATTTAATTTCGCGGGAGCAGCTTCGACCAGCACTTGCCTAAATTAGTCGGCTCCGCCCTTGAGGCGAGGTCAATCCGTCCCCTCTCAAGGTCGCGGATGGGCCTTACGATGGACTTCGCGCAAACGAGAAACCGTGAGGTGCGTGTAAATCTGCGTCGTCGAAAGCGAGGCGTGGCCAAGTTGTTCCTGCACCAGCCGAAGATCGGCGCCATTTGAAAGCAGGTGCGTGGCGCAGGCATGACGCAACTTATGCGGCGTGAGGTCGGCTGGCAGACCCGCCAACGCCAACTTCTTCTTTAACATGAGCTGAACGGCGCGCGGATGCAGCGGCCCGCCGCGGGCGGCCAATAAAAGCGGAGCGCCACGGACCACCGTATTGCGTAAGGACAGGTAAGCCTGGACGGCTTGCACTGCCGTATCTCCGACCGGAATCACCCGCTCCTTGGAGCCCTTGCCGAGGACGCGCACCAAACCTGTACCGAGTTCGAGGTCACCTCCTTTTAACCCACAAAGTTCTGACACCCGCAGACCTCCGCCATAAAGCAGTTCCAAAATCGCCTGATCACGGGCCGTCGTTTCCGCGGTCTCTTTTTCCGAAGCTTCCGGAGCCTCCATCAAAGCATCGGTTTGAATTTCGGTCAGGAACTTTGGTAAAGATCGTGGGAGTTTAGGCAGGACCAAACCGGCAGCGGGCGTAGAATTTATGCCACCGCGCTCGCGCAAATCGGCAAGGAACGCGCGTAAAGCCGAGACTTGGTTATGGACCGAACGACGATCATGGGTCGATTGCCGCTCGATGACGAAATCGCGCAGATTGCGTGCCGATAATTTAGCCCAATCCCCCTCCCACCCGCCGTTAGATTTCATCCAAAGGGCAAAACCTTTCAAAGAGCGGCCGTAGGTCAGACAGGTACGCGGCGCCAGACGCTTGCCCGCCAACTGACGCGTCAAGTAATCTGAGACTTCCTTCGAACCCGGCCAATCCGTCG
Organism: uncultured Opitutia bacterium; assembly: GCA_903850885.1. Classification (GTDB taxonomy): domain Bacteria; phylum Verrucomicrobiota; class Verrucomicrobiia; order Opitutales; family UBA953; genus UBA953. Next base: position 4,916 of record CAINMU010000133.1, on the reverse strand, counting down.
CTCCCCCGTCAGCCTGCTGAACGGGGCGTCGCTTCACTGGGGCTTTTTGCCGTGTTCGGCTTTCACCGTGATGCCGATACCGCCGCGCACGCCAAAGGCGCCCGTGACTTCGCACCAAACGGGATCAAGTACGGCCACAAGGTCGTCGAGGATCTTGTTCGAAAGGTGCTCATGGAACATACCCTGCTGGCGATAACTCCAAAAATACAGTTTCAAGGATTTGGATTCGACGATCCGCGGACCTGGAATGTAGCGGATGGTGATCTTGGCGAAATCGGGCTGGCCAGTCGCCGGGCAGAGGCAGGTAAACTCTTCGGTCGACAATTCGATGATGTAATTCCGACCCGCATGGCGGTTTGGAAAGGTCTCCAGCGTCTGCTGGGGTTTGTTCTGGGTGTTCCCGAGATGGGAAAGTCCTTGAAGGTCTTGGGGCTGCGTTGCCATGCAAATAGGGAAGCAAACCTACGCCAAGACACAAGCGGAGAACGCCATTCATTCTTAAACTAAGCGGAAACCTGCTTGCCTCAGAGCAGGCGTGCGGTTGCCTCAAATAGACCCACTTGCGCATGGAAGCTAGGCCACTAACCATCCTCGGGGCCACCGGCTCCATCGGCACGACTACGCTCAACGTTGTCCGGGCTCACCCGCATCATTTACGCATTGCTGGATTAGCAGCCCACGCTCGCTGGCGTGAATTGCTCGGGCCGGTGCATGAATTTGGCGTCAAGACCATTACCCTCAACGACCCCAAGGCTGCGGCCGAAGCCCGAGCCTCGGGCGAATTTCCCGCCGGCACGCGCATCCTCGAAGGTAACGATGGTCTGATTGAAATCGCCTGCCTGCAAGAGGTGGCCACGGTTGTCTCCGCCGTCGTCGGCACCGCCGGCCTCGCCCCCACGCTCGCCGCTCTCGCCGCCCGCAAAGACGTCGCCTTGGCCAGCAAAGAACTTTTGGTCCTCGCTGGCAAATTCGTCACCGAAGCCGCGCGGCTTTCCGGAGCGCGCCTGCTTCCGGTCGATAGTGAACATAATGCAATCCACCAATTGCTCCGCGATAAGCCGCGGGCCGAAATTGAACGCCTGGTCTTGACGGCTTCGGGCGGCGCTTTTCGCGATACGCCGATCGAACAGTTAAAAGATGTCACGCTCGAGCAAGCACTCCGGCATCCAAACTGGTCGATGGGCCCCAAGGTCACGATTGATTCCGCGACGATGGCGAACAAAGGCCTCGAGCTTATCGAAGCCCGCTGGCTTTTCGACCTACCACCCGACCGCATCGATATCGTAATCCACCCGCAAAGTATCATTCATTCGATGATCACGCTGACCGATGGCAGTATGCAGGCTTTGCTTTCGCCGCCCTCGATGGCCTACCCGATTCAGGATTGTCTGCTTTACCCCCAACGCTTGCCCTGCCCCGCCCCCCGCCTCGACCTCGCCCAAGCGCTGACCCTGACGATGGCACCCCCCGCGCCCGCCCGCTACCCTTGTCTGGGCTTGGCGCGCCAGGCCGCCACCCAAGGGGGGACGGCGCCGGCCATCTTTAATGCGGCCAATGAAATCGCAGTTGCAGCCTTCATTGCCGGCAAAATACGTTTCACGGGTATCGCCGAATTAGTTGGGCAAACCCTCGCCGCCTGCCCCAGCCGGGAGCCAAATTCGCTGGCGGACGTCCTCGCGGCTGATGCCGAGGCTCGCGTCATGGCGTCAAGGCTCGCCCTTAAGCTCTCCCACTGAAATAACCCCCTTCTCCCTCTTTTATGGATAACTTCTCTTTCAGCGACCTGTTGGGCTCAATCTGGGGCATCGCCCTCGTCGCCATCTTTTTCGGTGGCTCGATTTTCGTCCACGAACTCGGCCACTTCCTCGCCGCCCGCAAGCGCGGGCTGAAGATCGAACGTTTCTCCATCGGCTTTGGCCCGCGCCTCTTCGGCTGGACGGGAAAAGACGGGGTTGATTATCGCGTTTCGATTATACCCCTTGGCGGCTATGTCGCCCTGCCTCAGCTCGCTGAGATGGAGGGCATTGAAGGCGAAAGTAAAGAAGACGCCGAGGCGTTGCCCAAAATTTCTTATACGGACAAGATGATCGTGTCCGTCATGGGTGCAGTCTTTAACGTTATTTTTGCGTTCATCTTAGCCTGCATCCTTTGGGTGACCGGCATGCCCGTCCCCGAAGGCAGCGGGAGCACGACCATCGGTTACGTTCCGAAACAAATCATCACCAGCGCCGGCCACCTTTCCGAACTTGGCCTCGGCCAAACCGTCCCCGGCCCAGGCTATGCCGCCGGCCTTCGCTCGGGAGATAAGATCATCTCCGTGGACGATAATGCGGTTTCGACTTTCACGCAGATTGGGGAAGCCGTCATGCTCGGCAACCGGAAGGACTCGCAAGGTAACCCCACGGCGACCTTTGTCGTCGAGCGCAACGGAGAGAGAAAAGAGTTTGTCGTGCAACCAGCCCGGATCGAAGTGAACAGCCATACCGGCGATCGTATCCGGAGTGCCGGCATCCAACCCCGCACTTCCGTAATCATTGACCGGCCGATCCCGGGGTCGCCGGCGGAAAAAGCCGGTCTCCGCCAGGGCGATGAAGTGCTTTCCGTGGATGACCTCCCCGTCAATAATACCACTGAATTCAGGGAGCTGCTTCGCCTTAAAGGCGCGGTCCCCCGGCAGCTGCTCATCGAACGCGAAGGCGGAGTCCGCGAACGGCTTTCAATCACCCCGTGGGTCGGTACGACCGTTAATCCGGTCAGCGTCATTTCTTATGGCGATGAGAAACGTCGTCACTCCTTGATCATCTTACCCGTCACCCGCGACCTGCTCACCAAGGACGCTACCGCTAAACGCGATCAGTTGATGGTCCTCGGCATCTCACCAGAAGACAGCACCTTATCCGACGCTCTCCGCATCGGCACCCTCATCGATAAAGTCGATGGCAAAGAATTGACGGTGGTCCGCTCTTTGGAGGACCTCGACAAAGCCGGAGCCGGCCCTCAGCGCGACCTCACGCTCTATTGGAAGCGTTCCAATGGAGAAGCGGGCAACATTCCTTTGAAGAATGCGGAGATTCATCGGGGCAAGCCCGTCGAGCACGCGCAAATCGGAGCCTACTTCCTCAGCGTTCCCGAACTGGCTTACCGCAACCCTTGGGAAACCTGCGCCGGTATCGTGAAATCGACTTTCACCACCTTAGGCCGACTCTTCGATCGCGGCTCTGACATTCAGGTGAAGCAACTGGCTTCGGTGATTTCGATCACGAAGACTTATTATAATCTGTCCGAAGACATCCGTCGCGTGCTCTGGTTCACGGTGCTCATCAACCTGAACCTCGCCGTCTTGAATCTGTTGCCGATTCCCGTCCTCGATGGCGGCCACATGCTCATCGCGACGATTCAGCGCTTCACGAAGGGCGTCCTGAGCAACAAGGCGGTCATCATCCTCCAATATACGTTCATGGCCCTGCTGCTGAGTCTAATGGCTTACATCATCTTGCATGACGTGCGGCGTTGTTCCGGGGATAGCGAATTGCAATTGCGCCAGCAGCTTCTCGAACGGCACGTGTATAAGCCCGTCGAGTATTCAAAAAAGTAAGCACCGCCGCCGCGAGGCCCCATGAGTCTGGACCCGGTTGCCAGGGTCTAAGTGAAGGATTTGTTCGAGCATTCCCTTTCGGCTCGTCCCAAGGAACTAATCGGCTAAAACCGGGGTCATACCCCCATGGAAAAGCCCCCTCCCCGAAAACTCCCGCCGTCAGTTCCTCGGAAGCCTTGGCGCCGCCTTCGCCGCCCTGGCGATTCCGGCCTCCCTCGGCGCCGCCCAAGCCGCGACCGACGCCGCAGGTAATCCGATCTCGAAAAAGACGATTACGAATCCGTACGTCTATAAATTCGCGATCGGCAAGTTCGAGGCATGGTCCATCAGCGACGGCTACGGCACTTTCACCAAAGGGGTAACAAAGAAGATGTGGCCGCCAGACGAACGTGCCGAGATGACCAAGGCCCTCGTGGCCGTCGGCGAACGTCCGGACGACATGACGCTCTACGTCAATATCCTGCTCCTGCGTAAGGATAAGGAAGTGATCCTCGTCGACGCCGGTTTCGGCCCCCACAAGAACCAGAACTGGGGCTGGCTCGCGGACGCGATGGACACCATCGGCATCGAGTTCAAAGACGTGACCCACGCCTTGCTCAGCCACTCGCACATCGACCATATCGGCGGCCTCGCCAGTGGCGGTAAGATTCTCTTTCCCAACGCGGCCGTACACGTCCTCAAGGAGGAAGTCGACTTCTGGCGCGGTAAGGAGCCCGACTTCTCGAAGTCGCACCGCACCGACGACATCAAGCAGATGATCAAGAATGTCCGCGGTTCGTTCGACACGCTCCAGCCCAACCTGGTCATCCATAAAGACGGCGATCAGATCCTCGACGGCGCGATCACGATCATCGCCGCCCCGGGCCATACCGACGGCCATGCGATCTTCCGCATCAAGTCCGAGAGCGAATCCCTGCTTCACGTGTCAGACCTCGCCCACAACCATGTGCTGATGCTCGAAAACCCGAACTGGTTCATCGACTTCGACCACAATCCGGATGCGGCCATCGCGACCCGGAAGAAGGTCTTCGCCGAAATCGCTGCCACGAAGGAGCGCGCCTTTGGTTTCCACCTCCCCTGGCCTGGCCTGGGCGTGGTGGCCCCCAACGGTCGCAAGGGTTACCAGTGGATTCCAGCCTCCCATCGCTGGGATTTCTGACGCTCGTTGACGGCTGCGGGCAAAGGGGTTGAGATACCCCCATGTCCTCGGACTATTGTCCTTCCCGCCACCGCACAGTCCGACGCCTCACCCGCGTCGTGAACGTGGGTGGCGTGGCCGTGGGCGGTCTGAATCCGATCCGACTGCAGTCGATGACGACCT
>CAINMU010000132.1 GCA_903850885.1 uncultured Opitutia bacterium | reverse complement strand
GGAAAAGGGATGATGGGGCCGCCAAATTTAGGTTGAAGCGTATTGGTGCTAAGTTCCGGATGGGTAGCATCGTAGTAGGGGAATGGTTGCTTGGTGATGTCGTAAACATAACCGCTTTTGAATAAAACGGGAAGCAGCTCGGTAAAAGCCGGACCTACGGAGCTCTTAATAGCGGTCGGCTGTAAAAAGAAGTTTTTGAACGGACTGACAAGGTTGTCGGCATAAAACCCTTCGCTGCTGTAATATTGTTGGCTTAATGCGCTGAAGGTGAAGATATACGGTACGCTCGCCCCGTTGGATTCCATGGCGATACCTTCGAATTCAATGGCACAGTCGTAGGGATTATGGACCACGATGACCGGGTCGACATACATGCCCATGGCTTCGTTGTTGCGGACGGCGGAAAAGATGAGAGAGAAGCGCAAGATGCTCGGCATCAAGGCCGGCGAGGTCGGCCAAGGGCGCGTCGTCGTCGCTTGGGTCATGCCACCGCTGCCGCCGTAGTTGCTGTCGACTAGTGTTGCGGCCGACGTGGCGGTGGGGCTGGCGATGCCGGAGCGCATGAAGTTAACATGGTCAGTAAACTTATAAGTTTTCGACGTCGCATCGATGGCTATGGGCATTCCGAAACCGTAGAGCATGCGTTTGTCGGCCTGGAAGTCTGGGCCGGCGGTGCCGTCGCTGAGGTTGTTCCGGTAAAAATAATTAGTCGGTACGCCGCTGGGGTAATAATAGTTTTCAGGCCGTTTGTCAGAAGTGGGCGAAAGTCCGGTCGCATTCAGCGGTTTGGGCGCCGCAAGTTGTCCGGCGCTGTCGACGTTGCCGCTTTTCTGGAGCGGTACACTACGCACGCCGCTGGCGTAGCTGAGGGGCTCGACCCCACGGGCGACGAAGGTATCATCGTCGGTCGGGGCTGATTGTCCGCGTAGAGTGGTAGAACCGTTGGCAACGGCTTCCACTTCGCGTTTATACATGCGATAGTAGTTGCGGTAGAGGTCCCAGGTCGGCCCGCGGACGATACGCCCCTGTAGGTTGTTGATGTCGGTCGTGGTATTGTTTAGGCTGTATGGCGCCAGATCGTAGTAAGTGACGGAGGAAGGTTGGAGGATCGCCGTGGTATTGACGGCGATACGTTCGGCATTGAAAAAGCCGGAGCGTAGCGGGGCTTCGTAGACGAAACCCATGCGTTCGGGGGTTTCTCCATTATTGCGGGTTTTCAAGTCGCTGAACGGTGCACCGAGGACGCTCTGTGTCCAGCGGGGAGCCCATTCGGAAGCGCGAGGCGAAGCCTTGATGAGGTTGCTCGCGTTACTCGCGATCTTGTCTTGAAGGTTAGGACGATTGAAGTCCAAGTCGGTCGGGCCTTGGGCGCCGTGAAAGAAAGACGGCTGTTTGAGAACGGAGCCGATACCTCGGGTGGTCTTTTGCAGCGGATACATTTCGATGCCGCGATAAAGGGTGTAAGGCAGTTCGAAGGCCGTGGACAAGTCGGTCTTGATCCCGCCGTTGTAGGTGTCGGTGAGGGTGGAGAACGAAAGTGTCGTGACGTCGTGCCACAGGATTTTCATCGTATCGGCCATCGCTTCGCCGGCGGCGGTGCCGCCGATGTTGGCCGCCCAGGTTTCCAATTCGGCGTTTTTCGTGACCTTCGGTAATTTATAACTATCCCAATCGGTCGCGGCCGTGATGTCATCATTACGCCATTTTTCGAAATTAAAACCGCCGGGGAGGGTGTTGTTTTTGATATCCGTCTTATTAACGTCGGAAGCGCCGCCGATCAGCTCGATCGCATTACGTTGGGCGGCGGTGCCGCGGAAACCTTTGTCCCAGACCTCGAGGCCTTTGAGGTCGGTTCCGGTCGTGGTCATGGCATAGGCGTCGGGCAAATTGGCTTTGGCTTTGATACCTTCGTCGCCGATCCAGAAGGCGTAACGTCCGGTGACGCTGAGACCGCCGGGTAAGGGCATCGGACGCGCGTCGATGGCGCCGTAGTATTGTTGCAGGGCGCGGGTCGAAGCGGAGGCCGGCCACGAGACGGTGCCACGCGAAACGAGCGGCACCAAGTCGCCATCGGCGGCCGCCGCGGTGCCGAGTTCCTTGATCAGGTCTTGTCCAGTCGTGATGGTCGTGGAGACTTTACCGTTCGCATCATAATTTAAATGGTTGGGCAGGTAGTTCGGCAGCTTGGTTTTATCCGCGATGTCGGTTTCCGTGGCGTCGATGTCGGAAGGTGAAGTCAACCAGCCGAGGAAGAGCCGCGTTTCGTGCGGGTCTTTCACGTTCCAATCGCGCACCTTGGAGCTGTCGACTCCGCCCGTAGCCCAGACTCCGGTCCAATAACGTTTTTGGTGAGAGATTGTTCCTTTAGAGCTTATCGATGCGGGATTTACCGCGGCGGGGGTGGCGGTGGAACTGGAGGCACCAGGGGCAGCGCCGGCGTCGAACATATCGGCACGCATCGTGACGCGTTGATCGGGGCCCGCGAGTTGCTGCAATTGACCGACGGCGATGCGCGCCGAAGCGAGGGCGTTGAAACGGGCACGCATGTAGCCCGAATGGCTCTGGGCCAGACGGCTTTCGACCTGTAAAAATGAGGCCAGGACAATCACCATCAGCACCATGCCGGCCATGATGGTAAGGGAGAGCACGAGCGAGAAACCAGAGCGGTTAACTTTCATAGAAAAGAGGGGTACATATAGGGTGATATTCTTAGGGGGATTGTCAAAGAATTGGTTTTTTACAGATGGGTAGATAGGACTTAAATCAGTCGTATAAGTGTGACAATATGATTAAATCAGTCATATAATAGAGCAGGCTTGCGAGCTGGGTTTGAAGGAGCGATTTTTGGTGGGTGCAAACCCTACTCCAAGGTGCGGGCCTCTTCATCTGGCCGCTGTCGTTCTGTTCCCTGGCCGTTGTTTTCCTGATCGCGGAGCGGTTGTTAGCCTTCCGGGCGGTCAAGGTCATCCCAGCTTCGATTTTCAAGGCGGTACTCAGCGGCCAAGCCAGCCAAGTCGGGGTCGAGTCGGGCGAGTCCGCCGCCGGACGCATCGTGCAGCGCTGGAAAGAGGGAGCTAAGGGCGAAGTCCTGAAAGCTTGGGCCCGGAGCGAGCTCGTGCGCTTACAGCGCGGGCTGCATCTGCTCGACAGCATCGTGGCCGCCGCCCCTTTGTTGGGTCTGCTCGGAACGGTAACCGGTCTTGCCACGCTTTTTCCGGAACAAGGCCTGCCCGACTCCCAGACCCTGACGCGCGGCGTGGGCCTGGCGCTGAGCACGACGATGATGGGTTTGTGCATCGCGATCCCGGCGTTGATCGCCGCTAATGCTTTGGGTCGACGCTTGGAAGTCATCTCTTCCCGCTTTGATGTCTTGGTCGAAGCTTTGGAAACGCAACGTCCATGAGCCTGATTATCCATCGCCGCCGGCGAGCGGATATCAATGTCGTGCCGCTCATCGACGTGATGGTGGTGCTCGTATTTTTCCTGCTCCTAAGCGGCCGGTTCGAGCAAGCGCGGACGTTGGCGATCACCCCGCCGACGGCGAGTTCGGGCGCGACGGGCGCGGCGGCTTCGACGATGGTCATCGGCGTCGACCGCGACGGAAAACTTTATCTCGAAGGCAAAGAAATCACGCGTCCCGCTTTGGAAAAAGCGCTCGCCGATAAGGCACTACAGGCGCCGGCCACCGAAGTACTTATTGTGGCGGACGAAAAATCTTTGACCGGTACGGCGGTTTACGCCCTCGACGTCGTGGGTAAGGCGGGCTTGAAGCCGCGCCTGCTGACGCGTCAGCCGCGTTAAGAAATCCTTATGTCCAAGCGAACGTCGTCGACCCTCCGTCTGCTCGAAGAATACACGCAAGCCCACGGCACGTCGGGGCATGAAGATGCGGTGCGGGCGATTTTCGCGCGCGAGATGCGCGGTCGGGTCTTATCTGCCGACGGACTGGGCGGAGTTTTAGCCGCATCGGCCAAACCGGGGCGAGGTCCGCGCGTGGTGCTCACCGCGCACATGGACGAAATCGGATTTCTGATTCAAGAGATTACGGCCGACGGTTTTTTACGTCTGGTACCGGTGGGCGGTTGGCCCGAGGGCGTCTTGGCGGCGCAACGCCTGCGGATTTTTTCGCGTTCGGCCCAGCGCGAATTTATCGGGATCGTGACGGCCACGCCTCCGCATCAGGGGGGAGCGCAGGCCGCGACGGTCGATAAAGTCCTGGTCGATATCGGGGCGCGTTCGCGTGCCTCGGTGCTTAAGTTGGGCCTGCGTCCGGGCGATCCGGTCGTGCCCGAAGGCAATTTCACTGCCTTAGCGGAGCCGGGCTTATATGCGGCTAAAGCCTTTGATAATCGGGTCGGCATGACGGTACTGACTTTGGCGACGCATGCGCTGGATGCGACGGATGCCTTGCCGTGTCAGTTGTTGTCGGTGGCTACGGTGCAGGAAGAAGTCGGCTGCCGTGGTGCCGTCGTCGCCGCTCGTTTGGCTAAGCCTGATGTCGTCATCGTCCTCGAAGGGCCGCCCGCTGATGATGTGCCGGGGGCTTATAACGGCGAAGCGCAAGGTGCGTTGGGTCACGGCGTCCAGGTGCGGGCCTATGATCCGACGGCCATTATGAACCCTCGGCTCGTCGATCTAACTTTAGCGGTCGCGCAGGAGAAAGGCATCGCCTGTCAATTAGCCGTCCGGCGAACGGGCGGGACGGATGC
>CAINMU010000131.1 GCA_903850885.1 uncultured Opitutia bacterium | reverse complement strand
CTCAGGTATCGGCTTCTCGGCCATCGGCCGCGGGAGCCTGGAGCCGGCTGCCGATGGCTGAATGGCTGAATGGCTGACTCCCGAGAGGCTGATGCCCTGGTGGCCGTCACCTGTCACCCGAAAGAATGTGTCCGAAGCTAACTTCCCGGTTTCCGGTCTCCCTTTGAGCGAGCGTTCGCTCTGGCCAACCCATCAACGGGTCAACTCCGTCTCTCTTACTTCTTCGGTTTTATTTTCGACGCGCAGGCGCAATCACCGGCGCAGCCGCCTTCTTTGCGTCGGCGAGCCGCGGCGAGCCAGCGACGGATGAGCCAGCCGGCGGCGACGCCCACGATAGCTCCGACGATGACGGCTTCGAGGGTCATGAGATTCGGATGACGACTTGGTAGACGGCCGTCGCGGCGACCCAGGCGAGGGTCGTCATATAAACAAACGAGCCCGCCGCCCACTTCCACCCGCCGGTCTCCTGAGCGAGCGTCGCAATCGTCGGGCCACACTGCGAACAGAGGGCGAAAAAGACCATCAACGACAGCACCGCCGCGAGTGAGAAAATCGGGCTGCCGGCGCGGGGTCCCTCGGACCACTTCGCGTCCTGCATGGCCTGGAGGAGGTGCCGGCTATCGGCCTTGGCCCCTTCGCCGACAGAATAAGTGACGCCGAGGGTCGAGACAATCACCTCGCGAGCCGGGAAGCTCGCCAGCACGCCGACGGTGATCTTCCAGTCGAAACCCAGCGGATCGAAGACCGGCTGCACCGCCTTGCCGAAGCGTCCCATGTAGGACTGCTCGACGTACGCAGCCTGGACTTTGGCCTTAACCACCTCTTCGGCGGCCGTCGGGTTGGCTGCATTGATGCTGGCGGCGACGGCGGCGTCGCGCGGGAAGTAGGAGAGTGCCCACACGATGATCGTGATGGCGAAGATCACCGTGCCAGCCTTGGAGATGAATTCGGCGGCGTTCTGCCACATCCGCCAGAGGACGTCGCGCGGCTTGGGCATCTGATAGCGAGGGAGCTCGAGGACGAACGGCTGCGGCTTCACCTTGAGCACGAGGCGGGTGAGCACGAACGCAGTCGGGACAGCGAAGAATAGGCCGACGCAGTGCATGCCGACCATCACGACGGATTGCCAGCCTGGGCCATAGTGCGGACCGATGAAGGCGGCGCACATGAGCGCATAGACCGGGAAGCGGGCCGAACAACTCATGAACGGCACGACGAAGGCCGTCGCGAGCCGGGCCTTGGGGTCTTCAATCGTGCGGGTCGAAAGTAGGCTCGGAATCGCACACGCGAAACCCGAGAGCAACGGGACGAAGCTCTTACCATTGAGGCCGCACCAGCTAAAGAGGCGATCCATGATAAACGCGGCGCGCGCCATGTAGCCGCTATCTTCGAGGATCCCGATGAAAAGGAAGAGGATCAGGATTTGCGGCAAGAAGACCAGGAAGGCCCCGACGCCCGCGATGATGCCGTCAGCCAGCAGGCTCTGGAGCATCGGATACGCATCAAGGGGCGGCGCGACGATAGTCTTCGTCCAGTCGACCCCGGACTGGATCCACTCCATGGGGAACTTCGCCAGCCAGAAGACGGAGGCAAAGAAGCCCAACATGATGCCGGCAAAGAGCACGGGCCCAAAGAAGCGGTGCAGTAATAACCGGTCGACCGCCGCAGACCGACTGTTGCGTACGGCACCTTCTTTTACGACGCCTTCGAGCACTTTGCGTAAACGCGCATAGTGCACCAGAGGTTCAGCCGCCAAGGGATTGTAACCCGACTGACGGACGGTCTCTCGCCCCTGACGGATGACTGGATCGCGGTGTTCCGGCTTCCATTGCAACCGTTCCGCCAAGGCGGAATTGGAATCAAAAATAAGCCGCTGGGCTTCCGCCGAAGTAATTTTGCGTCCGGTGTCCCTGAAAATTGCGGCCTTAATATCTTCCAAAGCCGCTAAGATTTTTTCGGGCCAAACCACCCGCGGCAAAAGCGTTTTGCGTTCGAGGGTTAGCGCGATGGCCCGGCGAACATCGATCACGCCTTCGCCTTTCCACGCCGAAGCCATGACGACCGGGATGCCGCCCAGGCGTTCGGACAGGAGCGTCGTATCAATTCGTAATCCTTGTTCCTTCGCGATGTCGGCTTGATTTAAGACCAACGCGACGGGTAGGCCTAATTCGGCGAGCTGTGAGGCTAAGAACAGATTGCGTAACAGGTTGGTCGCATCAGCGACCATGATCACCGCGTCTGGCTGCCGTTCCCCTGAAATATTTCCAGATAACGCGTCGGTGACGACTTGTTCATCCGGGGAGGTAGCGGCCAAGGAGTAAAGCCCGGGAAGGTCGACTAACTCCACCTTGGTGCCGTTTCCTAAATCACAGGATCCCGATTTACGGGCGACGGTCACTCCCGGGTAATTTCCGACCCGTTGACGCAGTCCGGTCAGGGCATTAAAAAGCGTGGACTTGCCGGTGTTGGGATTGCCGACGAGCGCGACCATCAGGCTCTGGGTCGGAGTGCTCACGACGTTGCCCGGGGGCGTTGGATAGGGCAATCGGCTGCCACATCGACGATTAAACTCTCCGCTTCCGCCAAGCGTAAGCTCACGACCTGGCCGCCAAACTCGATGGCCAGCGGATCACCTAAGGGCGCCCTTCGGACCAGTTTCAAAACCATCCCCGGCAGGAGCCCAAGGGCCATCAGACGCTGATCCACCCCGCGCTCCGGGTTAAGCGAAGCCAGCTTCCCGAATTGACCGGGTAGAAGTTGGGAAAGCGGAGTCACGCTAGTTGAGAATGAGTCTCAAAATACCCCCTTGGGGGGTACTGTCAACGCCGTCCTCGCCTAAATTAGGCAAAACCATTGCCTGCTGGGTCCACTTGGACCTGCCTATTCTGACTGCGATGACCCTCCCTACGCCCATCCCCGACGCGACTCCTCACGTCCCCGAGGTCTTACACCCAGGCGGGATAGGTGGCCACCCCAAGGGCCTTAGCATGCTCTTCTTCGCAGAGATGTGGGAACGGTTTTCTTACTACGGCATGCGGGCGATTCTCCTGCTCTTCATGATCGCCCCTTTGGCGATGGGCGGGATGGGGATGGATCAGATGTTGGCGGCGCAGATTTATGGGAATTACACCATGGCGAGCTACATGGTCTGCATCCTTGGGGGTTACCTCGCCGATAATTTCATCGGGGCGCGACGCGCGGTCTTGATCGGCGGCTTCATCATCACCGCCGGGCACTACACCTTGGCGATCGATTCAACTCCAAGTTTTTATCTTGGGCTCATCTTGGTCGCGCTGGGTACCGGACTGCTTAAGCCCAGCATCAGCACGCTTGTCGGTGGGTTATACGCCCGGGGCGATCATCGCCGCGATGCCGGCTTCTCGCTTTTTTATATGGGCATCAACCTTGGAGCTTTTGCCGCGCCGTTGGTTGTGGGCTGGCTCGCCCAAAGCGAAGAATTCAAAGTGCTCCTCCTCTCGTGGGGTTTCGATCCGCTGCATAGCTGGCATTGGGGTTTCGGCGCCGCCGGCATCGGGATGACTTTCGGGATGTGGACTTATATTCGGCGGCTTAAGCTCCTCGGACATATCGGGCATCCGCCCGACCGCGAAACTCCGCGCCCCTGGGGACAGCTCGTGATGGTCGCCCTCGGTACGGCCGTGCTGCTTGGCCTCATGATCGCGTCGGACAATTTCGCATGGATCAATCCGATCGTCTATGCCCTACCGGTTGCTGGGGTGATTTATTTCGGACTCATGAAGAAGGATGAAGAAAGCCACCGCATCGCCGCGATTTTGGTCTTCTTCATCGCCGCGATTATTTTCTGGGCCGTCTTCGAACAGGCCGGCTCCTCGCTCACACTCTTCGCCGACGAGCTCACGCATAATGAAATCGCAGGCTGGGCCTTCCCGTCCTCTTGGTTCCAATCCGTCAACTCACTCTTCATCCTCGCCCTCGCGCCGCTCTTCGCCTGGGTCTGGATTCGGTGGGGGGCGCGCCAACCGTCCGTCCCGGGCAAATTCGTCCTCGGCCTCGTGTTCTTAGGCGTATCATTCTTATTATTAGTCCCCGCCGCGCAACTCACCGCGAGCGGTAAAGTCAGCCCATGGTGGCTCATCGCGGTGTACTTCTTGCAGACGCTCGGTGAACTTTGCCTCAGCCCAGTCGGGCTGAGTACGATGAGTAAGCTCGCTCCCGCCAAGCTGACGGGGCTCATCATGGGACTGTGGTTCTTGGGAACAGCCCTGGGCAACAAACTCGCCGGCGTCTTGGCCGAAGATTTTTCGTCCAAAGATCCGGTCTTACTTTCGCGCTTCTTCCTGAATCAAGCCCTGACGGTCGGGGGGGTGACGGTCCTCCTACTGGCGATGGTGCCTTGGGTGAAGCGGCGGATGGGTAATCACTCCTGAGGAGCCGGGCTCAGGCCAGCTCAGCCGCAATCTGCACCGATACCGGACAGTGGTCCGAGCCCTTAACTTGGTCGTGGATTTCGGGCGCCGACCACTTGAGCCCGTCCGAGGTCAGGCAGTAGTCCAGGCGCCAGCCGATATTCCGCGCTCGAATACCAGGGCGATAGGACCACCAGCTGTAACGCTGTTTGACGTCAGGATGGTGCGCGCGAAAGGTATCAACAAAACCATGCTGACGTAGAAGTTTGGTGAAAGACTCGCGCTCCTCATCGGTGAATCCGGCATTCCGGCGATTAGTCGAGGGGTTGGCTAAATCTACTTCCGCGTGGGCGACATTAAGATCGCCGCAAACGACCAAAGGTTTTTTTTGCGCGAGCTTCGCCAGGTAACGCTGAAAATCCGCATCCCATTGCAAACGATAGTCCAATCGCTCCAACTCGCGTTGGGAGTTGGGCACATAAGCGCTCACGATGTAACAGCCGCGAAATTCGGCAGTGACGACGCGACCTTCCGCCGGGTGGTCGCCGGGAAAGTCTAAAGCCACCGACAAAGGTTCGTGCTTGGAAAGAATGGCCGTACCCGAGTAGCCCTTCTTCTCGGCCTCATGCCAGACCTGATGGGCGAATGGTAACCCCAAGGTCTGCGCCGTCGCGGTTTCGCACTTGGTCTCTTGCAGACAAAGCACGTCCGGGTCAGACGCCTGGATGAAATCAACGAGCCCCTTGCCCAAGGCGGAGCGAACGCCATTGACGTTCCATGAAAATATTTTGGCCTGACTCACTTCCTCGCAGGCTTAAAGAGCGTGTTCATTTTTTTGTCCAAGTCTTCCTTAGCGTCGGTCGGCTTCGCAACTTCCGCCGCAGGAGCTAGGGGGACGGCAGGAGCTACGGAAACCGAAGCGGGAGCGGGCGTTGGCACCTCGGCCGGCTTACGCCCAAAGAGGGTGTCGAGTTTTTCGTCCAAGGTGGCCGGCCCCTTCGGCACAACCGGTTTTTCTGGCTCCGCTGGTGCGGCCACGACCGCCGCGGGAGCCATGACTGGAGGCGAGGCCGCTGCAATCGCAACGGGGATGGCGACGGCAACCCCAGGAGTCGTAACCGGGAGCGAAGTCGCAGCCGTCGGCGCAGGCGCCACCACCGCGGGAGCCTCCAGTGCCGCCTTTATATAAGGCATTGGCTGGTTGCTTCCATTCGCAAATAGCTCCTGAGCTTTCTTGCGGATCAAGGCTTCAAAATTAGTCAGGCGGCTATCGATTTCGAATTTCACGCCTCGAGAACGAACTTCAAGGATGCCCGCTCCGAACACTTTTGAGACCTGTAATGAATCGCCCATGGCGAGGGTCGTCTCGCTGATTTTCTTACCCCCTTCGAGCACGGGAGAACTGTAAGCCTTAATCATCACGACTGATGTCGGCCAAAGTGCTGGGCGCTCGTTGATCGCGGCGTAATCTAAGGCGGGCAAAGCCGAAGGAAGGGAAGCGGCTTTACCGGCGGAACCCTCCGCAGCGGAAGCGGACTCGGGCTTAGTGACGGCTCCAGCGGCTTCGGTCTTGGCGGCGGCCGGAGCATTTGTCATGACAATCGAAAAACTCGGTTGCAAAATCAACGTCGCGAGGGAGCCGAGCACGATACCGCCCAATAAGATAAGGGCTGAGCGTAAAAGAGAAGACATGGACTTGCTGGGTGAAAAATTATGATCCCGCCTTGATTTCAATCACGTCGTGCGGAGCGGCTTCGCGCAACCCTGCTGGGGTGATCCGGATGTAGCGGGCCAGCGCGCGGTGTTCGGTCAGGTTATTAGCTCCGAGATAACCAAGGCCGCTTTGCACACCGCCAGCCAAGGTGCCGAGCACCTGGTCGACGGTTCCGGAAACTTCCTTAAGGGCTTCGATCCCCTCGGCGGCGACTTTGCTGAACTTGCCACTGGCTGAATGGCCGTAACGGGCGGCAGAGCCTTTACGCATCGCTTCGTGCGAACCCATGCCGCGATATTCCTTATAAGTCTTACCGTTGATTTCCATCAGCTTGCCGGGGGCTTCGCGGCTGCCTGCGAGCAAACCGCCGAGAATCACTGCATCGGCCAACGTGAGCGCTTTGACGATGTCGCCGCTCTTGGTAATGCCACCATCGGCGAGGATGCGGACTCCCTTTTGGGCGGCGGCCCGGGAGGCGACATAAAGAGCGGTGAGTTGCGGGATACCGACGCCGGCGACGATGCGCGTCGTGCAAATCGATCCGGGGCCTTGGCCGATCTTGATGGTGTCAGCTCCGGCGGCGGCGAGAAATTCAACGCCTTCGCCGCTGGTGACATTGCCGGCGATCAGCGTGAGTCCTTTGTGCGCCTTACGGAGCATGCGAATGGCATCGCCGACGCCCTTGGTGTGACCGTGCGCCGTGGAAATCGCCAAAGCATCCGCACCTTCGTCGACTAAGGCAGCCGCATGGGCCAAGAAGCGGACCCGGTCGATTTCACCGTCCGCCTGGCGCGGGACTGAAATGGCCACTCCGACCCGCAGGCGGAACCCTGAATCTCGCGTGGGGCGGACATGCGCCCGAGACTCTTCGGAAATACGCTCGATATCGCTGAGGGTGAAAAGTCCGCGAAGTCTATTCTTCGCGTCGACCACCAATAATTTGTTTTGGCCGACGTGCTCGGAGAAGAGCTTGTCCGCTTTGGCAATGGGATCTTTCCCGAGGTCTTTTTCGACGACTGTAAAAATCTGATCCCGTGGCACCATGACCGCCGCAACTTTGCGCTGGCCGTGGCGTTCTTTGACGGCGCTTCCGGGGAGCAAACCTAGGAGGGTATTGTCGGGGCCAACGACCGGGAAGGTGCTGAAGGCTAATCCGTCGTGTTCGATCCGGGCGAGCACCTGCGCAATCGTGTCCTCGGGCGAGACCACCGCGGGATCGCCGATCATGCCGTGAATATGGTTTTTGACCCGGCGTACTTCGGCCAGCTGGTCGACCTCCGTCATATTGTAATGGAGGAGACCCAGCCCCCCGTTAAGCGCCATCGCGATGGCCATCCGGTGCTCTGTGACGGTATCCATGTCCGATGATACGATGGGTAAAGACAACGGCAGGGAGTCGGAGAGCGTGGTATCAAGACGGGTCATCCGTGGCAGCACCTCTGAATAGCGGGTGGCAAGCGAAACGTCGTCGTAGGTCAGCCCTAAGCCGACCGTTGACGGAAAGAATTCGTCAGCGGGGAGGTAAAAGCGTTCGTCGAGGGAAACGCGGCCCTTGGATTTGGGAGAGGCCATGACAGGTTGGTTTCCCCAAAGGGTGTTAGGCACCCCCCGCCTTGGAGGCAAATTGTTTTTGCGACTTGGCCTCGATTCATGACAGTGACGGGATGAAAGGAGGCTTTTTTGATTTCAAGCGGGTCCGCCGGCGCTTTCGCTCACCGTTAGCGACCGGGGCCGGCACCGTCGATGCGGTTGATCGTGTACTCCTTCGCTGCCAAAGCGAAACTGGGGTCGGCTACGGAGAAATCGCCCCATGGCCGGGCTTCCCGTCCGAAACTATCGACCAGGCCATCGAAGTCATGCGCTCGGCCCAAGGTAATTTTTCGCACCTTTGTTCCACCGTCCAAGCCTCCCGCTCCGCCCTGCCCTGCTTGGCGGCGGCCTTATCCAGCTGCGAACATTGGTCGGCCATCGCCGCATACGACGGTGCTTTGCCGTGTGCAGGTTTGGTCGCTTTATCGGGCGACGACGCGGCGGCTAAAATCGCCGCCGGGTTCCAGACTTTAAAAATAAAGATATCTGCCGAAACCAAAGAAACTTCGATTCGCGAAATCTTTTCCCTCTTCGCCGGCCAAGTACGTCTCGACGCAAATGGTTCGCTCGATCTCACGACCGCCCGCACTTGGGCCGCATTTGCCCGAAGTGAAAAGCGCGTAGAGTTTCTGGAACAACCCTTGCCCGTCGGCCACCCGGGTTACGCCTCTTTGGGCCAAGATAAAATCGCGCTCGATGAATCATTCCTCACGCCCGCCGGGAGTGATTGGCCTGGCCTGGTCGTCATCAAACCTTTACTCGCCGGCGACTGGACCGAGCTCCGCGCATGGCGGCAACATCGACGCTGCCCCGTCGTTTATTCCTCCTGCTTTGAAACCGCCATCGGCCGGCAGGCCGCCTTATGGCTCGCCTCGCTTGACGCAGAGGTCGGTACCGTAGGCTTCGACACCCTGGGTCGCTTTGAACATGACGCCCGGGATCGACATCCCGCAGGACCGATTGCACGCGGGGTGGCTGATTTTGATTGGGACGCTTTTTGGCGCGAAATCTCGTGAGCGGTCTGGCCGTCTTCCACGCTGATTACGCCGAACATCTTCGGGAAACCTTAGCGGCTTTGGATGCGGGCATCCCCACGTTCTTAGGTAACCCGCAGTGGGGCGAAGCGGAGATGCGTGAAGCCGCTCGCCAAATCCCCGCGGGCGTCAGGGTGGCGGGTAAAGGACCCATCCCCGGCGGAGCAGAGCCCTGCGATTGGCATTTAGGTTGGGCGGGGCGAATCATGATTCCCTCCGGCGGCACGGGTGGCCGGGTAAAATTTATCATCCATAACGCCGACACCCTGCGCGTGGCCGCGCTCAGCTTGCGCGACGCTTTGGTGCAGCGCGGATTCAAGCCAACCTTACAGTGTGCCATCGTCACGCCTCCGTGGCACGTCAGCGGCCTCATGCCGGCGATCCGGGCTCGTGAAACCTCCGGAGCTTTTGCCGTACTCAACGGACGCTTCGCGCCAGGCGAACCATTGCCAGACGTCACCTTACCGACCACTGGCACGCGCATCATCTCGCTCGTGCCCACTCAGCTGACTCGGCTGTTAGGGGTGGCGGCGGGAGCGGACTGGCTCCGCCAATTTGAGGTGATTCTCCTCGGCGGAACTTCCCTTCCCCCTGCCCTTCGCAATCTTATCCGCACGCACCGATTGCCGGTTTATGTCACCTACGGCATGACGGAAACCGCCGCCGCCTGCGCACTTTGTCCTCCGGAACTCATTTGGAGTAAGGCCGAATTATGTGGGTCGCCTTTGCCGGACGTAAGCTTCCAAACCGCAAATGGACTGCTACAGATTTCGACGCGCGCACTGGGTCGAGGGGTCTGGCCGAACCTACCACTGGAGCAACCTTACCTCACCCACGATCGGGGCGATGTCGCACCCGATGGGACGATTAAAGTCCACGGCCGCGCCGATCAGGTAATATTTACCGGGGGAGAAAAAGTGGATCCAACTCGCGTCGAACAGGCCCTTATCGTTAGCGGCATTATTTCGGATATAAAAGTTTTTGGCCGACCCGATGCAACCTGGGGTGAAGCCGTGACGGCCTGCGTCGTGGGCGACGCTTCCTTAGAGGCAGCCTTACGACTGGATGCAGAGAGCTTGGAGCCAGCCGCTCGGCCTAAACACTATATCTTCGTGAGCAGCCTGCCGACGGATGAACGCGGCAAATTTGACCGGATGGCGGCGTTGGCGAAATTAAAAACTTAAGCGCGCACGGCTTTCCAGACACGCAGGCAAGATTCGACGAGCGACGGGAACTCTGCGAGAGGCACTTGGCTGGGGCCGTCGGAGATGGCCTTACTCGGATCCGGATGCGTCTCCATGAAGAGCCCGTCGGCGCCTGCCGCGAGTGCCGCCTTAGCCAGGACCGGAACATATTCGCGTTGGCCGCCCGATGAGCCGCCCGCCGCACCGGGAAGCTGGACCGCATGCGTTGCGTCCATGATGGTGGGGTGACCGAAGCCCGCCATGATCGGGAAAGAGCGCATATCGACGACCAAGTTCTGGTAACCGAAGGTCGTGCCGCGATCCGTCTGCCAGATTTCCGCCGCCTGGGCACCTTCGAGTTTATCGACGACGAAGCGCATCTCAAAAGGCGAAAGGAATTGCCCCTTCTTCACGTTCACGACCCGTCCCGTCTTGGCCGCCGCGACGAGCAAGTCGGTCTGGCGGCACATAAAGGCTGGGATTTGGAGAACGTCGACGACCTTGCCGACGGCCTCACATTGCTCCGGACCATGGATATCGGTGAGGACGGCGAAGCCGTAATCCTTTTTGACCATCGCCAGTAAATCCAGGCCGGCCTGCATGCCAGGTCCGCGATCGCCGCCCAACGACGTGCGATTCGCCTTATCATAGGAACCTTTAAAAATAATATTAAGCTCCAGGTGGCGCGCGGCGAGAGCCTTGAGCTCCTTGGCGACGGTGCGACAGTTGGCCTCAGACTCGAGAGAACAAGGACCGGCGATGAGGAGCAGACGGCGCTTATCGTGCAGCATGCGGTAGATTAGGACGGCCCTACGGGTAAGGGCGAGCCGGAAGAAAACGTCTTAGCGACCCAGCCACTTTAAAACCTCGGGCAGGGAGCGGGTGTTCAGCACGTGCGCCGAGGTCAGCCATCCCTTGCGGGCGATGCGGACGCCGTGTTCGACAAAACTCAAGTGCGCGAAGTCGTGGGCGTCTGGGTTGATTGAACATAGCACCCCCTTCTCGGCGGCCCGACGCCACCAACGCCAATCCATGTCCAACCGCCAAGGGTTGGCGTTAAGTTCGATAATTGTGTCGTTCGCCGCCGCGGCATCGATGATCTTGCCGACGTCGACGTCGTAAGGCTCACGCTTATTGATCAACCGGCCGGTGACGTGTCCGATCATGTCCACGTGTTCGCTTTCAATGGCCCGGATGATCCGCGCCGTCTGCGCTTCGCGATCTAAGGTGAAAAGGTTGTGTACCGATGCGACCACGAAATCGAGCCTCCCAAGTAGATCGTCGGCGTAATCTAACGAGCCATCGCGCATGATATCTACTTCGGAGCCCGTCAACAGACGCACCTTGGATTTCCCCGACGCATTTAGCTGCGCAATCTGATCCATCTGGGCGAGTAGCCGGCCTTCATCAAGTCCATTAGCCTGGAAGCTTGATTTGGAGTGATCGGAAATCCCAAGGTATTCCCAGCCCATGCGCTCGGCCTCTTTCGCCATCTGTTCTAAGGTATGGGCTCCATCGGAGGCGGTCGTGTGATTATGAAAGGCTCCGCGAAGATCTTTCAGTTCGACTAAGCGCGGAAGTAGCTTCGCCTCCGCGGCGTCGATCTCCCCCGCGCCTTCGCGGAGTTCGGGTGGGATCCAAGGTAAGCCGAGCGCTTGAAAGACTTCCGCTTCACTTTGGGCACCAGGCGCCTGGACACCTTCGGCGGTCGCCTTGAAGCCCCACTCGCTCATGCTCAAGCCGCGCGACAGGGCGCGATGCCGCATCGCGACATTATGATCCTTGGAACCTGTAAAATGGTGGAGCGCGAAAAAGAATTGCTCTTCTGGTACCACGCGTAAATCAGCCTGGAGACCGGACTCGAAACGCACGCTCGATTTTGTCTCACCGTGGGCGGTCACTTCTTTCACCCCTGGGTAAGCGACAAACCAGTCCATGATCGGGTTCGGATCCGCCGCCGCGACGATGAAGTCGAGATCGCCCACGGTCTCGCGGGCCCGGCGCAATGAGCCCGCTGATTCGGCGTGCTTAACCTGCGGCAAAGCACGCAGGCCGGCTAAAATCGGAGTGGCGACTTCGGCGGCTTCGTACCATCGATGCCGCAAGCTATAAGCGACTCGGTTCTTAATGCCTTCGAGAATCTTGGTCTGCGTTTTCTCCCCGAAGCCTTTGAGTTCGGCGACCTTCCCAGCTTCGCAAACTTCTTTTAATTTGTGCAAATCTTCTACGCCTAAGAGCGTCCAGAGCGCGCGGACTTTTTTCGGCCCCAAGCCTTGGATTTGCATAATTTCCAGAAGTCCGGCCGGGATTCCCGCACGGAGTTTTTGGTGAAAAGGTAAAACGCCATCACGGCGTAAGGTCGTAATCTTGTCCACCAACGCTTCGCCCATGCCCGGGATCTCGGCCAAGCCGCCGGTCTTGATGAGCTCATCCAAATCATCGGTCATCGTCTCGAGGATACGCGCGCCCGTTGAGTAGGCCCGAATCTTAAATGGGTTCTCCCCCATGAGCTCCATCAGCGTCGCGATTTCGTCTAAGACCGCCGCGATGTCATTCTTTTCGAGCATCATCGGGATTTTTCTAACTGGTAGATGGCCTGCAGGGCGTTGAAGTCAGCTTCCCGGCTACCGCTCTCGATGACATGTTGATATTCGCCGGCGTGCTTCAGCTCTTCGGAAGCCGTGGCGACGCGGCGATCAATTTCATCAAGCGGATCCGTTCCGCGGCCGGTAAGCCGGCGGCGCAACTCGACCGGATCGCTCACCCTAATGAACGCGGTCACGAGCGCCGCGGCCAGCCGAGCGTCGGCCGTTCCCATGGCGCGAATCGTGGCTGCACCTTGAACATCGACGTTGAGAAGCGCGTCAAACCCCGCGTCCAAGTGCTTGGCCACGTCGGCCAGCCGTGGGCCGTAAAGATTACCATGGACGTGGGCGTGCTCTAAAAACACCCCGGCAGCGACTTGCGCTTCGAAATCTGGCCTCGTTAGAAAATAATAATCTACCCCGTCGGCCTCTCCGGCGCGCGGTGCGCGCGTCGTGCAAGTGATCACCCGGCGAATGGCGCGCGGATTAGCTTCGGTCAGGCGGGCACAGAGCGTCGTCTTACCACTTCCGGCCGGCCCTGAAACCACGATGAGCAACGCTCGGCTCACGACACTACTGTCGCCAGCAGGCAGGCGACGGCTAGCAGGCCCAAGATGAGGCCAAGTCCCTTATGGCGGGCGGGGGTGTGCAAGACCCAGTCGCATTGGTTTAAAAATGCGGGTGGAGAATAAGCCCACCAAAGCCCGAAGAAGACGAACAGGCCATAGCTAAGCGTGGCCTCCAACAAACTGCGCGGTAATTGCCGATACCCCGCATCCAAAGTAAAGCGCGCGAAGAAAAGCATCAGCACCCCAAGCGAACGGATGGAAAGTAGATCCGGCATGAAGCGGAGCGTCGCGAGGCTTGCACCAAGCAAGACCACGACCACCGGTAAGCGCGGCAAGCCGGCCAGATCTGGCTCTGGCATATTCATCAGCCACCAACCGAACCAAGCCGTCGCCGCCAAGGTCAGCCCCACGGAGGCGAAACGCGACCGGCGAAAGGTCTGCAGCAAGGGCGAAGCCGTGAAGACTAAATAAGCGGCGAGCAATAGGACGGCCGCTAGTGCGTAATATGCTTGAGCGAGGGACACGGGACTAAATTAGGGCAAGCCGTGAGCCTGAGGCAACAAGTAGGTTTACCGGCTGCGAATCCGTTGGACGGCCCAGGCCGCATGCTCGGCCACCATCGCGTCGGCGTGCGTCAGCAAAGTTTCAATGACGGGCAAATCTCCCTTGGTTCCGACATTGCCCAGCACCGTCAGGGCATTGCGCCACCATCGGTGAAGCCCCAGACGGGAGACCGGGGTGTTTTTAAAGTGCTCCTCAAATTGAGCGGGCGTCCAAACAAGGGTCTCACGAAGCGGCGGGTGGTCCCGGGGCACAAACGCCGCCTCGCGGGTTTGTTCTGCCCAACGATTCCAGGGGCAGACGTCCAAGCAATCATCGCAACCGAACACCCGGTCGCCCAAGGCTTCGCGATATTCCAAGGGAATCGGGCCGGGATGTTCGATCGTCAGGTAGGCCAGACAGCGCCGCGCGTCTAATTTATAAGGGGCGATGATCGCCTGCGTGGGACAGGCTTCGATGCAGCGCATGCACGTTCCGCAGCGGTCAGGTTCTTGCCGTTCGGCCGGCTTCAACTCTAACGTCGTGAGAATAACTCCGAGAAACAGCCAGGTGCCCGCGCCGCGGTGAATCAGAATCGTGCTCTTGCCTTGCCAGCCCAACCCTGCCGCAGCGGCCATCGGCTTTTCGAGGACGGGGCCGGTATCGACGTAGGGCTTTTGGGCACCTCCCATGGCTTCCATGATGAGGCAAAGTTTTTGCAGCCGAGGCAAAATGACCTCATGGTAATCCGCCCCTAAAGCGTATTTGGCGATGCGATAGCCAGCGGCCGGATGCGGCTGCCAATAGTTAAGCCCAACGACGATCAAACTCCTTGCCTCTGGCAGGACTTTCGTGGCATCCGTCCGTCTTTCCGGATTACGGGCCATCCATTTCATTTCGCCGTGCATCCCGTCGGCAATCCACTTCTTAAAGTAATCCGCGCGCACATCGGCATCAACCGGAGCAACGCCGAAGGCATCAAAGCCCAAAGCGGTCGCTTCGGCTTGGAGTCGCTCCCGGAGGGCTTGCGGGTCCATGCCTCAGCCTAAAATCGACAGCACGCGGCTGACAATTTCTTCCACGGGCGCTAATTTACCGAGACCTTCGTAACCGCAGGCGAGCATCCCTTCCGCGGGTTCTACGATCGCATGGCCGCGGGCCCGAAGGGTCTTCAGATTTGCTTGGGTGGCGGCATGTTCATACATCTTACCGTTCATCGCCGGGCAGAGCAGTACCGGCCCACGCGTCGCAAGGTAAACACTGGTTAAGAGATCAGGGGCCATGCCATGAGCAAACTCCGCCATCACATGAGCGGTGAGCGGCGCGACAAGGAGGAGGTCGGAGGAGTCGGCGATCTCGATGTGACCCGGGACGGAGTTAGCGCCCTCGGCCCAGAGATCGAACGCCACGGGGCGACGAGAGAGCACCTGCAGCGTCATCGGGGTGATGAACTGGGTCGCGCCCTTGGTCATGACCACCTGGACTTCGGCGCCGTACTTGACCAGCTGAGAGGTCAGGTCCGCGGCCTTGTAGGCGGCGATGGAGCCGGTGATACCGAGGGTGATGCGTTTGCCGACGAGCTGGGACATGACAGAACTTAAGATGATAAGGTGGCCCGGTGAGGCGAGGGGAAAGGCTAAGCCACACCTTCGAAGGCTGGCTTTCCAAGGCTGGCGAGCCCCTGTTTTACCGAGAAATCATCCCATTTACCTCAACTAACGGGCTTTTCTTGTTTGCCATGCCTGCCCTCGCAGGTTGCCATTACCCCCTACTATGCAATCCGACATTGGTCTCATTGGTCTGGCCGTCATGGGTCAGAACCTCGCCCTCAACATCGCCGACCACGGCTTCGCGATCTCGGTGTATAACCGCACGACCGCCAAGACCGACGAGTTTGTGAAGGAAAACCCGAATACCCCAGGCAAGCTGACGGGTTGCCCGACCATCCGGGATTTTGCCGCTTCTCTTAAAAAGCCTCGTAAGGCCGTCATCCTCGTCAAAGCCGGTGCCCCCACCGATGCGGTCATCAATGAGCTCGCGGCGGTCTTTGAGCCGGGCGACATCATCATCGACGGCGGTAACGCTCTCTGGACGGACACCATCCGTCGCGAGAAGGAATTAAAGGCCAAGGGCCTCCGCTTTATTGGCTCGGGCGTATCCGGCGGCGAAGAAGGGGCCCGTTTTGGCCCATCCCTCATGCCCGGTGGCGATGCCTCGGCTTGGGCTGAAATCAAACCCATCTGGGAAGCGGTTGCCTCTAAGGTCGACGCTGAGACCGGCGTAGAGCTGACCGGCGCCAAGCCAGGCAAGCCCATCAAGGGTGGCGTTCCTTGCGTCGCTCTCATCGGCACCGATGGTGCCGGCCACTACGTCAAGATGGTCCATAATGGTATCGAATACGGCGACATGCAGATGATCTGCGAAGCCTACGACTTGATGCGCGGCCTCCTCGGCATGACCCCCGATGAAATCGGCACGGTCTTCGAAGAGTGGAACAGGGGCGACTTGAATTCCTTCCTGATCGAAATCACCGCCAAAGTCCTCAAGCAGAAGGACCCGGAGACCGGTGTGCCGCTGGTTGATGTGATCCTTGATACGGCCGGTCAAAAAGGGACTGGTAAATGGACCAGCGCTAACGCCCTCGATATGGGTGTCGCTGCTCCGACCATTGCCGAAGCCGTCTTTGCTCGCTGTCTCTCCGCCGTGAAGGATGAGCGCGTCAAAGCCGCCAAAGTCCTCCGTGGCCCAAAACGCGCGATGACCAATCCAGACCGCGCGAAAATCATCGAACAAATCCGCGAAGCCCTCTTCTGCTCCAAAATTTGCTCCTACGCCCAAGGCTTCCAACTCATGCGCGAAGCGCAAAATGAATATAAGTGGAAACTTAACTTCGGCGAAATTTCTCAGATCTGGCGCGGCGGTTGCATCATCCGCGCCCGCTTCCTCCAAAAAATCACGGAGGCTTTCGGCAAGAAGCCTCGTCTGGACAACCTCCTCCTCGACCCGTACTTCAAGAAGACCGTCAAGAAGGCGCAGAAGAACTGGCGCAAGGTCATCGCCCTCGCCGTCAAGCATGGCATCCCGGTGCCGACCTTAGGGTCAGCCCTCTCTTACTTCGACTCATACCGCACCGCGAACTTACCGCAGAACTTACTGCAAGGCCAACGCGACTTCTTCGGCGCCCATACTTACGAGCGCACTGACAAGCCCCGCGGCGAGTTCTTCCACATCGACTGGCCAGATCCTAAGCGCCCGCAGATCAAGGCCTGAGCGTCTTGATGTAAATAAGAAGGGCGTCCGCAAGGACGCCCTTCTTATTTACACGCAGTGCTGACCCTGCCAAAGCAAGTCACTTGGCTGACCATCCGCCGCCCGTGGCCGCCGCGAGGCGTACCGCGACCTGACGACGTTCCCACACCACCAACGAAAGCGTACGCGCGGCCAGCGCCTCGTCGCGATGCGCCGCCGTGATCTCATTCTCGTTCGCAAGGCCAGCCTGGCGGCGAGCTTCCGCATTAGCGAGGCGAACGCGTACCGCGGCCAGTACCCGGCCGGTGAGCTCCTCCTGCATGGCGAGCTCGCGGAGGTCGGCAAGCGCGTCCTCAACTTCGCGAAATGCCCCCAACACGGCCTTCGTCCACTCCGCTCCAGAGCCGTCGATGCGCGCGCGGGCCACCTCGAGGTTAGCTTCGCGTCGGCCGGCATCGAAGACGGGGAGGTCGAGCGACGGCGTCAACGTCCAGAAACTTGATGAGCCGCGACCGACACGCGAAGCCGGATCGGCCTGCCAACCAGCTTGGCCATTGAGCGTCACCGAAGGATAGAAGTCGGCGATGGCGGCACCTTCGCGCGCAATCGCGGCATCGAGATGCGCGGCGGCGGCGGCGAGATCGGGACGGCGGAGCAGCAGCTCCGAAGGCACGCCGGCACCAAAGGCAGGCATCACCACGGCACCTTTTGCTTCGGGTAACTTGGCACCGGGGGCGGAACCGATGAGCGCACGCAAGGCATTCTCCGCCGCAGCAAGGCGGCGGCGGCCGAGACCTTCATCAACCTTAGCCTGGGCGGCGGCGAGACGCGCGGAAGAAAGCGGATCGGAATCCAGCAGTCCAGCACCGACAGTCTGCTCGATAATTTCCATCTCGCGAAAGCGCGTCGCGAATTCGGTCTCGAGAAAAGCGAGCTGTTCACGGGCACCGCGGACGGCGAACCAGAGTCGCGCGACTTCGGCGGACAGAGCGAGCTCCGCCTGTTCAGCCGTGAATTTAGCTGCACGCGAATCGGCGTCGGCTCCCTTGGTCTTGGCCGCCTCGCGGCCCCAGACGTCCAGTTCCCAGGAAGCCTTCACGCCCACCGCTCCGACGTCGGTGCGACGAGGGATGCCGAAACCGACCGGCGTGCGTCCGGTCTCGAGCGAAATGCGGGAGGATTCCAAACCAGCGCCGACGGAGACCGCCGGCTGATCGCCGGCATTGGCAGCGAGGAGCAAGGCGACAGCCTCACGTTCACGCGCCCGAGCAATCACCAGGTCAGGACTATTCTGGCGCGCCTGCGCGATGAGCTCAAGTAAGGCGGAATCCCCAAATGATTCAGCCCACTTCGCGTCGGCAGCGGGGGCGCTCTGCGAGAACGCCACGGGCGTGGCGGGCCCCTTCGGCTTCGCCATCGGATCGTGCGCACAGCCGACGAGGACGAGCGCCGCAAGAAGGAGGGTCTTATTTAACCGGAGCATTTTGGGAGGCGTCGATATAGACGTCCATCTGCTGGCCGACGAAAAGTACCCGTCCGGTCGGACGGTCGAATTGGTAGATCACTTGCAGGACGCGGGTGTCGACGCGTTCCACGCTCGCGCCAGTCAGCGAGGTCTTCGGGATGACGAAAGGTTCGATGCGGACGAACTTCAGGGCGATGGAACGATCCTTGCCGCCAGCGAGTGAGCTCTCGCCCTTCAGAAAGCCCTTGGCGGGCAGGCCCTCACGCATGCGTGTGGCCAGCTGTTCGTCGATGTCGCAACGAATCTGCAAGGTGGAAATATCGCCGAGCACGACCGGGGCCTTGGCACCGGCGGCCACGAATTCGCCGACGCGGACGCCGACTTGAAGCACCGTCGCGTCGATCGGCGAACGGAGTACAAGCCGATCGAGGAGTACCGCCGTCTGATCGAGCTGAGCCTTGGCGAGGGCGAGCTTCGCTTTCGCCTCCTTGGCGGCCATCTGGTAGGAAAGAAGTTCGGACGCGGAGACGGCGCCGCTATCCTTGATGCCTGTCCAGCGACGGGCGGCGTCTTCGGCGCGCTCGGTGGTCGCCTCGGCGGCGGAGACCGCGGCCTTCTGGACGGCGTGCTGGGCGCGGAGATCACGTTCATCGAGAGTCAGGATCGGATCGCCGGCCTTCACCTTGTCCCAGACCTTTACATGGACTTTTGCAACCGTGCCAGAGGTGGGTGAACCCAGGAGAGTATTCTCGGCGGCGGCCTCGATGAGACCGGCGGCAGCGATGAGGCCGTCTTTGTCGCGAGTGGCGGGTTCATACGGCGGCGGCTTGATCGGCGCTTCGTTGGCTGTGCCGCGGGTGAGCTGCCAAGCGGCGACGGCACCGGCGAGAGCGAGAGCGAAGAGCAGGTTGCGTTTCTTGAACATAAGGGGGAATCAGAGATGGGCGGTATCGAGGAGTTTGGGGTCATCGACCACGCGGCTGATGCGGCCGTCTTCCATTTCCGCGATGCGGTCGGCAAAACGGAAGATACGATGATCGTGGGTCACGACAACCACGCAGCGTTCAGGCGAGCGGGAAAGGTCACGGACGAGTTCCATGATATGCCCGCCGGTATCTTTATCGAGGGCCGAGGTAGGCTCATCGCAGATCAGTAGGGGGGGTTCGTGGACGAGCGCACGCGCGATCGCCACGCGCTGCTGCTGACCGCCGGAGAGCGCATTGGGCCGACCCTCTTCGCGGCCCTTGAGGCCGACCTTCTCGATGATCGCGGCAGAGCGGTCATGGGCTTCGTCATAGGGCCGCCCCTGAATCAACAGCGGCACCATCACATTCTCGATGACGGAAAGCGTAGGGATGAGGTTGAATGACTGAAAGACGAAGCCGAGGTGCTGACGACGGAAAGACGTGAGCGCCTCTTGGCCGAGACCGTCGAGGCGCTGGCCGAAGACCTCGACCGTGCCCGCCTGCGGCGTAAGCGTCCCTGCGATAACGGAGAGGAGCGTCGTCTTCCCGCAGCCCGATGGGCCTACGAGCATAATAAGTTCGCCACGGCGGGCTTCAAAGTCGGCTTGCTTGAGGGCGACGACTTGGTTGTCCGGCGTGCCGAAGAACATATCCACGCCGGAGGCGCGGACGGCGATGGTGTTGGCGAGGGTGCTCATCCGCGGAAGACCGAGGCGGCGTCGACACGCGACACCTTGATAATGCCAATGATGGCGGAGACGAAGCTAATACCCAGCACGAGGACGAACGTCGCCCAGAGAATCTGCGGGTACATCACGAAGGGTGGCATGCCCTTCTCAATCATCGCGCGCCCGATGCCCTGGGCCATCCCGGCGCCGAGGCCGAAGCCGATGAGCCCGGCAGTAAAGGCCTGCACGAAGAGCATGCGGGCGATGACGCCCATGCCCGCACCCATCGCCTTGATGGCCGCGAAATATTTCAGGTTCTCGAGCACAAAAGAATAGAACGTTTGGCCAGAGATCGCGATGCCGACAAACAATCCGAGCAGAACCGCTGTGCCGAAGGAGAACGGAATGCCAGTGTTGGTCCAGAACCACCAGAAGGTATTGCGGGCGAGGCTGCGTTCACCCCAGTTCCAAATCACCGTGTCAGATGTCCAGGCCTTGAGACCCGTTTCACGTTCGATGCGTCCGCAGAGTTCGGTCGGGGTCACACCCTTCTGCGGCTCGACCAGCATGAAGCTAAGCGTGCGGCGAGCGCCAAGGGTGTAGCCCTTCGCGCGGTCATAAGTCGTGTAGACAAACGGGCCGCCGGTGAAGGCGCGCTTCACTTTACAGATGCCAACGATGCGGGCCTGAATGTCATTGATCTCGAACGTATCGCCGACCTTGAGCGGCGTGGAGCGCGGCTTGCCGTCAGGACCAACCCCCATGCGGCCCATCAACGAGGCACCCCACTCGTCGACAATGACCGTGTCCGGAAGTCGTAAATCCTCGATGCGGCCCTGCGTGAGTACGGCCGGCGCTCCCGCGAAGGTGTCCGCGTCAATCCCCACCAGCGTGATGAGTTTGAAATTTCCGTCCTGCATCCGCGCTTGGACAAAGGAAGTATGGAGAGGTGCCGCCCAGGCGACCCCGTCGACCGAGCGGACTCGACTCAGGTCGGTATCGCGCAGGGGCTTAGCATCATTGACTTGCTCCACCATCGGATCGCTGACCCAGACTTGGGCGCGGATATTGACCATCGGCGTGTAAGTCCAACTCATGATACCGAAGAAGACCGAACTCTGCTGGGCCATGAGCAAGGCCGAGAACGCCAACCCACAAAGAAGCATCGCGAGCTTGGCGCGATCTCCGAAGAGCATGTTGAGGGCGAGGCGATACATCGGACAAGTTCCGTGAGTGTCTCCCCAAGAAGCCGTGGGTCAATGGGAAGTCAAATGGCCCGGACAATGTCCGGCCCATCGTAACCTAACCGTATCCCGAAGGCTTATTTAATGAGGACCGCGGGGGCCGACTTCATCAACCACGTGCTCTTGAAAATGGCGGGGCCCCAGGAGGCGTTGACCGACCAGGCGAGAACGAGGAGGACGAGGGCGAGGGAAAAACAGCGGATGACCTTAGCCTTATCCTCGCTCTTGGCGCCGGCATGCAGGAGGCCGACGGCCCCGAGGGCGAAGATCGGGTGGAACCAGGAAACGTTACGCGCTTCGGGCTGAAATGCCGCCACCAAGCCGATGACGAGGTTGATGTCGACCAATACGGTGACCACGCGCTGCAGAACTGGCTTCGGGCCATTCAGGATCGCATTAACGATCACGACCAAGACCAAGGCCAAGAGAAGTGTTCCGTAGTGCTTATGGGATATCAGGAGAGATTGCATAAACTGACCATGGGGGAAAAGGCCTCCGCTTCAAGCCCCGGCTTGGGCGCCCTTTAACGATCTTCCGGGAAAAGCATCCGAAACGCTCCCGCCGCCGACGCTCCGCCCAATAATTGGCAGAAAATATCCAGCGCCACCCGGGGGGCGTCTTTCGCCGCTAAAATGACTTCCTTGGCAAAAGCGGCGAAGCCATCTGCGTCCGAGAAGAGCGAACTGGCTAAACCGTGGAGCGACGAAGCCATGGCCACCGCCGGATTGAGGAACGGATTGAATTCTCCGAATGTTCCGTAGACGCCCAGCATCGTCATCGCGATGGCGATGCCAAAATAGCTATTTCCAGCCGTTAAGCGTGACGATGCCACCATGAGAATGACGAAGGCCAGCAAGAAGGTTCCTAAGAATTCCACGATAGAAGTAGCGAGGGCCCCGGCGAAAACCGAATCGCTGAGCGCGGCCACCGCATCTTTGGTTTTCTCAATATCATGCCCGGTGAGCAAGCCCACGACCAGGGCGGCGGCCAGGGCGGCCGCGAACTGCACCCCGACATACGCTAAGGCCGAACGCCGACCGATCCGGCCGCGTAACAAGAAGCCCAAAGTCACCGCTGGATTATAATGCGCCCCGGAAATAGCGCCGCCCATATAAATTAAGGCGCACAAGATGGCCGCAACCGTAATCGGGGTTGTCGCCAACAGCGTGGCACAACAGAGAAAAAACGTGGCGAGGCCTTCAATCCACAGTTTATTTCGCACCCGATTAATTTCGCCGATTTGAAATTAAGCTCAAGCCCCGAATGAATCTCAGTACCCGACCTGCGTGAGCCAATTTTCGGTGAAGGTCGCAGTTTCTTCCAGGGTCGGCAACCGACGGGCATTCAACTTAATCTGCTTGGCCAACTTCTCCTGCTGCTCGTAAAGCCCGCGGAAAGTTTCAAAGAGCGGCGTCTTCTTATTCTTGTTATCCACTAACCAGAAACCGACCTGCTGGTTGTCGTTCATTTCGTTATTATAAAATTGCCAATAAAGCACCATCGCCGGACGCCAGCTGAGGAACTTGATGAAGATTTCGCGGTTCTTTTGTTCATGAACTTTCCCATCGCCACCGCAAGCCATCCAGGAGAGTCCGCATTCGCCAATGAACACGCGCTTGGCGGGGAGGTTCGCTTTGGGCGCTAACTGCTGGTTAATGTAATCAAGCGTCGCCCGCACTTCTTCGCCCGTCTTTAACTGAACATCGTACGCGGAGTAAGAAACGAAATCGACGTTAACCTTGGGGAGGACGACGTTGACCAAGCGTTTTTTGCCATCCTTCATCGCATCGCGCACACGGTTGACTTCCGTATAAGTATAGACGCGACAACGGGCGTAGGGAACTTCCCGCCGCGCAGCGTCGACCGCTTCTTGCCGCACGTTCAGCCATTCGATCATCGCGTTGGTCGCTTCGACCGGCGCATCTCCGGCAGGGTTCATATTAGGTAAAAGATACCAGTCCCCTTCCCAATGGCCGATGAAGAAAGTCTTTCCGGCCGCATCGCGGCGCGTGAGTAGGTCTTTGGTAAACGCGTACATCGCATTATACTCGCGCCGCTTCATCTCCGGTGTGAGCCCCGCGATCCAATCATTATTAGAACGGTACCAGATCAAGTAATGCGTGAAAGGCAGCGTAATCAGTTCGGCGAATTGCGGCCCTGGTGTCACGGACACCTTCAAAATGCGCGCGCCCATCTTACTGATTTCGCGGGCCGCCTCGAGCACCCCGTCCTCTTTCGTGAATTTATAGGCGGGGGTGATGATCTGCGTTCCTAATATTTGCGGAAAGGCATCCGGCATCGCGGCCAACTGCGGCAACTCGGTGGCGTCGACCATCAAACCGCTTTTCTTTTTCTGCGCCTGGGCCGGCGGCAACGCCATCAATATCAGGATGACGCCTAGGAATAGACGGGGTAAATAACTCATGGGGTGAACCTCAGCGAGGCGGTCTTGTATTGTCCAACTATGACAGCCTTCCTTCAAGCCCGTTCCCACTAACTACCATGATATCACTACAACACACCATTGCCGTGGCCATTCTTGCCTGCGGCCTTCACACCCAAACGCTGGCTGCGGCCAGCAAAGAGGAGGGCCATGCTACCGCTAACCCTGACCACACCCGACTCACGGCGGCCCGTAAGGCGGCCAACGAGCTGCCCGAGGTTCTTGCCATCCAACAACAATCCCATGCCGATCGGGCCTTGTCTCATAAGGCCTATGCGGAATACAAATCGGCCCGCAAACGCTCGGCCACTTCGGAAGATGCCTACAAGAAGGCCTTCGAAGAGGGCCTTGCTAAAGTCGACGCCGGGGCAGTGCCCCTCCTGGAGAAAGAACGGGTCGCTTTTCGGGAGCGGATGTTGAACTCCCGGAATACCAAAAAAGGCTCGAGCGGTAAGAAGGCGCCGATCAAGGACGAAGAGGACGGCCTCGAAGAAGAGGAAGAAAGACCCGAAGAAGAAAAATAAGCTGCTAAGCTTAGATGGGTCCAAACCCGCCTTAACCGGCGGGTTTTTTATGGGTCGAGAGCAAAGGCGAGGGCTGCCCAAATCTCTTCCACTGGCTCCAAGCCTATCGACAGACGCAATAAATCAGGATCGAGGCCGGCCGCTCGAATCGTCTCCCGGCCCGCGGGGGTGGTGACCTCTTCGAAATGCGCCAACCAAAGGAAAGGGGCAACAATCGTGAAGCCCAGGCCGAAACTCGGCCCTTTCACCACGGGCAAGCGATCGTACACGGTGCGCATTTCTTGACGTAGCTCGATCGTGATCAAGGCGCCGGCGCCGGCGCCCGGGCGCTGGATTTTTCGAAAGGCTGAGGCCGTGGCGCCGTCTTTGGCCGTGCGCACGCGCGCGACGGCTGGATGAGCCGCCAACCGGCGGGCAATCTCCGCGGCGGTGGCAGAAAGCTGGGCCGTGACTTCACCCATCCGGCCGATTTGGTCGGCTAAAGCAATTTGGTCGAGTCCGTGCAACTCATCGAGATTCGCTTTGGCCGCTCGCACTAACTCCGCGGCATCGGGTCGAGCAGGATTGATCACCAAGACTCCGGCCATCACGTCGCCTTCAGAAGCCGCATACTTTGTGAGACTTGAACAAAGGATATCCGCATGCGGCAAGACATCGACCGTCGCCAAGCCCACCGAACTTGGGTCGAGTAGAAGCTTGGCTTCATAGTGATCGCATAAGGAACGGAGTGCACTGATGTCGGCCGTTTCTAATTGGGGATTATTAGGCACCTCGGTGAAAACGCCCGCCACCTTTCCGGTGGCTAATATTTTTTCGACGGCCTGCAGATCACGGACGTCCGCGATGAAATGACGAGGGGCGTCCGTCGCTTTCTCCAACAGCCGCGTCGAGTCTACGTAAAGCCATCCGAGCTGAATCCAATCTTTCCGACCGCGCGGGCGCTGCACGAAATTCACCGCGGTGATGGCGGCCTCCACCGCATTCATGCCTGAGGTGGTGATGTGGATTTCTTCGGCGGAGACGCCTGCCAAATAGGGTCCGAGTGTCTGACGAATCCGGGCCAAAGTTTGCGCCGTTTCTCCGGTGGCGTTCCCTTTTAAATAGGCTTCCGCTTGGCGAGAAGAGATCAAGGTGCCCGTGTGTTGGACGAATTTATGAAGTCTCTCCGCGGCAGGGCCGGCTGGTGTCGTCAACAAGACGAAATCTCCCACGTCGTCGAGCGACGCGACTGACGCCCCAGCCCTCCGGGCGAGCTGTTCGGCAGCGCGGCGCGAAACCAGGGGGAAAAGCATTCCGGAGCGTCCCAACTCTTTTGCGGCGGCGCTCGCCGCATGCGTCACCAGTTCATTCCGAACAAAACGCGGATAACCAGCGCGAATTTTTTCCCACACGCGCGCTTCTTTCCGCTCATAACTTTCCACATCGGCCAGGGTCGGCAGACAGACGACCGTCGCATGCGGCGAGTCGGGCACCAAGGCACCGAGGGGCGGAGAAACCAGGGCCACGAATCAAAGCCCCTCCGCGAGGGTTTCGTTTTGGATGATTTGCGCGAGCGACTGACGGCGGCGAATCAAAAGAGTGTGGCCATCATTTTTTATCAAGACCTCCGGCGCTTCGGGGAAGGAATTATAATTCTTCGTACTCATGCCGGCGCAATAGGCCCCGGCGCCGCCTAAGACGCAAAGGTCGCCCGCGGTGGCTTCGGGTAAATGCCGAGTGTCCAGCGTCTCTGGTTCACCTGGCGCGCAACTGATCAAATCGCCGGACTCACAGCAATGCCCGACGATAACATAATCCCGCTTCTGGTCATTAGGCTTCGCCTGATAAAGGTAGGCCGGATGCTGCGCCCCATAAAGCGAGGGTCGGAGAATTTCCGTCATTCCGGAATCAAGTTTTAGAAACTCGCGAGTCCCGGTCGAAACAACATCTTGCACGTGACAAAGTACGGCGCCGGCATTGGCGACCAAAAACGTGCCAGGTTCGATTTCCAGCTGGAGCTTACGGCCATCTTCTTGCGCGAATTTTTCGAAGGCTGCCTGCACCGGCGCGCCAATCAGTTGAGGGTCGGTTCCCTTCTCGCCCGCCACCCGCGCCACCTTATAACCGCCGCCAAGATTCAACGTCACCGCTGAAGGAAAACGACGCACGAGGGCGAGGCTAGCGGCCGAGACCTCTTGCCAGATGACGGGGTCGCTGCCCGAACCGATGTGCGTATGGATCCGCACGATTTTAAGCTGATACTTCGCTGCGATGGCCTGAACTTGCTCCGCCCATTCATGCCAAATACCGAAGGAGGAATCGGGTCCACCCACATTGGTTTTACCCGTCCCACCTGATCCCCGACCGGGATTAAAACGCAAACCGACCTCATGTCCGGGGAGGGCCTGGCCAATCCGCTCCAACTGCGACAAGGAACAGGCATTGGCGTGGACCCCCTGCTTAAGTAACTCGGCAAAATCTCCGGGGAGCTCTTGGGATGAAAGTGAAATCCGGTCGGCGGGGATACCTGCTAAGCGTGCGCGGCGAACCTCAAAACCAGAACTCGCATCAAAGTGGAGGCCCAGACGGGCAAAGATCTTAAGTACCGACGCGTTGGGGCAGGCCTTCATCGCGAAACGCACGGTGAGTCCGAAGGCATTCGGAAAGGCCAACATCGCCTTCGCCTGAGTCTCGAGGGTGGCTTGATCGTAGACGTAACAGGGGGTGCCATGCGCCGCCGCGATTTGTTGGGCCGTTGTCGGCGAAAGGAAGGGGTGGTTTTCCACGGTGGTGATGGGCGGACTTTGGCACGACCTCCCCGCCCTTCCAGCCTTTTTGCAATCCTATGACACCGCTTGCCTCCCCCGCCCTCGCCCCTTGGGATGGGACTCTCTTTATCTATAGCCCATGTCCTCCGCCGAAACGATTGTCGCTGCCGCCACCCCTGCCGGGCGCTCGGCCCTTGCCGTTCTGCGGATCGACGGCCCTCTGGCGGTCAAGATCGCAACCGAGGCGCTACAGCGTAAAACACCTCTCGCCGAACGCCGGGCCACCCCCGCTATCTGGCGAGACGTTGCCGGGAAGCCGATCGATCAAATCGTCGCCGTCCTTTGGTGCGCGGGAAAATCTTTCACGGGCAATGACTCGCTGGAAATCACCTGCCACGGTAATCCCCTCCTCGTTCGCCGGCTGACCGAAGATTGCCTGGCTCGCGGCGGCCGCATGGCCGAGCCGGGCGAGTTCACGCGGCGGGCTTTTCTCGCTGGCCGGATGGACCTTACCCAAGCGGAAGCCGTAGCCGATCTCATCCATGCCAGTTCGGAACGCGCCCTCATTTCTGCGCGCCGGATGTTGGCCGGTGAAGTGGGCCAAAAGATTGCCCGCTGGACCGATCGACTCTTGCAAGTCTTGGCTGAACTGGAGGCGCACATTGATTTTCCGGAAGAAGACCTGCCCGTTGAAGACCCCACGGGACCCGCATCTAAATTGGTCGAAATTGCGTCAGAACTTAATGGATACGCTCGGACGGCCCGGCACGATAGCGCGCTCCGCGAGGGGTTGAGAATCGCGGTCGTCGGTGCTCCAAACGCGGGTAAATCCAGCTTGCTTAACTTATTGGCCGGAGCCGAGCGCGCGCTCGTCAGCGCCGAACCGGGCACCACGCGCGATTACTTGGAAGCGCCCATCGCTGGCTTGCCGCTGCACGTGACGGCCGTCGATACCGCTGGCCTTCGCGTCGGGGGCACCGCACTCGAAAATGCCGGGATGCTTCGCTCCCTTGAGCAAGCGCGCTCGGCGCATTTTCTGCTTCTCGTCGTCGACGCCTCCGTTAAGCCCCCTTCCCTGCCGCCGGAATTAACAACGCTCTTGGACATCAAGCGCACCCTCGTGATCGCCAATAAATCTGACTTACCCGAAGCGGCCGAACAGCAGGATTTTTTGCCAGACTTTACCAAGCTGCGAACCTGCCTTTTGCCCGGCGAGGATGGCGAGGCTCTTCGGGCCCGCCTCGGTGTCATCTTAATTGAACGCGAGGTCGCCCCAGGCGCCGAAGATTTGGTCGTCAGTGTCCGCCATGCCGATGCCCTCCACCGGGCGGCCGAGGCCCTCATTTTGGCCCACGGCCACCTTAAATCCCCCATTCAAACTGAGCTTGCCGCCGCCCGGGGTCGGGAGGCCCTGGACGCCCTGGGGGAGGTCGTGGGTCGAATTGATAATGAGCGTATGCTGGACAAGCTCTTTGCTTCCTTCTGCATTGGTAAGTGATTCTCTCCTCCCGGAGGGAAGCTTATGCGACCGCACAAAGAAATACGCCTGGGGCCGACGCGCCCCTATGATGTCATCGTCTGCGGGGCTGGCCATGCCGGCGTGGAAGCTGCCCTCGCCGCGGCCCGCATGGGCGTGGACGTCCTGCTCCTGACCGGCAACATCGATACCATCGCCCAAATGAGCTGTAACCCAGCCATCGGCGGCCAGGCCAAAGGACATATAGTCCGCGAGATCGATGCCCTCGGCGGCGAAATGGGGCTGACGGCTGACGTGACCGGAATCCAATTCCGTCTCCTTAACTCCTCGAAGGGCCCGGCCGTCCAGGCGCCTCGGGCCCAGTGCGACAAGAAGGCCTACCAATTCCGGATGAAGCACCGCTGTGAGCTCCAACCCGGGCTCACCCTCTTTCAAGCCCAGGTCACCGGACTGATCTTCGTCTCCGGACAGGTCGTGGGCGTTCGGACGAACCTGGATCTCGATTTCCATGCCAAAACGGTCGTGGTCACTACTGGCACGTTTTTGCGCGGCCTGATGCACATCGGGGCAAATAAAACTGAAGGTGGAAGGTTGGGAGATTTTAGTGCTAAGTCGTTGTCCAGCAGTTTCTTAGAAGCAGGAATTGAGCTTCAGCGACTCAAGACCGGGACGCCTCCGCGCATCCTCGGATCAACGATTGATTTTTCTAAATGCGAGGAGCAGGCCGGCGATAGTTCCCCCACCCTTTTCGCGTTTCATGACACCCGGCAGCAGCATGATTTGTTCCACGTGGAACAACACGGCGAACGGCTCCCCGGGTGGACGCCTGGCTCCGATCAGGTATCGTGTTGGATGACCGAAGCCACCGGTGCGACCGGCAAAATAGTCCAAGATAACCTTCACCTCTCCCCTCTTTTTGGTGGAGAAATAACCGGGGTCGGCCCGCGCTACTGCCCTTCCATCGAGGATAAGTTTGTTAAGTTTAGCGATAAAGACTCGCACAAGCTCTACCTGGAGCCCGAAGGCCGCAATACCGACGAATGGTATATTAACGGACTTTCAACCTCCCTGCCCTTTGAAGTTCAGCTAAAGATGCTCAGCTCCATCGCCGGACTGGAGAAAGCCGTCATGCTTCGGCCAGCCTATGCGGTTGAATATGACTTCTCGCCCCCCACCCAACTCTATCCAACCCTGGAGTCTAAAAAAGTCGAAGCCCTGTTCTTTGCCGGCCAGATCAATGGTACATCAGGCTACGAAGAAGCCGCCGCCCAAGGATTAGTGGCCGGGGTTAACGCCGCCTGTAAAGTTAAGGGCCTGACACCGATGGTAATTGGGCGCGATGAAGCCTACATTGGCGTCCTCATTGATGATTTAGTCTCCAAAGGCACCCGGGAGCCTTACCGAATGTTCACCAGCCGGGCTGAATACCGTCTTTTAT
This sequence comes from uncultured Opitutia bacterium, assembly GCA_903850885.1. Lineage (GTDB taxonomy): Bacteria > Verrucomicrobiota > Verrucomicrobiia > Opitutales > UBA953 > UBA953. The sequence goes on along the minus strand of CAINMU010000131.1, from coordinate 31,887 downwards.
TTAACCACGGTAGCGCGGAGATTCGCCTAAAGTCTAAGGCGGCGGAGTTTGGCTTAGTTCCAGCCGACCGTTTAACTCGTATCGAAGCTAAAGCTACTCGGGTTAGCCATTGGGTCGAATATTTAGAGAAAGTTACTATTCCCGGCGGGATTGCGGGCGATGTGATTCGAAAACAATGGGAAACAACCCCCCAGCATTTACCCCCAACATTCCTGGCCGAAACCCCAGAAGTTCAAGCTGAAGCCATGTATCGGGTTAAGTATAAAGGTTATTTGGAACGCGAATTACGATCCGTGCGCAAACTTCATGATCTGGAGTCCTTTAAGGTCCCGGCTGGATTTGATTTTATGAATGCCCACGCCATCTGCCTTGAAGGCCGGCAAAAGCTTCATGCCATCCAACCTCAAACCTTAGGCCAAGCCAGCCGTATTAGCGGGGTAAATCCGTCGGATATCTCTCTGCTGATGGTTCTCTTTAGAGCGAAGAAATAACAGGGTAGGGGATTGATGTTCCACGTGGAACAACCAATGTGAAGATTATCAAAAGGAAGGGTTACAGTTATGTTTCTTTATTATGTAAGTTATTATTTTATAAGGACTTACAAAATTTTTTACTTGTTTTAACCCAACCGTTTCAATTGTCACCTAACTCTGGCGATTCGGAAGGATAGGTATAAATAATATAATAACTCAAACAAATCATGGACGCTGAACATCTCAAACGAATCCTTATTGTCGACGACGAGTCCGATGTCACGGAACTCTTGGATTATAAATTCCGGCAGGCAGGTTATGCCGTGCGCACCCTGAACGACCCACTGAGGGCTCTCGGCCTGGCGAGGGACTTTCGCCCTGATCTTGTCATCCTAGATGTCATGATGCCCGAGCTCACCGGCGTCCAATTGCTGCGCATGGTACGGTCGGACGCTCTCCTGCAAGATACCCCGGTGATTCTCCTCACGGCCAAGACCGAAACCGCCGACAAAGTAAAAGGCCTCGAGTCAGGAGCCGACGATTATGTCAGCAAACCTTTTGATGTCCGTGAATTAATGCTGCGTGCCCAAGCGCTTTTACGGCGGGCCAAATCGGCGGCGGCCAAGCCCTCAACACGGCTCGCGGCGGGCGCACTCCTTCTGGATATCGAACGGCATGAAGTCTCCTCCCAAGGCAAAGCCGTAGAACTCACCGCGACCGAATTCAAGTTATTGCGGCTGATGTTAGAACGCAAAGGGCGCGTTCAATCTCGCGAAGAGTTGCTATCCGATGTTTGGAATTATTCTCCGGACCTCGAAACCCGGACGGTCGATACACATGTCCGTCGCTTACGCGAAAAATTAGGTCCCGCTGGAGATGTCATCGAAACCGTCCGCGGGGTAGGGTATCGCGTCGCAGGGTAATCGGCTTTGCTCTCGCCCGCTCTATAATCCCTGTCATCTTAGGCGATGATGACTTGGCTTCCGTGGATTCTCCTCATCGCGTTATCGGTCGTCGCCGCTTGGTGTGTCGCGGAAATCAACCGCTTGATCCGCTGGGCCCGCCGCGCGCTACTCCGCGGCGATGCGGGTGGCCGGCCGACCGGTCGTTTGGCTTCGGCGCTCAAGCTCGACGAGTTATTTCTTTCAATTGAAAGTCGGGCGCTAACGGAAAACGAAAGCCGCGCGGCAGCTTCCCGCCGGATCGAAGCCTTGCTGGCACCGCTTACGGATGCGGTCCTCGTCGTGGATGCACAAGATCGCTTGCGCCTCGCCAATCCATCGGCAATCACGCTCTTTGGTCTGCCGCAAAAAACGGGCTGGGGCTCCATCGTGCCGTTAGTAAAAAGCGCTGACTTCATCGAGCTCGTGCATCGCGTTCGCCAAGAGGGCGGGGGACGTTCAACGATTTTACTTAACCGCGCACCCTTGGCAGACGTCTGGATCCAAGCCGCCGGAGCCCTCACCGACCCCGAAGGGTTCGGGGAAGATGCGGCCATCTTTGTCTTAGCAGACGTCACCGCCCTCAAACGACTTCAAGCCATGGAGCGCGATTTCATCACCAATGTCTCCCATGACCTGCGGACTCCAGTGACGATTTTGCGCGGTTATGCTGAAACCTTGGCCGATGACCATGACACGATGTCGGTCGCGGACCGCGGTCGCTTTGTCCAAAAAATCGTCAGCTCCGTCGGGCGCCTCCAAGGGCTCGTCGAAGGCTTACTCGCGCTTGCGAGCCTTGAAACCGCCCAAAGCGTCCAACGAGAAGCCGGGGCACTCCACCGCGCCATCCAGGAGGTGGTCGATGCCTATGACGCCCGGTGCCGTGCCGTCGGGGTGACGCTCGCGCTCTCCTTAAATGCAGCCGAAGATTCGGCGGCCGATCCCGTCCAAGCTCACCGGTTAGTCCAAAATTTATTAGACAATGCCTTGGCGCACGCGGCCGGGGTGACGCTCATCCGGATCTCGACAGCCAACTTGCCCAAGGGCGTTGAGCTCTGTGTCGAAGATAATGGGGGAGGGGTCCCCAGCGCGGATCTGCCGCGGCTCTTTGACCGTTTCTATCGCACCGACAAGTCCCGCCAAGCCGGAGGCAGCGGGCTTGGGCTCAGCATCGTAAGACAGGTGGCAGAACTTCATGGCGGCTCTGCTACCGCCGAGCCGGCTCGCCCCAGAGGTCTAAAGGTGACGGTTACCTTCCCTGGCGCCGCCTAAGGGTAGCCCCATGAAAAACCCGCCGAACTTCGGCGGGTTTTTGCTCCCTTATTAAAGTGGAGCGCGCGACTGGACTTGAACCAGCAACAGCCACCTTGGCAAGGTGGTACTCTACCATTGAGCTACACGCGCACTCGGAGGAAAGCAGACCAAACGCCCTAGCGGGTGTCAAGCCTTTGGGCAAAACGGTCTCGGATAGGCTTAGGGGTAGGGTGGAGCCCTTCTTTTTCGAGCCGGCTTGCCGCCACGTCGGACAAGAGCCACCTTATCACCGGCTTTAGCTCCTCGAACTTATCCTGCCGGACGAAGAGAATTAATGGCAAGCGGAGAGGGTAGTCGCCGTTGTAAATATTCATCTCGTCGGGCGAGTATGCCGTCATCGAACTTCCCGCGCGGCCGTCAGCTACCTGCAAGACGCGCCCCACCGAACCCAAGGGTATCTGCGGCATCAACTGCAACGCACTGGAGCGCGATGCGACCAGGTCCGCCGCTAATTCCACGGAAATATTCTGCCTCACGTCCGGACGGAAAATTGCTCCATTCAGAACAAGGCCCTGAAAGAGCTCTCGCACAAAAGAGTTATCAGGCGAACAAACTCCCGGCGTAATCAACTCCGAACGCGTGACCCCAGGAACGTCATTCCAATTAATCATCCGCTGTCTCGGGTCATTAGCAAAGACCCCATTCAAGGAAGCGAAATCGATATGATCGATGGTATTCGAACGGTGCACCCCGACAATCACTGCGGCATTCGCGATGGGAAATTCTAGGAGTTTCAAATTGCCTGCCGCCTTAGGCGTGGGCTCACCGGGACGCTGAAATAGAATCGCGGCGAGCGCTTTCCCTTCGGCCAACGCTTTGGCACCCGGCAGGCTGCCCGAAAAATCCGCGGCGCCTTCCTTGCCAGATGACTCAGCGACCCCTTTGGTCAACGCTCCAGACACGACGTCAGAGCCGACGAAATCAGCTGCGGAAACCGTCCCCGCAGCCGCGAATAATAAAAATGCCCGGAACATGAATGTCATTGGGCCGGAAGTTCTGGGCCGGGGTCCAACTCGGGCCATTGGAGTAATTTACGGTGCAAGGTCCGGCGGGAAATCCCCATCAGTTCGGCGGCGCGGGTGCGATTACGACCAGCGGTCGCCAAGGCCTGTCGTAAAAGCTGTTTCTCGTTCTGTTCGCGATCAAGGACCGGGGCCGCTCCGCCGGCGGAATTAAAACGTGGTTGAGTTTCAACCTGAGAGAAACGCGCGTCTAGGTCGGCGGCGGCCACGACCTTGCCCGCGCGTAAAACGGCGAGGTTTTCACAGGCGTTCCGCAACTCGCGAATATTCCCCGGCCAGCCATAGTGAACGAGGATCGCTTCCGCCTCGGATGAAAGTTTGGCCGGCGCGCTAGTGTTCTCTTTGGCAAAGCGGGCGAGGTAGTGCGCTAGCAGCAAAGGAATGTCGTCTTGCCGTTCGCGGAGCGAGGGCAGGCGAAGTGGAACGACCGAGAGGCGATAATAAAGGTCTTCGCGGAATTTGCCTTCGCGCACCATTTGATTGAGGTCTCGATTCGTCGCGCAAACCAACCGGAGGTCCAAGGCAATCGGCCGGTGCGAACCCAGTCGCTCCACCGCCCTCGTCTCCAGGAAGCGGAGGAGTTTCACTTGGGTCGTGGCATCAATCTCGCCGATTTCATCCAAGAACAAGGTGCCGCCGTCCGCTGACTCGAAGCGTCCGACGCGGCGTTCCGTCGCCCCGGTGAAGGCTCCTTTTTCATGTCCGAAAAGCTCACTCTCCAACAGGTTAGCCGGAATCGCCGCGCAGTGCACCGCCATGAAGGGACCTTTGGAACGATGGCTGGCCTGATGGATCATCTGCGCAAAGAGTTCCTTACCCGTGCCGGTGTCGCCAAGGAGTAGCACGGTCGCATTCGAGGGCGCCACCGCACGGACTTGTTCGATCGCGCGCTGCAGCGAAGCGGAAGAACCCACGACTTCTCCGAGCGAAAATTTTCGATCCAAGCGCGTCTTCAAGGTCACGACTTCTTTTTCCGTCGAACGGGCCTTCAGTCCGCGTTCCAATAAAATTTCTACCTGCCGCAAGTCCACGGGCTTCTGCATGAACCAATACGCACCTCGGCTCATCGCCTGCACCGCAGTGTCCACGTCGCCGTAGGCCGTCATCATGATGCACACGGGTTGATGGGCGAGTTTCAGGGCCCTTTCAATCACGGCCATGCCGTCTTCGCCCGCCATCCGTAAGTCGGTCAAGACCGCATCCGGCGGTACGTCCTGCATCAAGCGCATCGCCTCCGCGCCATCTTTCGCCAAGAAGGTTTCATATTTATCTTCTAAGGCGGCCCGCAAGCCTTCGCGCGAATGCTTCTCATCGTCGACGATCAGTACGGTGGGTTTCATAAAAATCAGGCCTCCGCGCTGTAGGAGTGGGTTGCCGCACCCCAGGCACGGGCCGCTTTTTCCGCCAAGGCCGTGCGGGCTCGCGAGACCTCGGCCAGGCGCGCTTTCAGATTGGTGTTCGCCACACCGGCCAAATCGTCGAGGTCACAAAGATAAACTCCCTCCAAGGCCCGACCAGCGGCATCAAAATTTCGTGGCACCCCGAGATCGACCAACAGGAGTGGGCGCCCTTGGCGCCGCTCCGTCAGCTCCCTCATCGTATTGTAATCCAAGAGTGCACGCTCGACCGTCGCACAGCCGACGATGACGTCGTGCGCATGCGCTTGTCGCAAGGCGTCCGCCAGCGTCATCGCCGAGCCCGCAAATTCTTCCGCCAGCAAGCGGGCGTTTTCAAACGAGCGGGAGGCGACCGCCACCTGCGAAGCACCCCGGGAAACGAGGGCCTGGGCAACCTGGCGACCGACGTCACCCGTTCCCAAAATCAAGACGCGCGCCTCAGCCAGTGAACCAAACGCTCGCATGGCCAAATCGACCGCAATATTCCCAAGGCTTACTTGGCCTTGCGCGATGCCAGTATGGGTGCGCGCCCAAGCGCCTGCTTGAAAGGCACGTTGGAAGACGCGGTTAAGAATCGGTCCCGTCATGCCGCGCGCTAAAGCGTCCGCATAGGCATCCTTCGCTTGGCCGGCGATTTCAACTTCTCCGACCATTTGAGAATCAAGACCGGAAACGACCCCAAAAAGATGTTCGACCGCCAGCAGACCAGGTACCGCCCGAAGGTGTTGATCGAGAGCCTCGGCCGGGGCTCCCGTCGCTTTCATTAACGCAGTGCGCAAATGCAAGGCCGCCGCTTCATCGCCAACTGCGTAGGCTTCCAGTCGATTACAGGTGGCAAGCAATACCGCTTCCGCAAGGCCGGCCTCGCGCGCCGCCGCGTAAAAAATATCGGCCCCACCCGGCGGCACCGTGAAGGCCGCGCGCTCATCAAGGCCCGCGGTGCGATGCGTCGCACTGAGTGCGACCAGATTCTTAGATTGCTCACTCATCAGGCGTGAGGAAAAGATAGATATAGGGCGATGAGCGCCGGAACGAAGGCCCAGAGTGAAGCTCGCGCAAAATCGGCACCTGCAAGGCGATGCCGACGACGCTGAATGATCACATAGAGTCCGGCCAGCCACGTGAGGAGTGCGACAGCCAGCTTTGGAAGAGCGACGAGCGCCAAATCGCGTTGTGCCCAATCAGTGGCACCAATCACCAACGACAAGCCCAAGAGCCAGACCGCTGCTCCAAGTAATTGGCTGCCGACTCTATCTAATGGGACGAGCGAGGGGAGGAGGGCGTAGATGCCACCAAACCGACGTTTCGCGAGCGCACGATCCTGCAAAAGGTAAGCGGCCGAATTAAGTGCCTGGGCGGCCAGCACACAGTAAGCGAGGACAGCCGCGCCGACATGCATCACCAACATCGGCTTGTTCGCATTCACTGAAGGGTGGGGGACGACGCCAAGCCCAGCGGCGATGAGCAAACAAACGGCGGTCGCGCTCCCAATCGCCCAGCTTGGCAAGCGATGGTTAAAAGTTAGGTCCAGAAAGCCGGCGAGTCCCGCAAGACCCCAGGCAATAGACAGGAGCACCTCGGCTGGCGTGGTAATCGGCAACGCGCGCGTCCGTAAGCCTTGGTAGGCCAGCATAGCCGTAATCAAAACCCAGCCCGCCCGAAGGAGCCAAAGGGCAGCCGTCTGAAGCTTCCCTGAATTATCTCTGGACGCATACCAATCTAAGACCGCAGCCGTCAAAAACACCATCGCAGCCCCAACCCAGCAATCCCGGGTCAAGGGCAGGGCGGTGATATCTGCGACAGTCTGGACCATGCTTGGAAATTGGTGGGGGTGTGACATTTTGGCAAACCTCCATTCTTACCTCAGTTCTTGCACGTTTAACCAGGGGGGGTAGGGTGGCGACCTCCCTTATTTTATGCCCCACGATCTCTACGACCTAACGCAACACCCACCCCGAAGCCCCCGCGTCCGCCTCGGTGGCCTTGTCATCCTCCCCCGGATGATTGATAAATGCCGCGCAACCCTCGCAGGTAAAAATGGCGAATACACCTATGGATGCTCTTTAGATCGCTACGTTTTAGACTTCCTTGGCGTCGAGGCAGATGAACTTAAATCTCAGGTAGCCAAGGGCTTAGGAGATGGAGAAATCTTGGCCTGGATGTTGTCCCACGCGAAAAACCCCCGTCTAGGGCATGAAATCGCTGTCTTCAGCGCTTACCATGAAAGCCGAGCGCCCTCTGCACCCGGGGGTCGGGCTCGTTTAAGCGAATATCAGTCGTCCACCCCAGCGGGTGCAAAACGCGAAGATATCACGACTTGGTTCGAGGTCCTAGACCTCGACGACCACCAAAGCTTTGGCGGTAAAGTCTGAGCGCCACCCCAAGGCTTAAGCCATGGCTCCACCTAATTGGCCTAGCCGCATTCTCTTAGTGTGCATGGGTAATATTTGCCGTTCGCCGACCGCCGAAGGTGTCCTCCGGCAGCTCGCCAAACTAAACGGTGCTGAAATCGAATTTGATTCCGCCGGGACGGAAAATTACCACCTCGGCAGTCCGCCCGATCCACGCTCGATTCACCATGCGAAATTACGCGGTTATGATCTTTCCCCGCTTCGAGCCCGTCAGGTTGAACTCTCTGATTTCGCGCACTACGACATCATCCTGGCGGCTGATGAGATAAACTTACGCGCGCTCCGCCCCCAATGCCCCGCTGTGCATCAACATAAACTCGTCCTTTTCCTGGGAACCGAAGCCCTTCCCGATCCTTATTACGGCGAGGCTGCAGACTTCGAAAAAGTCCTCGATTTGGTCGAAATACGTGCGAAATACCTACTCACCAGCTGGCAGCGGGGCAACTGAAAGGTTGCCGAAGTTCGCCGCCCTCCGTTTCCTTCACCCAGCGATGTACCAAGTTAATTTTAGCGATCAAGCTATGCACGTCTTGGGTAAGCTGCCGACGTTGGAGCAGATGGAAGTCGTGGAGGCATTTTCTTCGCTCACCCCGGAGGACATGCTTCAAGGTCGCTCCGACTTGGGGACCGTCCGACGGGGCGGGCATACCTATCACCGTTTACGCGTCGGCGAATTTAGAATTTATTTCGAAGCCGCCGAAGGGTCGCTCTTGGCTAATTATGTCTTACATCGGCATACCTTTAAAGACTTCGCTTTTCGCTCTCACCTTCCCTTCCCCGAAGACGAAGCCCGCCTCGAACAAGAGGGCGGCTTCTGGAAATACCTCGACGAACCCAAATCCTAAGCGTGTCCCAAAAACCTTTAAAACCTGCGTATTCTTCGCCTGAAGAAGCCGCCCATATCTACCTCCTGCCGAACCTATTTACGGCGGGCAATATGCTCTGTGGCTTCTTGGCCATCAAGAATTGCATCGAAGCCCGCTTCACCGCGCTGCCGACGGCCGAACGCGCCGACCATTATATCTGGGCCGTCTGGTTCATCCTTTTCGCCTGCGTCTGCGATCTGTTCGATGGCTTAATCGCCCGGGCGACGAACCGCGAATCGCTCTTCGGGGCCGAATTTGATTCCATCGCCGATACGGTTTCGTTCGGGGTCGCCCCCGCGCTCATGGCCTGCTTCCTGATCATCAAACCCGGCGAAAATGATAATGTCCAACTGGCCACCTGGCTGCTGGCCTTTGTCTATCTGCTCTGCGTCGGGGTGCGTCTGGCGCGCTTTAACGTGCTGACTAATCCGCTGGTGCCCGGGAATGAGAAACGCGCCGCTGGGGGCGATTTTGTGGGGCTACCTTCGCCGGCCGCCGCCGGCGTGATGGCCTCCCTGGTCTTGGTCCTCTCGCGCGTCTTGCGAAACGGAGAAATTAAAGATTCTTTGGACCCCACCCTCCTCGCTTGGTCTTGGACCCTCTTGCCACTCATGTTGGTGATTTCTTACCTGATGATCAGTAATGTCCGCTTCCCGAGCTTTAAAAAACTGGATTGGAAATCCCGGGCGCGGACGAGAGGTTTTATTCTTATTATCATCTGTGCGGCCGTATTATTCCGGTATCCCGAGTTCTCCTTTCCCGCCCTGTTCCTAGGTTACATTCTCTGGGGGATTATCCGCCATTTTTTCTTGCTTAAAAAGAGTGAAATAGACCCCGCCCCCGAGGATGACGATGAAGATGTGTCCGGGTTGTGAATAGCCCGTGAGAAGTTCGTGTTTAGGGTCACGTGTGAACAAGCTAAGGGTTGTTCGCATTCTCGGCACAGGCCTCCCTTTTTCCCATAGCAGCCATAAACCAAGGGGTTGTGAAACTATCCACAGATTTCCGAAGCCTACTGTTACTACTGGTATTTATATATGAATAGATAATTAGATACAGTCTTCCAGGAAAGGGTTCATTGCGTAGTTGCCTCGCCCCCCTCTGTGCCTCAATTCTTCCGCACCATGAAGTTCAAGGTCAACCGAAACCATTTTTTTAACGGGCTCTCCAGCGTCACTAACGTGGTCGGAAATCGCGCGACAATGCCGATCCTTCAAAATGTCCTCATCGAAGCGGAAGGCGACACGATTACCCTGACGACCACAAATCTTGATCTCGGTATTTGCTGCCGCATCAAAGCTTCCGTCTCCACTCCTGGCCGCATCACCCTCCCGGTTAAAAAACTCGTCCCCATTGTGCGCGCCCTTTCCAGCGCCGATACCATCGTGGAACTGACCGGTAAAGAACGCGTCAAAATAACTTCAGGTAGTTCCGTTTTCCAAATCGCGGGCTTACCCGCCGATCAATTTCCCCCCATTTCTAACTTCACCGGGCAGCCAACAATTTCCATCAACCAAGATGATCTTGGCGACATGCTGCGTAAAGTAAGCTACGCTCAATCGTCCGACGAAAATCGCTATATTTTAAATGGGGTCTTCTTTGAATTCGCCGAAGGAAAGTTAACCGTCGTCGCCACCGACGGGCGCCGCTTAGCGAAATGCGTCCGCAAATTAGAAGGCGCTGATAAACCCTTAGCGTTAATCTTGCCCGCCCGCACCATCATCGAATTAATGCGGTTATTGAAAGCCGGCGGGATGGCCCATATCTCGAATAACGAACGCCAGGTAGGCTTCACCATCGATATCCCAAAGAACGAAGAAGGTCTCGTTGATCGCATTCAGTTGGTCTCCAAAGTCGTCGAAGGAAATTACCCGAACTACCGGCAAGTCATCCCGAAGGAAGCCGGTTCAAAAGTCCGGCTCGAGCGCGAAAAAATCCTCGAGAGCGTCAACCGTGCCTCCCTGATGACGGATGATCGCAACAACACGATTCGCATGACGGTTTCGAAGAAAACGCAGAACCTAGAAATTTCCGCAAAGTCAGAAAGTGGCGAAGCCCACGAGCCCATCGCCATAAAATACGATGGACCAGAAGTGAACATCGCTTTTAACCCTCAGTATATCATCGACCCCCTGAAGGCTCTAACGGAAGACGAAATTGATTTTGAATTCAAGGACGAGATGTCCCCGGGGGTGATTCGCGGACTGAAGGATGACTTCCTTTGCGTGGTCATGCCGCAGCGGATTTCCTAAAGACCAGGATCACGGTGGTCAGGGAGTGACTTAATCGCTTCTAAGATTCTCCGAGACGCTTCCAAGAAGCGCTCGGGGTGATCTTTGCCCGGATCATAAGCCGAAGCGGTAATCGCGGGACCAAAGCGCACCCGGATGCGAGCCGAGCCCGCCGGAAAGTGTGAACCTTTCGCGAGGACGTCACGCGCCCCCCGGATATGGATGGGGACGACTGGAGCTCCTGACTTGCACGCCAAGAGGCCGGCTCCGGCTTTGGCGGCCGTAATGACTCCATCGATGCTGCGGGTGCCTTCTGGGAAGATCAGCAGGCCGCGTTCTTCAGCCAAGGCCGCCAAAGCCGCCCGAATCGCGCCAAGGTCAGCGGCTCCACGGTCGATCGGAATCGAATGGCAAGCCCGGATCACGAAACCAAAAAGGGGATTATCAAAAAGCGTGCGGCGAGCCACGAACGAGATTTCACGCGGCAGGCACGAACCTAACAAAGGCGGATCAATCATGCTTTGGTGGTTAGAGGCGAACAGGCAAGACCCCTGGGGAATATTCTCCCAGCCCTCTACTTCTAAAGTGGAAAATACTTCAATTAACGCCCGAGCCCCATGGTAGACGGCTTTGTAGAGAATGTTTTTTGATTCGAGAATCATCGCGGTAACGCCGCCACCCGCACTAGAGAGATGATTTGCTCGACGACCTCCGGGAGGGAGAGGTGGGTGTTATTAATCCGCGTCGCTCCATTCGGACAAACCAACGGCGCGGTCTTCCGGGTTGAGTCGAGGAGATCGCGTTGCGCCACGGCGTCGGCTTGGCCTTCGGCGGCTCGCCGTAAGCTACGCGCATCAGTATCGGCTTCTAGGAAGATTCGAACTTCTGCGTCAGGTAAGACGATCGAACCGATATCACGGCCCTCCATCACGATGCCGGCAAAGCCTTGGTCCTGCGCCAGCTTTACCTGGCTACGTTGGTATTCCAAAAGGAATTGGCGGACGACCGGCAGCGCCGCGACTTTAGAAACCGCTGCATTAATTTCAGGAGTTCGTAAAGTAGTGTCTGCAGGTAGTTGACCAGCGAGTGTTAGGCGCGAAGATTGAGCGCCTTGGTGTGGGATGATTTGGGAGCCAATCTTGAGGCCGCGTAAGGCGCTACTTATCGAGGCCACGTCCGTCAGGTCTGCGCCAGCATCGACCAGCGCCCGGGTGAGGCTTCGGTAATGTGCACCGGTATCGACGTGCAAAAGGCCCACCGCGTGTGCCAGCACGCGACTGGTACTGGATTTGCCCGAGGCAGCTCCGCCATCCACGGAGATACGCACAAAATTTGTGCGCAAGGCCTCGAGGGCGGTGAAGAAATTCGGGAAGGTCTTTCCTGTGCAGCTCGGGTCGGCAATCGCAATCCAAGGCCGGCCATCTCCAAAAAGATCGAACGAGCCCAAAACTCCGAAACTCATGGCCATGCGATGATCTTCGTAAGTATGAATTAAAATTGGGCCGGCGGCGGCGGTCCGGCGCAAAGCGGCGCGGTCAGGATAAATCGTCAGCGCCGCCAGCTCTGGATTCGCCTTAAGCTCAGCCGCTGATGGCACGACGCGTATACCAAGGCGTTCCAATTCGGTAGCCATAGCCAGAATGCGATCGGTTTCTTGTTTGCGGGTATGGGCAATGCCGCGGATTTTTATCGGTTGGGTCGCCAGGGTCGCCAGCACCGCCAGCGTCAGAAAAGTATCCGAGAAAGCATTGAAATCAAAATCTCCGCCCTGGATGCCCGCCCAGCTCTGGGTTACTAATGTCCCTTGAGAGGGCCGTAAGACTGCCCCGCAGGCCGCCGCGACCTTGGCGAAGGCCGTATCTCCCTGAAGTCCGCCCTCCGCATAGCCATGGATGCGCACGCTGGCGCGAGGTCCCGTCACGGCCGGGAGGGCGATGAAGTAACTTGCCGCTGTGGCATCTGGCTCGATGGCATAGTCAGGCTGGGGGGCCAGGTAAGGGCCGCTATGATCGCATACCCATCGCCCGGCGGCGTCACGCCGGAGGGGACGGCCAAATTGCGCGCACATGCGTGCGGTCATTTCGACGAAGGGCTCCGAAACAGTTTCACCGATCATCTTGACGGAAGCTCCCGGACAAAGCGGGAAGACCATCAAGAGCGCGGAGAGTAATTGAGAAGAGGCGGCTGCATCGACTTCAAGCGCGCCTAATTTGCCGGTGGTATGGAGCGTGAAGGGGAAGCCCACGGCTGGCTTTCCGTCGGCTTGTAGCGCACGGCAACCCGCTTGGCTTAAAGCTGTGAGCAACCCGGCCATCGGGCGAGAGCGCATGGCCTCGTCGCCATCGAGGAAGTATTTCCCGCCAGGTGCCAGGGCGAGAAAGGCGGTCAAAAAGCGGGCGGCAGTTCCGGCATTACCGATATGCAAAGTAGCGGATGATTTTGGAATACGACCCCCGAGGCCGCGGACGCGGATCACGAGTGCAGCCTCGTCAACGGCGACTTCGAAACCAAGTTCGCGGAGCGCCGCGATCAAGATTTTGGTATCTCGGCTGAAGAGCGCCCCAGTCAGGACGGTCTCACCTTCGGCCAAGGCGGCCAAGATGAGGGCGCGGTTAGTGATACTTTTAGACCCCGGGACTTGCGCGACGCCGCGCGCAGGGGTTTGAAAAGGCTGGATGATTAAAGGATCATTCATCGCGAACGATCAAGCGCCTGACGGGCGATGCGGGCCTCAGCTAAGAGTTTATGAAGGGCCCCCGCGTCGCCGGCTTCGATCGCCCGGCGTAATTCAGCGGTTCGCTCCTCGGTGATGCGTAGTCCCGTCGCGACATGACGGGCGTTGGCTAAGAGAATTCCCACCCAAAGATTTTCTTCGCCGGCGGCAATCCGAGTCGCATCCCGTAAACCTTGCCCCGCCGCAATTGGGTCAAAGGCCGGCAAACTGGCGACCGCGAGCATGAGGGCGGCCGCTGAAGCATGCGGAACATGGCTGATGGCTGCGACAATCTCATCGTGTTTGGACGCATCCATTTCGGTGGGGTGGGAGCCGAGATCGCGCCAAAACGCATGGATTCGTTCCACGGCCACGCGCGGCTCTTGGCCGGTCGGGGTGATAAAGCAGGCCTTCCCCTCAAAGAGAGTGGCCGCCGCATGGGCCGCCCCGGCTTTCTCTGACCCTGCCATCGGGTGAGCGCCCACAAAGATATTCGCTGGGGGCAAGTGTCGGGCGGCCAATTGGATGGCCAATTTAATGCTCCCCGCATCCGTCACCAAAGCATCTGAATCTAGACCGGCGGCGATAGCCCGGAAGGTTTCTTCGGCCTTATCGACCGGGGTAGTGACCACGACCAAGTCAGCGCCGCGGACGCAATCCGCCGGAGAGTCAAAAACTTCCGCCACCCCAAACTTTTTTAATGCTTCCCTGGAGGCGGCCGACCTTGACCAACAGGCCAAAGACCCGGCCAGCTTCCGGCGGGAGGCCGCCAAGAGGATGGAGCCGCCGATGAGACCGGCGCCGACGACGGCTATTCGCTTAAATTGTGCCATTTTCCGAGGTTGATGGTATATCTTTGATGTTCCAGCCTATGAAACTATTAAAGCAAACAAACTGCCAGCGATAAAGCAGGCAGGCACCCATGTCTACCCGTCCTCCCAATCCTCAGTCCGACTTTATCCGAGGTAAAATCCTCCGCGTCCCCCAGCCGATATCGGCGACCCGGTTGGCCTTTTGGAAGTGGGCGCGCATCCTCTCAGTCGTGCTCGTTATCGCCGGTTTTAGTGCCTCGATCGGATGGCTGATGTATAGCGATCGTCGGTTTACCCGCCAAACCGAAGGGATTTTGACGGCCGAAGAGGTTAGCCAGCTGCGTACCCAGTCTCTGGATTACGAAGCCGCTTTTGCCAAGGCCCGCCTGAGCAAGAATAGCTTGGAGGAAGCGGACATCAAATTACTCGAGCAAGCGCTGCAAGCCCAAGAAGATTATGTTTCGGCGCGTGGGGCCCTGGGTGCCGATAATTACCGACTCGAAGTATTGCGGCAAAATCTGCACCTCATTCGTGGCGAGAAATTAAGAACGCGGGCCAACCAAGCGGAGGCTAAGGCTTTGGCTATCGCCAAGACTCAGCCGGAAGAAGCCATGAAGCTTTTGCGGTCCGCCCTGGAAAGTGAAATTGAGATTAGTAAAAAATGGCTTTTTTCCGGCTTGGTCGACTCCGGTAAAATCGCTCGCCTGGATACACGCTTACGTAGCCTGGAGGCCGAGCCGCTCTGGCGGAAAGGCCGCAATCTGGAGAAAGAAGGCGAGGAGCTTGAGGTGGCGGGAAAATTTTCCTTCGCCGCGGATAAATTCAGCCAAGCCATCGACTGCGAGACGGAATTTCTCGGACGCTATCGTGATGTCCGCGATACCGAATTCAAGCGAGTCGATCTGCTTGAAGCGAAACGTGAGACCGCCTTGTCTGGTACCATGATGATCGAAGTGGAGCAGCAGATCAAGACGGCCGAAAAAATGGAGAAGCTCAATCAGTGGCAGTCGGCTTCTCGAGTGTGGAAAGATACCATCGATGCCTTCAACCAGCTTTTAATCGAATACCCCAAAAGCCGCCACGCCGACCGGACGCGCGAGGCCAAGCTGGTCGTGCGCATGAATTTCGCCCGGGCCCACGACCAGGTCATGGCAGTCTATCAAGGCGTTGAGCAACTCCATCAACAACTTCAAGGGCGACATGCGCTTGCAGCCGCTCAGCTCGCGACGACCCACTTAGCCTCCGCCCGGAAGTTAGCGGACGAAAACACCGGGGCATTTTTGCCCGAAGACCCGATGCGGCAAGAGCTCGAGTTTATTGCGAATCGCGAGGCTACGCTGCGGGCACTGCTTGCCACCATCGACTTATCGCTTGTGCCGCTCCCGGCCCCTTTTGCCCGCACTAAGATTTTTCGCCAAGAGGTTTCGCAGGGACTCTACGCTTCCCTGATGGGCGCCAATCCCAGCGCCCTTCAGCGCGAAACTAATCCCGTCGAGTCCGTCTCTTATGAAGATGCCCAAAAGTTTTGCCAGAAGTTGGGCTGGGCTTTGGGCTCTAACGTGAGGCTGCCAACCTTGGAGGAATTCCGTGCGGCCGCCGGCGACGTCAGCAAACTCCCGGCCGGGAATCAGGCCTGGACGTTTGAGAATACCGATGGGGTGAATACGCGCCCCGTAGCCACCTCGCAGCCTAACGCCTTAGGAATTTACGATATTTTGGGAAATGTCGAAGAATGGACAGACACCGAAACCGCCGGCGGGCTTGGTCAGGTCGTCGGGGGTAGCGTGACTTCTCCCGCCGCGCCCGGGCTGGTTGTAAGGAGCGTCAATAAGAGAGAGAAAAGAAGGACCCTGGGCTTTCGCATTATCATAGATTAAGAATGTCTCAAGAATGCCCATGGGTTAATGCGGGGTGTTGGTTTGACTATATTATAGATAAAAATAACTTTGAGTGATTAATCATCATTTATGCCGACGCCCGTCAGTCCCCTTCAGAGAGTTAGCTTCTATTCTGTAATCTACGGAGTCCTCGCGGCCCTTTGCTTATGGTTTGCCTACGAATTCCGCTTCGGCGGCTTTATCGTAGGGAATTTGATTGATGCCCAGACCGCCGATCAATTCCTCAATCACCAACGACCGCTGGCTTTGTTATGGATCGTCCCCCTTAAAGTAATCGCCCTATTCCTGATAGGGCAATTTCGCGGGGTCTTTTACTATTTCCGCCTCCCTGATGCGCTCCGGCTCGTCCTCGTGCTCTTCGTCACTTCGATCGTCATGTTCCTCGCTTCCTCCTTCATTGGGGACGCCGACCCCTATGGTGCACTTAAAATCCCGCGGGGTGTGATTCTCACCGACTTCAATCTTTCACTAGTCATTTTTGTCGGCTTCCGGGTCGTTATCCGGACTTTACGCGAACGTTTTTGGGGGAAAGATAGCGAAACGCGCGGCATCGTTGAGCGGGTCGCGATTATCGGGGCGGGTCAGGCGGGCGAGGAATTAGTGGCGAATCTCTTAGCCCGTCGCGGGCACGGTCTTTTGCCGGTTTGTTTCCTTGATGATAATATCCGAAAGCACGGCCTGGATATCCATGGCATCAGAGTGGTCGGCGCCCCTGAGTTGATCTCAAAAATAAACGAAAAATTTGGAGTAAGCGAAATTATTTTGGCGTTACCGATGACCAGCGCGAAGCGAATCCGGGAGATTAGCACGCTGGCAGCGGCCAACAATTTACGCGTCCTGACGGTACCGTCGCTGACGGAACTGGCGGGCGGGAAAGTAAGAGCCACCGACCTCCGGCCGGTCTCCGTTGAAGACTTATTGGGCCGAGAACCCGCCGTCCTGGATAATAATGCGATTGCTGCGATGATTACTGGTCGGACAGTTTTAGTGACCGGGGCTGGCGGCAGTATTGGTCGAGAAATCTGCCACCAGATTGCCACCCGTGGGGCCGCCCGCCTGATTCTGGTCGAACAATGCGAGGTTCTGCTTTTCCAGATCGAGCAAGAACTTATCGAGAAGGGGCAAGGCGCAATCATCACGCCGCTCATCGGGGATGTGACCGACGCTTCCAGGATGCGGGAAATTTTTCAGCGTTATTGTCCCGCTTTAGTCTTACACGCCGCCGCCCACAAGCATGTGCCTATGATGGAATCTCAGCCGGGTGAGGCCCTGAAGAATAACGCGCTCGGCACTGCCATGGTCGCGACACTGGCCTCAGAATTTAATGCGGAGCAGTTCGTCCTGATTTCTTCGGATAAAGCCGTTAACCCCACCAACGTGATGGGCGCGACGAAACGTTTGGCGGAAATGATCGTGCAAGCGATGCAGGCCCGCCCGGGGAACCGCACAAAATTTTGCGCCGTCCGCTTCGGCAATGTCCTCGGCTCTTCCGGATCGGTTATCCCATTATTTAAAAAGCAAATCATGGCGGGCGGGCCCGTGACTTTGACGCATCCCGACGTGCAGCGCTATTTCATGACCATCCCAGAGGCAGTCGGGCTGGTCTTGCAATCTGCGACCTTAGGGCAAAGCGGCGAGATTCTCGTCTTGGAAATGGGTAAGCCATTAAAAATTATCGATGTGGCCAAGCAATTGATTGAGCTCAGTGGGTTCCGCCCAGGGGTCGATATTGAGATTAAGATTGTCGGCCTCCGACCTGGCGAAAAATTAGTGGAGGAGCTCCATCATGAGGGTGAGGCCTATCAGCCAACGTCCCACCCGCGGGTTTATCGATTTGTCACCCCGCCCCCATCGTATGCCCATCTCGCCAAGGTGGTTGACGGGGTGCAGCGGTTATTAGACCAAGACCGTAATGCTTGTAAGCAGGGGATAAAGGCACTCGTCCCCGAATACGTACCCTACACCGAATAGATTTTAAGGTTCGGGCTTCACAGATGAGCCGAGAGTTGCACGCTAAAGCCATGGCTCGCTCATCATCTCCCAGCCCGCAGGTGGGCATTATCATGGGTTCGCAGTCTGACTGGGAGACGATGGTCAACACTGCCGACACGCTCAAGCGCCTCGGGATTCCCTTTGAAGCTGAAGTGGTCAGCGCCCATCGGACGCCGATAAAGTTGAAAGATTACGCTCTGGCCGCCCGTCGTCGGGGACTAAAGGTCATCATCGCCGGCGCCGGTGGCGCCGCCCATTTGCCTGGCATGGTTGCCGCGATGACTTCTCTGCCCGTCTTAGGCGTACCCGTGCAGACCAAATCCTTGGATGGTATCGATTCCTTGCTTTCCATCGTCCAGATGCCCGCCGGGGTGCCGGTGCACACTTTCGCCATCGGTCGTGCGGGTGCGATTAACGCCGCCCTGGGTGCCGCCGCCATCTTAGCCCTATCCGATTTGAAGATCGCCGTGAAGCTCGACCATTATCGCGCCGAACAAACTAAAGCGGTCTTGGCTAATCCGCAGCCCGGGAAAAAGGGTGCTCAGAAACGCTAAGCCATGGAGCGGCCATTATTGCCCGGCGGAACGGTGGGGATTTTAGGCGGCGGCCAGCTCGGCCGCATGTCCGCCTTGGCCGCCCGTCGTCTGGGTTATAAGGTCCGTACTTTTGACCCGTCGGCGAGTGCTTGTGCCGCCGGCGTAGCGGATGAGCATATCACAGCAGAATGGAACGATATCGCCGCGCTCCAGCATTTTGCAGCGGGTTGCGGACGAGTCACTTTGGAATTTGAAAATATTCCGCCGGCGACCGTCGAGTTTATTTCCAAATCAGTTCCGTGCCATCCCTCCGCTAACGTGCTGGCGATTTGCCAAAATCGTCGTCGGGAAAAGGAATTCCTCCGCGCCTCGGGCATCCCTTGCGCGAACTTCGCCGTGGTGTCCTCGCTCGCCGAGCTTCAGGCCGGGGTGAAGACCGTCGGGTTCCCGTGCGTGTTGAAAACAGCTGATTTTGGCTACGATGGCAAAGGTCAGGTCAAGCTGCCGACGGCCGAGGCGGACCTCGCCGCCGCCTGGGAAAAAATCGGCGCGACGGTCGGCGTCCTCGAAGCGTGGGTCCCTTTTCAGATGGAGATTTCGGTGCTCGTCGCCCGCACGGTCGATGGTCGTACCGCCGTCTACGACCCCGCGGAGAACATCCATCGCAATCATATATTACACCTATCGATTTCTCCCGCCCGCGTCAGCGAAAGCACGAGCAACGAAGCCAAAGCCTTGGCCGTGAGTATCGCCGAAAAAATTAATCACGTCGGGCTTCTCGCCGTGGAGATGTTCGTGAAGGACGGCCGGATCATCGTGAATGAACTAGCCCCCCGCCCGCACAATAGCGGACACCAGACTTTCGATGCCCATCAAACGAGCCAGTTTGAACAACATATCCGGGCGGTGTGCGGCCTACCGCTCGGTGGGACCAAGCCACTCGCTCCTTCCGCGATGGTGAACCTGCTTGGTGATCTCTGGCGCGGCGGACAGGAGCCCGACTGGACTAAGGTACTGTCCGATCCTTCCGCAAAACTGCATCTTTATGACAAGGGCAAGGCTGCCCCGGGCCGCAAGATGGGTCATATCACCGTTACGGCATCGACGCTCGAAGAAGCGATTCGCCGAGCCGAGGCCCTGCACGCCGCGCTTTGATTAGTCGAGCAACTCGGGCTTACGGCTGAAGAGCTCGAGCGGAATTTGACCCAAGCTGAGGAATAACAGGATGGCTTGGAAGACGGGAATTTTAGCCTTCATGTGAGCGTCCTGCGCTATGTAATTCTTAGCCATCACTTCGCTGATCATCGCGAAGGCGAAAATCACCGAGGTGACGCAAAGAATGGCGAATAAAATATTCCAGGTTTTGCGGTCGGCGATGGCACGCCAAGGAAGAAACAACAGGCCGGCGTAAGCGACCAAGAACCAAGACTCGACGCGGAGCGCGACTGGAAAGGTCACTGCCGCTGGATTCCATCGAGGTGCAATATGGAGCGGACCGAGGGTGATGCCACCCACTAGCTCATTGATTCCGAGTCCTAGGCAAAGGACGCCGAAGAGCAGAGCGATTAAGCGAGCGTAGCGGATTCTTTGGGCGGTGGCAGCATTCATGACGTAGAGAGAAGAGGGAAGAACAGTGATGGCAAACGCCTCAGAGCGGACGGAATAAGGCGACGTCGCTCCATTCGCCCATGATGCGCCCGTCAGATTTCACACCCTCACCCCAGGCCTCGCGACCTTTGGCCTCAAAGTGCGCGCGCACCGCCGCTTGTTCCTTAGCTAAGATGCCGCTCAATGCAAGGACGCCGCCGGGACTGACCGAAGCGATGAGGTTATCGGCATAGATGCAGAGGACGTCGCTGATGATGTTCGCCAAGACGACATCCGCTTGGCCGGTAAGTTTAAAGCCTTCTTCTAAGCCGGCATGATGGAAAGAGACGGCATCATCGACGATACCGTTGTCTTTGCGATTGGCTACGCTCACGCGCACGGATTCTGGGTCGCGATCAAACCCAGCGATGCGACCGCAGCCAAGCTTGGCGGCGGAAAGAGCGAGGATGCCAGATCCGCATCCT
This sequence comes from uncultured Opitutia bacterium, assembly GCA_903850885.1. Lineage (GTDB taxonomy): Bacteria > Verrucomicrobiota > Verrucomicrobiia > Opitutales > UBA953 > UBA953. Next base: position 11,209 of record CAINMU010000131.1, on the reverse strand, counting down.
GCATCGGTCACGGATACTTTGGCGGCGGCATGGGATTCAAGAAAATCCATGAGCCGAATCGCGCACAGGCGAGTCGTGGGATGATCTCCGGTCCCAAACGCTAAGCCCGCGTCAAACCAGATGACGGCCGCGCCGGCTGGCACGGTATATTGTCCGCGCATCCAGGCGGGCACCCAGTGCAGCCGACCATAATCCCAAGGCTTGAGATGTTCTTTGTAGGCTTCCTTCCAGTCCTTGTCGGCGAGAACGGTTTCTTCGTAATTCTCCGGGAGTTTCTTGAATGCCTTGCGCAGGCCGACCCAAGCCTCGTCGGCTTCGGCTTTGGTTTCGAAATAACCCATGACAAAATGCGGTTTCCCCGGGCCTTCATGGAAAAGCATCCAAGACGACCGCGTTAATTCGCAGAAATGATCCTCCAACGGCTGTACCATATCCTCATGGATGGGGGAGCGAAGTTCAATCATCGGGACAGGGTCTGGCTTAACTGGGCAATCACCGCTGGTAGAAGCGCATGCTCCGCGGCGTGGATTTTTTTGGAAAAACTTTCGAGAGTATCACCAAGCTCCCGGCTTACTCGACTTTGACCGAGCTGCGCGCCTCCGTCGATGTCGGCATTGACCCAATGGACCGTACAGCCGCTCTCATTAACGCCGGCAGTCCAGGCTTGGCCGATAGCGTCCAGTCCGGGGAAGGCCGGAAGCAGGCTGGGGTGCAGATTGATAATCCGGCCTGCGAAGGCCTCAAGGAGAGGGGCCTTGATGACACGCATGAAGCCCGCGAGAACAACCAAATCGACGCGAGCCGCGATTAAAGCCTCGGCCCAGGCTTGCTCTCGTTCAGGGGAGAATTTTGTTTTAAAAGAGCCGGTATCGAGGAATTGGGCCGGGACGCCAAACCTTGGTCCGAGCTCCAGCATCTTGGCGCTGGGGTTGTCGCAATAGATGCCCACGACTTTGGCCTGACCCAGCCGGCCCTCCGCTTGGGCGCGAAGGACGGCTTCGGCATTAGAGCCGCGACCAGAGCCAAGAAGGGCAACGCGCATGTCAGCAAGGTGTCGGCTGGGGCTTAGGCTGCAAATGGATTTTCCAAACGCGGCGGCCGGGCCAACGAAATCATAAATCTACCTTTGAACCTGGCAGGAAAGTATAGAGAGTGGGTCGCCTTACTTATCTTATGGATCGTCGAGAGTTTCTTCACCTGACCGCCTTGAGCACAATGGGTGCCGCTTTGATTCCCGGCTGCGCCGCCGGCCCGATTGCACCGACGAATAATAATCCCGTGATCTCTGGCGGACGCGTCCAGCTCGGCATCGATGCCCTGGAGGCGGACGGTTTTGCCTCCCTCCGCGGCGTCCGTTGCGGTTTGGTGACCCACCGCGCCGGCGTGAATGGTAATGGCGTCCGCACAGTCGATGTTCTGGCCCGTGCCCCTGGTGTTCGCTTGACGAAATTATTCGGCCCCGAGCACGGCATTGACGGCAACGCCGCCGCCGAAGTCGTCGTGAAGAATGCCAAGGATACCCGGACGGGCTTACCGATTTACTCTCTATACGGCGCCACGCGCCGGCCGACACCGGAAATGCTCGAAGGGCTGGATGCTATCGTAATCGATTTCCAAGACGTCGGGTCGCGCTCGTATACTTATATCAGTTGCATGCGCTACGTCATCGAAGCGTGCTTCGCGCTGGACCGGCCGATCCGCGTCATTGTGCTCGACCGGCCCAACCCGTTGGGTGGAGAAAAAGTTGATGGCCCTTTCCTCGACCGCAAATGGAAGAGTTATGTCGGTGCTTACGAGACACCTTATGTGCACGGGTTGACTATTGGAGAGATTGCCAAGTGGGCCGTAGCTACTCCAGGCATCTTGGAAATCGATGATGCCCACCGCCGCTGGGGAATTCTGGAAGTCATTACGATGCGCGGTTGGCGCCGCTCGATGACCTGGAATCTTACGGGATTAAATTGGACGCCAACTTCCCCGCGCATCCCCACCGCCCAAGCCGCCTTGGGTTATGCGATGGTCGGCCTCGGCTGCATCGTCGGTGATTTCAGCCACTCATTCGGGGATCAGATGCACTTCCGGTTCATCAAATATGCCCGCCGCCATGCCGCCGATCTGGTCACGACTTTAGGCAATAAGGTGCCCGGGTTGACCCTTGAACCTAAAGTGATGCCCGACGGGTCGCAGGGAGTCTATCTGGCCGTGAACGATTGGGGCAAGTTGCGGCCGACTGCTATATCACTGCACATGATGCAGCAGGCGGCACTTTGGGATTTGAATAATCCCTTTGCGCGCGTCTCGAAGACCGAACGCGATCTGTTCATCAAGCACGTCGGGAGCGAAGCCTTCTTCGAAGAATTACGCCTGCGGGGTGGCAAGGTCGATCTCGGGCGCTGGATGGCGCAATGGAATGCCGACGCCGAATCGTTTCGCGCGCGTACGTCAGTGCACCGCCTTTACGCCTGATCAGTAGGAGCGGCCTTCGCGCTTCTCCCAATAATTAATATAGGCGCGGTTGAGTACGCCCAGACCGCCCGGAGTAGGGTAGTCGCCCGTGAAATACCAATCGCCCAGACTGGTCGGACAAGCCTTATGCAGCGACTCAATCTTCTGGAAGACAATGACGAGCTCGCCCTTCCAGTCACACTTCGTGGGATAAACCAACTCAGCGCACTTCGCGGCGATTTCAATCTCCGTAAAAGCAGCATACAGACGCTTCACGTGGTTCTGCATTTCCCGCGTGGGTTTCTTCGCTTGGGCGATGCAGTCTTCGTAGACTTCGCGCAAGAGATCATGCATGCCGCGGTCTTTACAAAGGGCGACGGTGGCTTGGAAGGCCAGGAACTTGCCCATCTCCGACATGTCGATACCATAACAGTCCGGGTAGCGAATTTGTGGAGCCGTGGAAGCAATCACGATGCGCTTCGGATTGGGCCGGGCCAGGATCCGTAAGATGGATTGGCGTAACGTCGTGCCGCGCACGATTGAATCGTCGACACAGACCAGGGTGTCGCCCGCTCGGACGGTGCCGTAGGAAATATCGTAGACGTGGGACGCCATCTGCATCCGGTTCTTTTCCTGCGAAATGAAGGTGCGTAGCTTGACGTCCTTATGCGCGACTTTTTCGCCCCGCGGCCATCCGCCTAAGACAAGCTTATCGATCATGGCTTCGTCGAGCTTGCCGGCGCGTTGCGCCTCGATGAGCTGATGCCGTACCTGGGAACGCCGCCGTTTGCGGAGCTCTTCCATCAGGCCGTACCAAGCGATTTCAGCGGTATTGGGAATGTAAGAAAACACCGCATGATCATGGTCGTCGCGGATTTGCGCGATGACGTCATCGGCGAGCGCCGCGCCGAGGGCTTTACGCTCAGCGTAAATCTCTGGGTCGTTACCGCGCGAAAAGTAGATGCGTTCGAAAGAGCAGGAGCGGCGTTCCGCGGGAGCATGGATGGATTCAACCATGTGTCGGCCGTCAGCTTTAATAATCAAAGCGGAGCCGGGCGGCAATTCATGCACCTCCGCTTGCTCGGCCCCGACGATAGTCATCAGCGCGACGCGCTCGGAAGCGACGGCGATCAGATCACCCGTCCGGACATACCAGCAAGGGCGGATCCCGTTCGGATCACGCACCACGAAACTGTCGCCGTTGCCGATGAGACCGGCGATAGCATAGCCGCCATCCCAATTCTTGGCGGCCTTGCGCAAGACGTTGCCGACGTCGAGGTGCTTAGAAATCTCGGCTTGGACGGCCGTGCCCTCAAGCCCTTGGTCTTTGAAGGCCTTGAAAAGTCGATCATGTTCCTCATCCAGCCAGAAGCCGATTTCTTCGAGGATCGACTGGGTGTCAGTCGAATAGATGACGTGGGCGCCGCGCTCGGTGAGCGAGTGATTGAGATCGGACGTGTTTGTAAGGTTGAAATTGCCGGCGACCAGCAGGTTGCGGGTCGGCCAAATCGATTTTCGGGCGTAAGGGTGGCACGAGACAGAATCAAAAGTCCCCGAGGTTCCGTAACGAAGGTGGCCCAGCAGGAGTTCGCCGCCGAAATCGAAGTGACGCTTAACGGTTTCTGGAAACTCCGGTACGATGGTCGCCTCGCGGACCTTATCCGCGTAGGTCTTAATCTGGCGGGTAAAGATTTGCGTCAGTCCTTGGGCCCCGATTTCCCGGTCACGGAAGAGGAAGGCTTCACCATTTTCTGCCCCAATCTTAACACAACCGATACCTGCGCCATCTTGGCCGCGGTTGTGCTGTTTCTCCATGAGGAGAAATAACTGGTTAAAACCATGCAACGGCGTGCCATACTTCTCCTGATACCACTTCAGGTCCTTGGTCAGCCGTACAAGGGCAATGCCACATTCATGCCTTAAAGAGTCGCTCATCGCAGGCTTCCGAGTTTGTCGGCTCGGCGCGCGTCCTGTCCAGCGCTTACTATTTTTAGGAGCGCAAAACCCGGTCGAGACGGCCGAGGCTTGCTTCAATGAGGCCCGCCATATCGGTTTGCTGACGGAAAGCAGGGTCCCGGTGGTAGTCTGCCAGCCCATCGGCTAATTCCTGGGCTTTTTCGGGGGTGGTCAGTTGGTTCGACCGCATGGCCGCAAGTAAGTCTTTGACGCGATCGGGCGCCGCTAGGTGGCGGCGGTGAATGAGAGATTGCTCCTCGCGGCGGTATTGGGCGGCCGAGGCGGCATTGATGTGCTTGGCACAAAGCTGGGCAAAAGGCCGGTTCTCTTTAAATGACCCCGGGAGATAGAAGCGAAGCCGCCCGTCGTAGCTCTGTTGGTCGAAGTCCATGGCCCTCACGCGGATGGCGGTGGCGTCGAAGTCCGGCGTGACGGCGATGACGAAATTATAGGCCCGCATGTCGCCCAAGAGTCGGACGAGGCAACGTTCCTCAAATTTAATCAGCTCCTTGGCCAAACGAACGGGGTGATGTTGACCGGCTTCGAGCCATTTCTCGGCGAAGATATCCCCCGGGATGCCCGTCACATGTTCTTCGACTAAGGTATCTCCCCACGTCAGATATAGCATCCGATTCGGCGAAAGGAGGTGTTCGAGTTCCAAGCCGCAAACGCGCGAAGCATCGCCGATCTTTACGTAGAAGTAATCGTGATTCTCGTTGTAGGCGTTGACGATGCGTACGCGGAAAGGCTGCGAATTACCGAACGAGCAAAAATCCACGCGATCCACATAGACGTGGCTGAAAACTTTGATGCCACCTTCGCCGCGCAGCAGCGCATAGGTTTCCAGCAGGCCTTGGGAAAGCCGGTCCATCTCTTCGCGCGCATAAGCCACGGTTTCCCAGAGCGTATCCTTGCCGCGTTCGAGCAATGGCATGGCCGCATTAAAATTACGAAGCTGAGCGTAGGAAACCGGCAAGGCGACTTCGCGGCCTTCGCGCGCAAGGTAGGCCCGGAGATCTTCGCCGATCGGGTAGGCTGGTTTGCGATTCGTTCGCTTAAACTCCGCTTCCGATCCGGTGGCGTCCATGGCTAGTCTAGGTTAGGATGCCGCTGGGTTTCTTCGACAATCATCCGAAACGGTTGACCCGGATGACATTCCGCCCGATACGCGATGAAGCCGCGGCGGTGCTCGTCCCAGACCGGCCAAATGAGCGTAAGGTCAGAAGCCGGAATCTGAATCTTCGAAATTTCTTCTCGAGCGAAGAATCCAAAATGGCCTTCGTCAATCGTCGGCGGAACTCCGTTCACGGGCTTGCGGCAATCAAACAGGAACATCAGCCAGTGCGACTGACCTTCGTAGCCCTTTTCCGAAATCATCCCAAAGAGGTGCAAATCCGAGGCCGTGATGGTCGCTCCCGTTTCTTCTGCGACTTCTCGGACGGCACATTCAAAAGGAGACTCGCCCGTAGCCGTTTCTAATTTTCCTCCCGGGGGGCTCCAGCAACCCAGGTTGGGGGCCTTGGTGCGCTGTATCAGCAGCAAGCGCCCCGCGTCGTCATGCATGAATACAAGGACGCTGATTTTAAAGGGTAGGGCAGGGCCAGCTGACATGGTTTCAAATTGGCTTAGACCTATCTGGGGACAATCACCGATTAGCTTAAGCCGCCAAGATGGCGTCGATGCGCTTTAATTCATCCGAAGTTAGCGTATCGGACGATGCGGCCGCCACACACTGCTCCAGCTGGCTGATTTTGCTGGCCCCGATGATGGCGGAGGTGACGCGTTTATCACGCAAGACCCATGCGATGGCCATGGAGGCCAGGCTTTGCCCGCGTTCTTTGGCGATGACGTTCAGTGCCCGCACCTGAGCCAGTTTCGCATCGCTGATCTGCTCTGGGCGTAAAAATCCATGAGCCTTGCCCGCGCGAGCATCTGCCGGAATCCCGCACAAATAACGGTCGGTCAGGAGGCCTTGGGCTAGCGGGGAAAAGACCGCACAACCGATGCCTTCTTTTTCTACGGTATCAAGTAAGCCCTCTTCGGGCGTGCGCATGAACAGGCTATATTTCGGTTGATGAACGACGCAGGGCGTCCCCAAGTCGCGCAAGATCGCACAGGCCCGCGCGGTATCCGCCGCATTATAATTAGAAACCGCGGCGTAGAGGGCCTTGCCCGAACGCACGGCCTGGGCGAGCGCGCCCATCGTTTCCTCCATCGGCGTGTGCGGGTCGCGCCGGTGGCTATAGAAGATGTCGACGTAAGGGAGCCCCATCCGCTTGAGCGATTGATCGAGCGAAGCCAAAAGATACTTACGTGATCCGAAATCTCCATGGGGGCCCGGCCACATGGTATAGCCGGCCTTGGTCGAGATAATCAACTCGTCGCGATAGGCGGTTAAGTCTTCGCGGAGGATGCGCCCTATTGTCTCTTCAGCCGTCCCCGGCGCCGGGCCATAATTATTCGCGAGATCGAAATGCGTGACGCCGAGGTCGAAGGCGCGCAGGGCGATGGAGCGCGCCGTCGCGTAATCGTCGACGCTTCCGAAATTATGCCAAAGTCCGAGGGAAATCTTTGGCAGATGTAAGCCGGATTTCCCGCAACGTGCCTGGAAGGCGGTTTCGGCGTAGCGCGACGGATTGGCTTGGTGCATCTGTACAATCAAGCGACCGGAGCCAGGTTACGCCAGCGATAAAAGGCAATGCGCGGGTTGCGCCTATTAGTAACCTGATACATTCAGGGTCATGCCCGAGCTCGCTGAAGTAGAATATTTTCGCCGCCGTTGGAATCCCGGCGTTGGCCGCAAGGTCAAGAAGGCGTTCCTTAATCCGAAAGCCCGCATTGGAAGGGATGTTGAAATAAAAGCCATGACCAAGGCGCTCGTCGGTGCGAAGCTGATTGAGTCGCTTGCTGCCGCTAAACAAATGGCGTTCCGATTTACGCATGGAGCGTGGCTCGGCGTGCATCTTGGGATGACGGGTCGACTTGAAGCCGGCGACGCGGCTCGCGAGCCGACGCCTTACGATCATTTCAAGCTGACGATGTCCGGCGGCAAGGAACTGATTTTCGTGGACCCTCGTCAATTCGGGCGGGTCTTATTTTGGCAAGGAGTCGGCGTGCCTCCCTGGTGGAGCAAAATCCCGCCCGCGATTTTATCACCGGAATTCACCATCGGGACCGTCGAAGTTTTCCTGCGTCGTCGCGCCCGCGCCCCGATCAAGTCCGTGCTTTTGATGCAAGAGCGCTTCCCGGGCATCGGCAACTGGATGGCCGATGAAGTCTTATGGCGCGCGGGATTTCATCCCAAGGCGAAGGCGGGCGATTTCGGACCGAAATCCCTCCGTAAACTTCATGCTACGTTGCGCGCGGTTTGCGCCGATGCCCTGAAGGTCATCGGCAAGGATTGGTCTGATCCGCCAGAAAGTTGGCTCTTTAACCATCGCTGGAAAGACGGCGGAAACTGTCCGCGCTCGAAGCAGCCGCTCATCCGCGAAGTCGTCGGCGGTCGAACCACCTGCTGGTCGCCCCTCCGGCAAGTCCTCGGCGCGGAACGCCGTTGACCTTCCACTTGCATCCGAGAACTTAAGGCCATGCGCGTCACTGGCGGCCTTGCTCGCGGAATCCAACTTCGCGTTCCCACCAAAGGCGGGGTTCGGCCCGCAACAGATTATATCCGCGAAGCGGTCTTCAGTTCTTTGGCGGCGTTCGTCCCCGGAACGGCGGTGCTCGATCTTTTCGCTGGTACGGGCGCTTATGCCTTGGAGTCGCTTAGTCGCGGTGCACTGAGCGCGACCTGCGTCGACCTGCATGCGGGGGCGGAATTAAAAGCTAACGCGTCCGCAGTCGCGAAATCGATGAACCTCGCCGTCTTGCCGCTCACGTTGGTGACGGGCGATGCCACCAAGCCCGCACGGGTGGCTGGAAAATTCGACCTCATCTTTGCGGATCCTCCCTGGGAGTTATGGGAAACCGAAGGCGCTGAAATCTCCCAGGCAGCCGTCGGTTACGCGGTCGACGAAGCCCATGCCCGCGTGATTCTTGAAGCGCCCGGCGGCTTCGCCGTCCCGGTGCCGGCCGGATGGAAATTAAAGAAAGTAATCGGTAAGGGCAAAGGTCAACCCGCCGCCTCGATTTTGGTCCGTCAAGCAGGCGAGTGATTACGTGCCCAAGTTTCGGTGCCGTTCCCAAACGTGGAGCTGCGCGAGCATGAGTGCGCCGCCGACCAAGCAAGCGGCCTCGACCCGCAAGATGCGATCTCCCAGGTGGTGCAACGCGAAGCCTCGGGCGACCAGTAATTTTCTTTCGGCATCGGACCAACCGCGCTCCGGGCCGATGGCCAAGGTTCCTCCGTTGCTACCGTCAGGTGCTTCGCCCAAGGAGCGGGATGCTTCGTAAGGATCCAGCGCGACCCGCCAGTTATTTTCAGTGATGAGCGCGAGCGCCGCCTCGAGTGAACGGGTGCGCAAAACTTCAGGCACCAAGGTCGAGCACGCTTGTTCGGTTCCTTTTCGGAGATGCGATTGCCATTCGTCCTCTTGCCAGAGCGAACTAGTTAGATAGCCAGGGTCGCCTTTTTCGGCTTCAAAGAAAATCATCCGCGCCACCCCCAGGCTGGCCAAGTCGTGCAAAACTTTTTTCGCAGTTTGCGGGCGAGGTAAACCCACGATGACGGTGAGCGGTAGCTTTGGCTGCACGGCGTGCTCCCAGGTTATATTAAACGTAAGAACCGGCGCGACGGCGGTGATTTCGGCGAGGCCGCGTAAGGCGCCGGCGATACCGACGTGAAAACTTTGCCCTACACGCAGACCGACGGTCAGTACGAGGTGCGTCGCCCGGGGGTCAGCGGCGTCGATGCCTTCGGCGGCTTCACGCTTTGTAATGATGACCAGATTCACGGCTTCTAAAGTGGATTTACCGTCGGTGCTGGCGAGAGGGAAGGGCGGCATACGCTTGCACGCCCTTTGTGTCTCCCTAGGCTTGAGTCATGGATCTTTCGGAATTGCGCAAAGAATATGCGGATCACGGTGTCGATCGGGGTGAATTACACTCCGACCCACTCGTCCAATTTAAGACTTGGTTCGCTCAGGCCAAGAACGGTGGGCTCATCGAACCCAATGCCATGGTGCTCTCGACGACGGATGAAATGGGTGCACCAGCCTCCCGCACGGTTCTATTGAAAGCTGCTGACGAGATGGGCTTTTGCTTTTTTACTAACTATAATAGCCGCAAGGGGGCGCACCTCCTTAGAGACGACCGGGCCACGCTACTTTTCCCTTGGTTTTCATTGGAACGTCAGATACACATAAATGGCAGAGTGACAAGGACTTCTGAAGAAGAATCCTTGGCTTACTTCGCCCGCCGCCCCTACGGTAGTCAGCTGGGCGCCTTGGTCTCAAATCAAAGTGAGGTTATTCCAGATCGGGCCTATTTAGAGACAAGACTAGCATCCCTAAAGGCCCAGCACCCCGAGGGCGCCGTCCCTAAGCCCGCTTTTTGGGGCGGTTATCGCATCATCCCGGAGTCTTTTGAGTTCTGGCAGGGCCGAACCAACCGTCTGCACGATCGTTTTCTTTATACCCGAGAGGTGAATGGCTGGAAGATTACGCGGTTAGCCCCCTAAACGGAGGCAAATTAGAATTGCTAATGACCAAGGGCGTCCCCCCTTACTCTAAGGAGGGCGGATTCCCTTGGGTTGACCCATCAGCCCTAAACCATTCAACCATCTGTTCCCGCGTCCGAATGCGTCCACTTTTCACCATTGTTGCCTTAATTCCAACCCTCGCCTGGGCGAACGCGGAGGGCGTGAATCCAAAGGCCACAGACCTCTTTGATATTGGAGGCATTCCAGTCTCTAACTCGATCCTGACCACCTGGATTTTGGCGGCCGTTATCATCATTGCGATCCGTGTCCTCGTCGGGACTCCGAAAATCATCCCAAGCAAGGGCCAAGCGCTCGTGGAAAGCATGGCATCCGGCCTGCGCGAAGCCCTCGAGCCGATCGTCGGCAAGAGCATGATCGGCAAGGTATTCCCGACCCTTTGCGGCTTCTTTATCTTCATCCTGCTGATGAATTGGAGCGGCCTACTTCCCGGAGTCGGCACCATCAAGTATCAAGGTGAGCATGGCTGGCTCGAAGCAATTCGCCCGGCGACTTCCGATCTCAATACGACCCTTGCGCTGTCGATCATCTCTTTCGCGGCTTGGACGTATTTCGTCCTGCGCTACGCCGGTTTCAAAGTTCTGATTTTCGATCTCTTCGGCAACAAGGCGGATAAGAAAGAAATCGGCTTCCCGATGTGGATCATGCTGAGTTTCATCTTCCTGGGCGTCGGTGGCATCGAAGTCGTCTCCATCGCTTTCCGTCTGATTTCACTTTCCTTCCGTCTCTACGGCAACGTCTTCGGCGGCGAAAACCTCATCCACTCACTCGGCGGCATCGCCCCCTACGTGGTCCCGGCCGTCGCGGGGCTGCTCGAAGTCTTGGTCGGTCTGATTCAAGCCTTCGTCTTCACGCTGCTCTCCGCCGTGTACATCGGCCTCATCTGTAATCACGAAGGCGGCCACGCCGAAGACGAGCACGCTCATTGATTCCTTTCGCTTTCAAGGCGTGCGACATGCCGGGAATCCCCCGGCGGTGCGTTAAGAAAAAACCAAAACATAAAATAACATGATCATCGCTGAAATCACTGGTTCCCTCCCTGCCGCTGCCGGCTGTCTCGCTGCCGCTATCGGCGTGTTTCCAAATAGTTATCTGGCTAAAACGACCAATGCCTCGTGGGACTGGCGTGACGCACTGATACGACACTTCTTG
>CAINMU010000130.1 GCA_903850885.1 uncultured Opitutia bacterium | reverse complement strand
CGGGATTGCGTGGCAAGAAAGCCGCAGTCCCATTCTCCGGGTAAGCCATGGGGAAGGATCGGCGTGCGGAAGGGGCGCTCCCACGTCTGAAGGTCGCGCGTGGACGCTAGCTGGATTTCGCTAGGGCCCTCTTGGTTGCCGAAGCGTGCGTTGTTGTTGATCGTGAACACCCAGGGGAAAGCCAGGGTGCAACTTTCCGCAGGGTAGACCCCGATGCCGTAAAACTCCGTGCGCATGAGTTTAGGATTATCGGGGACGTCGAGTTGGGATCGTACTTGTTCGATGCGGGCCAAGGAGCCGGCGTCATCAATCAGGTCAGGCTTGAAGACATAGCGGGGCGTCGTCCAAGTGATGAAATCCTTACTGGTAGAGAGCGCGAAGCATCGCCTGACTTGGCCGCGGACGTCGGTGCTATGTTTCGGGAAAGCGACGTAGAGCCGGCGTTCTTCATCGTAATAGACCGTGATGACATCGTTGGAACGACAGATTGGTTCATGGCTCAGGCGGGTCCATTGAAGCCCATCGGGAGAGGTAAAAGTATGCGGTCCGCCTTCGGGTTTATCTTTATGGACATAAGCGACCATCTTGTAGCGGCGTTGGGGGTCTGGATCGTGGTCGTCTTTGATGACGCTAGGAAGCAATGCTTCATTGAGTACCGCGTTATGCTGCCGGCCGCCGCGGGCAGAATCAATCGTTCCGATCAACGGCTTATTCCAGCGAATCCCATCTTGGCTTTCGGCGTAACAGACGGAAAAGTTCGGAAAATCTTTGGTGACGTCCGTCGTATACCAGAGGCGGAATTTCCCTAGGGTCTCATCAAAGATCACATTGCCGTAGATGGATATCCGCCAACCTTCCCAGGGTTGGTCGGCCTTGAGCAAAGGATTGGCCGGATGTTTTTGACCGGGGTGCAGCTGAAACGTGATCTCTTCCGACGACTTCACGAGCATCTGATCGACAAAGAGTTGAGCTTTGCTGCCGATATTAATTGCTGCTTTGGGTTTCTCGGCGGCTGGGATGCGATTGGGCGTAGCGCAGAGTAAGCCGAGCGATAAAGACAAAAGCAGAGGGAAGCGCGGCATGGGGTAGTGAGAAAATGAATATCAGCCCTCTCACGCTCTGCAACCGCTCATCGCCTCGCTTGGGTGCGCGCCCCAAGCCAGCTCTCCATCCATGCCCAGATGACTATCTGACCAAACAGGGCTGCTTGGGGTCGAACTTCCAGCCAGGAATGAGGTACTGCATCGCAGCGGCGTCATTTCGCGAACCCGAAGGGAGTTTCAGGTAGAGCTCGTGGGCGGCCGCGAGCTGGGTCGGGTCGATTTCGATGCCGAGGCCGGGCTTTTTAGGAATGGAAATCTTACCGCCCTTGATCTGCAAGGGCTCTTGGGTGAGGCGTTGGCCTTCCTGCCAGATCCAGTGCGTGTCCATGGCCGTTACATCGCCGGGAGCGGCGGCACCGACGTGGGTGAACATCGCCAGCGAGATATCAAAATGGTTATTGGAATGAGAGCCCCAGGTCAGACCACTTTCTTGGCACACCTGCGCGACTTTCACCGAACCTTGCATGGTCCAGAAGTGTGGGTCGGCCAAGGGGATGTCGACGGCTTGCAGTTTTAACGCATGCGCCAGCTGACGCCAATCCGTTGCCACCATGTTGGTCGCCGTGCGGAGGCCGGTGGCTTTTTTGAATTCGGCCATGATTTCGCGCCCCGAGAAGCCGGCTTCGGCACCGCAGGGATCTTCGGCATAGGCGAGGATGCCTTGAAGATTCTGACAGAGCGTAATCGCATCTTTGACCAACCAGGCGCCATTAGGGTCGAGCGTGATGCGGGCTTTGGGAAAGCGGGCGGCGAGGGCGCGGACGGCCTCGATTTCTTGGGCACCATGAAGCACGCCGCCTTTGAGTTTAAAATCTTGGAAACCAAAGCGCTCTTGCGCGGCCTCGGCTTGGCGCACGATGGCTTCAGCGGTGATTGCTTCGTCGTTGCGGAGGCGGTGCCAAGCGTGGGCGGAAGCGGACTCATCGCGATAGCCGAGGGTAGTCTTATGCCGGTCGCCGATATAGAAAAGATACCCTAACATCTCGACTTCGGAGCGTTGTTGACCCGTACCAAGCAGTGCGGCCACCGGTTGGTGGAGATGCTGACCGAGCAGGTCGAGCAGGGCGGATTCAATCGCCGTGACGGCGTGGATGGTGATGCGCAGGTCGAAGGTCTGCAGGCCGCGGCCACCGGCGTCACGATCGGCGAAGGCGGCACTGATGGTCGCGAGCAGCTTTTCGTAGTCTGCGATTTCCTTGCCGATAAGTAAGGGTGCCGCGTCTTCGATTGTTTGCTTGATCTTTTCGCCGCCGGGGACTTCGCCTAACCCCGTCTGTCCGGAGCTGTCGGTAATAAGAACGATATTACGGGTGAAGTAAGGGCCGTGCGCACCGCTCAGATTAAGCAGCATGCTGTCGTGGCCGGCGACCGGTACGACGCGGATGGAAGTGATGAGAGGGGTGGTCACGTTGAAAAATTAGGCACGGGTTCGGGCGCGGAAGACCAAGGCGGCGGCGACGAGGGAGGTGAGGGCGAGTCCGTAGAGCCCACCTTGGATCGAACCCGTATGTTCCTTGAGCCATCCGAAGGCGTAGGGGGCGACGAAGCCACCCAGGTTGCCGATGGAATTGATCAAGGCGATGACGGCGGCGGCGATGCGCGGATCAAGGTAACCTTGCGGAATGGGCCAGAACAGCGAGGAGGCTGACTTGAAGCCGAGGGCGGCGAAACAGATGGCAACGAAAGCGAAGATCGGTCCGCCGGTCGTGGCGAGGAACATGCCTAAGCCGGCGATGAGCAGGGCGACCGCGACCCAGGCTTGTTGGTTTTTATAACGCGCGGCGCCGGCGGCGGCGAAATACATCCCCGCAATGGAAATCAGCCATGGCAATGAATTGAGGCAGCCGACTTGCATGTCGGTCATCTTGCCCATCGAACGGATGATGGTCGGTAGCCAGAACGTCGCCGCGTAGATGGTGAGTTGGATGCAGAAGTAGATCAGGCAAAAAAGCATGATCTGATTATCTCTGAGCAGTTGCCAGAGGCTTGGTCGGTCGCTGCGGTTCGCTTGAGCGGCTTCATTCTCAAGCGTCGAAGTGAGTGCGCGACGCTCTTCCTCTGTCAGCCAGTTTGCTTCATGCGGAAGGGAATCGAGCCAGATCCAGGTAAAGACGGCCAAGAGGACGGAGAATCCGCCTTCGGCGACAATCATGAATTGCCAGCCTTTGAGTCCGTAAGGTTGGAACTGCAGAAGGTAACCGGAGAGGGGTCCGGAAATGACGGAAGCGATGGCGGAGCCGCTTAGGAATAACGCGATGGCTTTACCGCGATCGGCCGAAGGCAGCCAGCGGGTGAAGTAATAGATGACGCCAGGGAAGAATCCCGCCTCGGCCGCACCCAGGAAGAAGCGTAGCCAGTAGAAATCATGCGCCGTATGGACAAAGGCCATGCAGGCTGCGACCGCGCCCCACAGCAGAGCGATGATGGCCAGCCAGCGGCGGGCCCCGATGCGTTGCAGGATGAGATTCGAAGGGACTTCAAAGACCGCATAACCGATGAAGAATAAGCCAGCGCCGAAACCAAAAGCTTCGTCATTTAGTCCTAAATCGAGACTCAGGTGCTCTTTGATAAAACTGACGTTTACGCGGTCGACGTAATTCACGATGAACATCACGACGAAGAGCGGTAGTACCCGCCACTTAACCTTCGAGACCGCGGACTGGAGGCTTTCGAGGGGCACGGACGATTACTTGACTCCGGCTTGGGCGATCAGCGCGGCAAGTTGTTCGACTTCGGTCGGCTTGAGGTCGGTCAAGGGTGCACGCACGGGACCGGCGCTATGTCCGACAATCGTCGCTCCGGCTTTGATGATGCTGACGGCATAGCCGGCGCTCTTGTTGCGGATTTCGAGATAAGGCAGGAAGAAGGTATCGAGTAAGCGGTTCTGGGTGGCGACGTCATCCTTGGCGACAGCGTGGTAGAAATCCATCGCGGCCTGGGGGATGAAGTTGAAGACCGCGGAGGAATAGACCGGTACGCCCATCGCTTTGTAAGCGGCGGCGTAGACTTCCGCCGTGGGCAGGCCGCCCAGGTAACTAAAACGCTCTCCCAGGCGGCGGCGAATCGAGACCATGAGTTCGATATCACCGAAACCATCTTTGTAGCCGATGAGATTAGGATTATTAGCCGCAAGTTTTTCGAGATGATGCGGCTGGAGGCGGCAGACGTTGCGATTGTAAACGATGACCCCGATTTTGAGCGACTTGCAGACTTGATCCACGTGCGCCGCCACGCCGTCCTGATTCGTTTCCGTGAGGTAATGCGGTAACAGCAAGATGCCTTTGGCGCCAAGACGTTCAGCCTCTTGGGCGTATTGGATGGCCACGCGGGTGGGGCCGCCCGCACCGGCGAGGATCGGCACGAAGCCATCGCAGGTATCGACCGCGGTCTTGATCACCGAAGAATATTCCTGGGGTTCGAGGGAGAAAAATTCGCCCGTACCGCCGGCGGCGAAGAGCGCCGTGGCGCCGTAAGGAGCCAGCCATTGCAACCGCTTGGCGTAGCCCGCGGCATCGAAGTCGCCGTTCGCCTTGAAGTCGGTGATGGGAAACGAAAGCAGGCCTGATGAAAGGACGGCTTTTAATTCGGTGGGTGACATGGGAGAGGAGCGAAGGGGTCAGAGGGCGGCGTCGGAGCGGTTGCCATTGACAAGGCGGGAGAGGCCGAGCGGGTTGGCGTTCTGCAGTTCCGCAGGCAGCTGCGCATCGGGGAAGTTTTGGTAACAAACCAGACGCGTGAAGCGATAGATGGCATTGGAACCCACCGACGTCGAACGTCCGTCGGAAAGCGAGGGGTAGGGGCCGCCGTGTACGATGGCATGCGAAACTTCCACGCCGGTCGGGAAGCCATTGATCACCAAGCGGCCGGCAATGGCCTCGAGTTGGACGACGAGTTCCTTATTTTTATTAAGATCTTCGTCCGTGCCATGGATGGTCGCGGTGAGGCTGCCGTGCAAGGCCGTCACGACGCGGTCACGTTCTTCGCGGTGGGCGCACCAGACGACCAGGGAGCTTGGGCCGAAGATCTCTTCCTGCAGGGAATCGTTGGCCAGGAAGACGGCAGCCTCGGTGGCGAAGAGCGTCGGCGTCGCACGATTGGCGTCGCCGCTCGATTTGGCTTGGGCGAGGACGCGGACGTTTTTCTGGGCGGCGCGTGCCACGAGCCCGTTGACGTACGCATGGTGGATGCCCGAAGTAAGCATCACGCCTTCGGCAGCTTCGGCGAATAAAGTGGAAAGCCGTGCGACAAAAGCTTCGGCTTCGGCGGAGCGTTCTAAGATTAATAAGCCCGGCTGAGTGCAGAATTGACCGACGCCTAAGGTGCACGAACCCAGCATGCCGGTGGCAAGGCCTTCGCCGCGAGCGGCAAGGGCGCCTTGTAGTAGCACCACCGGATTGACGCTACTCATCTCGGCGTAGACGGGAATGGGCGACGGGCGGGCTGCCGCGGTATCCATCAAGGCCCGTCCACCGAGGCGAGAGCCGGTGAAGCCGATGGCGCGGAGCGCGGGGTGCTTGGCAAGCTGTTGACCGACGACGCGGCCTTGGCCGATCAGTAAGGAGAAGGTGCCTTCGGGAAGGTTGCAGGCGCGGACTGCGTCCACGATGAGCCCACCCATGATTTCTGCCGTGCCGCAGTGGGCATGATGCGCCATCACGATGACCGGACAGCCGGCGGCGAAAGCGGAGGCGGTGTCTCCGCCTGCGACCGAGTATGCGAAGGGAAAATTGCTGGCGCAGAAGACCGCGACCGGTCCGAGGGGCCGGAGCATCGAACGATGGTCAGGCTTGGGCAGAGGCTTGCGTTCGGGATTGGCGGTTTCGATGCGGGCATCGATCCAATCGCCTTTATCTACAAGATCGGCGAAAAGTCGGAGTTGGCCGATGGTACGTCCGATTTCGCCTTGGCAGCGCGCCTCAGGCAGGCCGGTCTCTTGGGTGGCACGGGCGACGAGCGTGGGGGTTGCGGCTTCGATCCGAGTGGCAATGTCGCGCAGGAATTGGGCTTTTAATTTTCCACTGAGGGCGGAAAGGCTCGGCGCCGCCGCGGCTGCGAGGGTGGCGGCCTTCAGGACATCGGCTTCGGTGGCTTGGAAGAAGTCACCCGCTAACTCGACGGACGTCGCCGGGTTGACGCAGCGTTGGACTGGCCCCGTCGATTGGCTGCGGGAAAAGCCGAGGAATGATTGGCCGGACGGGGAAGACATAGGTCGAGAGAAAGGGGTTGTGGTTAGGGGTTAGGGGATGGGTGGGGTGGTGGCAAACAAGATAGGGATGATGCCAAAGGCTGTGAATAAGCGGAATCACTGATGCAGGACGTAAAATCGGCAATTTCCTGCAACCATTCTGGTTCTGGCGGGTTATAGAAGTAATTACCCCCCGTATGAAACTCAGAGTTTTGCTTATTCTGGCCTTGGTTGCTTTAGTCAATTTGCCCTCGGTCGCCTTCGCTGATGAAGTGGGCGTCTTGGTCCGCTTCGGCCTGACCGATACGACTTCGTCGAAGTGGGATGGCTCGGTGAGCGTCTCCTCCGGTAAGGTTGAGAATGTCGGCGGATGGAGATTCCAAATGAAGGACGCGGTGGAAGGGACATCCTGGACGGCGATGACCCGGCCGTTGACTGAACGTCGGAGCAATAACGCCAAGAAGGGTGCTCAGCAGAATAAGAAAAAAGCCGCCAGCGAGACGATGGCCGACAATGGAGTCGTCCTCCATTTCGTGGATGTAAATGACGATACGGTCGTCACGGTTAAGACCCCGAAGGGAGATGTCGTTTTTAAGCTCGGAGATTTGCCTTACGGTAAGGTTGTCGAGAAATTGGCCGGGGCGGTAGATCTGGAGCGCACGGCTGCCACCACGAAACTGACCGCGACCCGTGCCGACGATGACTATCCAGCCATCGCCGTAGCAAACGACGGCACGATTTTCACCTCCTATGTCAGTTTCACCCCAGGCTTAGATCGCGACGAGCGCTCCAAGGAGACTTTTTCGGAAGAACCTAAAGACTTAAGTTACCTCGCCAAGCTGCCTGGCGGCGATCGCCTTTGGCTGAGCATCAGCGGCAAGGGCAAGAGCGTCTCTCTTCCCGTCACCGAAGAGGGTTGTGATATTTATAAGACGGCCGTGACGCAGGACGGCTCCGGACGCGTCTGGATTTTCTGGAGTGAGAATAAGGCATGGAAGCAGATGAAGTCTGTTCCGAACTTCGAAATCTGGGCACGCTCCTACCTTGATGGCAAATTCTCCGAGCCAGTTAATCTTTCCCAAAACGAGGCAAACGATGTCAGTCCGGTCGCGACGACGGATGCCAAGGGAAATGTTTGGGTAGCTTGGCAAGGAGTGCGCGACGGGGTTTTCCGAGTGCTCGCCCGCCGGCAAACTGCCGCCGGTTGGGCGGATGAGATCCGCGTCAGCACGCAACAAGGCAGCTGCTGGACGCCGGCGATCGCCGCCGCGAAAGACGGTCAAGTGACCATTGCGTGGGATACTTACGACAAAGGAGATTACGATATCTGGCTCCGTACTTTTAGCGCCGATGGCGAAGCCAAGCCCGCGCAACCAGTGACCAATTCTTGGTTGTACGAAGCGCGTCCGTCTTTGGCCTTTGATGGCGAAAATCACCTTTGGGTATGTTGGGAGCAGAGTGGGCCCACCTGGGGGAAGGATTGGGGTGCTTACGACAATCAGGATGGTATCGGACTTTACAAAGGGCGTCAGATCGGCGTCAGGGTTTTGGCCGATGGAAAGTGGATGTCGCCGGTAACTTCTCCAACGACCGCCTTCATCGATTCAAAGCCACGTAATAAAGGCAAAGCCTTGCCGCCGCGGACGCCTGAGCCGGTGGATCGCATCAAGGGGGAAGAAGCCGAGGTCGATGCTTCGGCCAATTCTTACAATAATCTCGGTCGCATCGTCGCCGATCGTGACGGACGTGTTTGGATTCTGTCGCGTAGCCGTCAGAATAATTTCCATACGCCCTTGGGTACCGTGTGGATGAGCCATGCGACCTATTTCGATGGCCAGAAGTGGGTGGGTCCGATCCTGTTACCGCATTCCGACAACCTGCTTTATAACACGCCCGCCGTGGCAGCCCACCCCGCTGGTGGTATCATCGTGGCCCACTCAAGCGATCATCGGCAGAGCGCTCACGTGCAGAAGCAGGGAACGGGTGCTTCGAATGCCGGCCTTGCGTCTGATAAAGATCCTTATGACAACGACGTGTTCCTGAGCCGACTGGAACTGACTGGTTCGACCGTGTCACCTAACCTCAAGGCTGCGCCCGCTTCCTTGAAGGTGGATCCTCAGCCTAGCTCCGAAACCGTGAAAGAGCGCGAAGAAATCGCCCGTGCCCGCGCCTACCGCACGGAAATCAACGGCACGAATCTCCAGATCATCCGCGGCGAATTCCACCGACATACCGAAATCTCCGGCGACGGCGGGAGTGACGGGCCTTTGGAAGATATGTGGCGCTATGCGATCGACGTCGCCGCCATGGATTGGCTCGGCTGCGGCGACCATGATAACGGCGCCGGCCGCGAGTATCCCTGGTGGTTGACGCAGAAGACGACCGACGCTTTCCGAATCGCCGGAAAATTCGAGCCACCTTTCACCTATGAGCGCAGCGTGACTTATCCCGAAGGCCACCGTAACGTCGTTTTCGAACAACGCGGCGTCCGGACGCTTCCTCGTCTGCCTAAGTCGGCCCGCGACTTCACCGGTCACGCGCCCGACACCCAGATGCTTTATAAGTATCTTAAGGCTTTTGATGGCGTCTGCGCTTCGCATACCAGCGCGACGAGCATGGGTACCGATTGGCGCGACTGGGATCCGAAGGTTGAGCCGATGGTGGAAATCTACCAAGGTGCGCGGCAGAATTACGAGCGCCCCGGCGCCCCGCGTTGCCCGACGGCTGACGATTCCATTGGCGGATGGGAGCCACTGGGCTTCGTGAACCTCGCCTTCAAGAAGGGCTATCGTTTCTCATTCCAGTCGAGTAGCGACCACGGTTCGACCCACATCAGTTATGCCTTGGTGTATGCGGAGAACAATTCCCGCGAAGCTTTGCTCAAGGCGATGAAACTCCGCCATACCTATGCGGCGACGGATAACATCATCGCCGAATATAAATGTCAGAGCGGCGGTAAGACCTACATGATGGGTGACGAGTTCACGGCCCAGAAGGCTCCGGAATTGAAACTCCATCTGCAAGGTACGGCACCTTTTGCCCGGGTCGTCTTGGTGAAGGATGACGTCGAAGTCAAAGTCTGGGAACCCGGCCAAGCCGTCGTCGATATCCAGTGGACCGATCCGAATCCGACTGCCGGCAAGACCAGCTATTATTATTTCCGCGGTGAGCAGCAGAAGCGGGGTAAGGACACCAACGGTGAGCTCGTCTGGGCCTCGCCGATGTGGATCACTTATGCGGCTGCTGCCAAGTAAGTCGTGCGTCGGTTCTGGGGTTTGAGCGGGATGACGGCCGCCGTCTGGATGGGCCTGTTCGCCTTGTTGGCGACGGCTGTCCCGGCGTGCGCTCATAATCCGGACACCAGCTACGCCAGCGTCCAGATCGAGCCGCGCCGTCTCGTGACGAAGCTGACCTACGATTTGTTCACGCTAAACAAAATCGTGAGCCTGGATGAAAATCACGACCACCGCATCAGTCGGGCCGAGCTGGAAAAACACCTTCCGGAGATCCTTCTTTTCTTAGAACGAAATATCACCCTGGAGGTATCCGGAGAGGCGGAAGGCTTGGGTAAGTCGATGGGCATGACCTGGCCGGAAGGGGCGGGCGAAGATATTCCGGAGAGCGATTATCATTCGGTCGGTTCGCTCGTTGTTTTTCGTTTCGAACGCCCGCTTCAGGATAAGCCTGAGGATGTCACGCTGGAGTTCGCTTTTTTTGAAAGACTCGGCGAGCGGCATACGGTGTTAGGCACCTGGATCAACTCGGGCGTGAGCGAAGAAGTGATCTTCACCCGTTTTGAACCTGATTACCTTTTTGATACCGGATATATCGCACCGCTCTGGCCGCGGTTGCAGCAGTTTTTCTTCCTAGGGATGCAGCACATCTTTCACGGCTTCGATCACCTATGTTTTCTGGCCGCCTTGATCGTGGTCGCCCGGCCCTGGGAACTATTCAAAATCGTCACCTCCTTCACGGTCGCCCATAGCATTACTTTGATTTTGGCGGCCATGGAGATCGTCCAGTTGCCTGGACGGTGGGTGGAAAGCGCGATTGCGGCGACCATCGTTTATGTCGCGCTGGAGAACCTCCGGCCCACGCCGCCGCGTCACCGAGCGGTACTGACTTTTGGTTTCGGACTGGTCCACGGTTTCGGATTTGCCGCCCTCTTGCAGTCGATGGTGTTGCCGACGACTGGACTTGTCCGATGCCTGTTGTCTTTCAACGTCGGTGTCGAGGTTGGCCAGCTGGCCGTCGTATGCGCCTTGCTGCCCTTGGCCTTGCTCTTGAAGCGCTGGCAGCAGGGCGAGAAGGCCGTCAGAATCGTCTCTGGCTTGCTTGCGGGGATGGGTGGGCTCTGGCTTATCGACCGGGTCTTCGGCTTGGCCTGGATGCCATTCTAAGGCATAGTTCGGTTGCGGATTAGCCAACCCTGCCTCTGCTCATAGAAAAAGATTACTTGGCGGCCTTACGCTTCTTTTTGCCCGTATTCTCATCGCCTGGTTCGGGACCGTCATTGTCGTTCGCTCCTGCGCCCCAGAGCGGCTTGACGTTGGATTTATTCCATTCGTTCCAGAGGGCTTGCAGTTCTTTGACCTTATCAGGCATCTCAGCGGACAGATCCTTGTCTTCGTGGATATCCGTGGCGAGGTTGTACAGCTTCGCCGCAGAGGTGGGCTGCTTCTTGCCCCTGCCAGCGTTGGTATCGGCGTTGGTGTCATAGCGTACCAACTTCCAATCGCCGGCACGAATCGCCATTTGGTCGCCGAAGCGCCAGTAGAGCGCGGCATGAGGCGCGACTTTATTTTGGCCTGATAAGTAAGGCAGTAAATCGACGCCTTCCAATTTCCATTCGGGCTTCGGCGTGATGCCGGCCGCGGCGAGGACCGTCGCATGGAGGTCAAGTTGTACGGCGGGTTTTTCAAAGACCGCCGGTTGGATGTGCCCTGGCCAAGCGATGACAAAAGGCACGCGGATCCCGCCTTCGAGGGTGGTGCGTTTGGAGCCGCGTAGCGGGGCGTTGACGGAGCCGTTGACCGTGACGCCGGCCATCGTGGGTCCGCCGTTGTCGCTGATGAACGTGACAATCGTGTTTCCCGCTTGGCCGCTGTCTTGGAGGGCCTTGAGCACTCGGCCGACATTATCATCCATCGCGGACATCATCGCCGCATAGGTCCGCCGCTTCGTGTCTTTGATCTGGGAAAACTTTTCGAGGCGATCTTTGGTCGCATCCATGGGCGTGTGGACGGCGTTGAAAGCCAGGTAGAGGAACCACGGCTTGCCCTTGTTGCGTTCGATGTAGGCGACCGCTTCGCGTCCGAAGGCATCGGTGGTATAGTCCAGCTCCTTGACCTGTTCCGTGCCGCGGAGGATGGCCTTAGCGTTAAAATAGCTATGGGCGCCGCCGAGGAAGCCGAAGAAGTCCGTGAAGCCCCGTTGCTGCGGGATCTGTGCCGGGAGCGAACCCAGGTGCCATTTACCGACCATGCCCGTGACGTAACCGTTTTCCTTCAGGTGATCCGGTAAGGTCGTTTCGGTGAGCGGTAAGCCGCTGGCACCGTTCGGATTGAATTCATGACCAAAGCGATTCTGCTGTCGGCCCGTGAGCAACCCGGCGCGCGTGGGCGAGCAGTAAGGGCCCGTCACATAGCCGTTGGTGAAGTTGACGCCGGAGGCCGCGAGGGCATCAAGGTGAGGCGTTGGAATATCCTTACAGCCGTGGAAACCCACGTCGGCATAGCCCATGTCGTCGCCGACGATGACGAGGATGTTGGGGCGCTCGGCGGCACCGCACAGGCCGGCCCACGCGAACAGGAAAAGAAGGAGGGGTGTCTTCATATAATGATTATAACACGGCAAACCCCGTTTAGTTGCAAACCGGGTGAAGCCGGTCGCTTTCGGCTTTGCGGGCGGCCAAGGCTTCGGTCATCCAAGTTCATGCGACAAAGCTTAACTTGGATAGGAATATGCTTGATGGCCTGGGCTGGGGCGGCGGAAAAGGCCCCCAAAGTGCCTGCAGGGGTCAGGTTGTCGGCGGATTTGGAATATGCCTCACCGGGTGGCAAGTCGATGAAGCTAGATTTATATTTACCCGAAAACCCCTCTTCTAAGCCGTTGCCGGTCGTGATGTGGGTCCATGGCGGCGGGTGGAAGGGCGGGAGCAAGAGCAGCTGTCCCGGGACGTGGTTGGTGGCGCAGGGCTATGCGGTCGCCAGCGTCGAACACCGCTTCATCCCCGATTACGCATGGCCCGCCCAGATTGAAGATTGTCATGCGGCGGTCCGTTGGTTGCGCGCGAATGCGGCGAAGTACGG
>CAINMU010000129.1 GCA_903850885.1 uncultured Opitutia bacterium | reverse complement strand
GGGCTTCGCAGAGGTGGTGCTCATAGGCAGCGTCTATGGGGTCGAGTTTTGCGGCCCAGGCTTTGACAGCCGGAAGCACTACGGCGGGGGAATGTGCGCGGAGTTCGCGACGGGTACGGTAGCGGGTGCGGTATTCAGGGTCCTTGAGGTTCTCGAGGAGTTCGGCCACGGAGGCGCCGGCGATCTTGGCGGGCTTCACGAGCGGACGCTCGGGGTAGGTGATGCGGTAGATGCGGCCGTGCTCATGGTCGCGATTCGGGTCGCGGGCATTGTGCTGCATGTGCCCAATCAGCGGATTGTGCCAATCAATGAAATAGAGCGAACCGTCCGGAGCGAACTCGATGTCGACCGGGCGAAAATTGCCGTCGGTCGAGGTGAGCAGATCGCCGTTGGCCTTACCGACGAAGCCGGCGCCATCGTCATGCTTCTTGCCGAAGCTGATGCCGAGGAAGCCGATCGTATTGCAGGTCATAAAATCGCCTTGCTGCGCGTCGGGGAAGTGACGCGAGGAGACGAACTCGGCGCCGGAGCTCGGGCGCGAGCGCTTGGGGACGAACTGCTCGACTTTGATCTGTTCGATGCCGTAAGGCATCTTCGAGGAGAGCGGTAGGGCCCACCAGTTTTCTCCGGGCGAGGCGTCGGAGAGGTGCGGCTGTTCCCAATAGTCGAAGGAGAAGCCCCACGGATTGGAGACGTCGACCTGCACGCGTTCGAGGCGGTAGGACTTCGGGTCGAAGCGCCAAGCGCCGCCGTCGTTGCAGCGCCGCGGGCCATAAGGGGTCTCGACCTGGCTGTGGAGGAAGCGTCCTTCGAGGAGGTAGAATGCTCCCGAAGCATCGGCACAGTAAGCCGAAATCGCGTGGTGCGAGTCGTGCGAATCGAAGCCGTGCAGAATCAATTCCATCCGGTCGGCCTTACCGTCTTTGTCATCATCAATGAGCAAGGCGAGGTTCGGTTCCTGTGAAACGTACACGCCTTCTGGGGCGATTTCGAAACCGATCGGGATGTGGAGGTGGTCGGCGAAGACCGTCTGCTTGTCGGCTTTGCCGTCGCCGTCGGTGTCTTCGAGGATGATGATCTTGTCGTTGGGCAGCGCGTCGCCGGGACGGTAGGCTGGGTAGGTCGGAGTCGTGGCGACCCAGAGTCTGCCCTTGGCGTCGAACGACATCTGGACGGGCTTCTTGAGGTCGGGAAATTTCTCTTCCGAGGCGAAGAGCGATACCTTGTAACCCGGTGCGAGCGTCATCTTCTCGATGGCGGCTTCGCCGGAAAGGAACTCGGTGGGGTTACCGTTCTTCTCGCTGGGCTTGAAATTGGTCGGCACGGTCGGGAGGACGAGCGTCTTGGAGTCGTCGACGGTCAGGTCGGTGTGCTTGCCTTGGGCGATGCCATGGATCAGCTCATCACGGATCGCAGTCATCTGGCGGCTCTTGTAGACTTCGTCGGGGTAGTTCTGCGGGCCGAAAGGATTATAGCGCTGCCCGTGGGTGTGGACGCCGTTGAGGATCGAATAGTCGGTGTTCCACATATAATCCTTCATCTTCACCGCGCCGTTCAGCAGGGCTTCGTCGGCCTTGGAGACGCGGGGCGTGGCTCCGAAAAGACCGTCGGCGAGGAACTTGGCGACCTCGCGGTAACCGAGGTCGGTGGGCGCAAAGCCATTGATGGTGTAGGGCGTCTTGCTCTTGCCGTAGGCGGCCAGGGTGGGGTGGAAGAGGTCGACGTAGGTGATGCCATGCTTCTTGGCCACGCGTTCCATGGCGGCGACGTAGAGTTCTAGGTTGGCGTTCTCCTTCTGGCCGTTCGGGAGGTCACGGTTAGCGGAGAGGTTTTCGAAAGCAATCGGCGAGACGAGAACGAGGCGTGGGGCGGTCTTGCCGTTGTAAGCCCGGGTGAGGGAATGCGCGACGAAGGCGTCGACTTCGGCTTCGTAATTCGCGGCGCGGCCAGGGCCGTCGAAGGATTCGTTGTAACCGAAGAACGCGACGACCGTGTCGGCCTTCAGGTGGAAGAGCCACTGGTCGGGCGTGGAGAAGAAACCCTTGCCGTTGTGCTGGGCGTATTCGGGGTGGAATTTGTCGGCACCCGGGAAGGCCCACTGGCTGGCGCGGGCGGGGTGAGGGCGGAAGGCCGGGGTGTCGCCAGAGCGACCCATATTACGGACGATCAGGTTCTGGTCGGGGAAGCGGAGCTGCAGCTCGGTTTCGAGCCGGCCGTAGTAAGTGTCGCGTTCGGCAAAACCGTTGCCGATGAAGACGACGCGTTCACCCGAAGCGGGCGGGGCGGCTTGCTGGCTGCGTTGCGTGGTCGCGACCGGTGGGTTCTCGGCGGGCGCGTGCGGCGTCGGCGAGCCCTTGCTATTATCCGGCCAGTTGGCGGCGTTGGCCTTATCCTCCTTGGTCTTGAGTTTGGTGTGATCCGCGACCGGCTTGTCGGCGGCGAAGAGGCCCGAGGCGATGGTGACGAGGGCGAGGAGGAAGGCGCGATGCTTCATGAGAGGGGAGGGTTGGCATATTTATATCACAAAATGAGAATTATCCAGCCTGACTTGGCGTCCGGCCGGTTCCGACTCCCCTCATTTTCCGTCAGTCCTACTGTTTCCAAGTCGCCTTGAGCGATGTCCAGACGCGTCCGATCAGAAAGACGCAGGCGGCGAGCACGACGGCATGCCCGACGGTCCAATACCACTGGACTTTTGGGTCAGCGGCATGCAGCAGGCCGTAGCTACACATCGCGCCTGCGGCCGATAAGAAAAGCATCCGCAAACCAAGCAGGAAAAGGAGCATGAATTTCACGGTGTGAACTTGGTCGTCAGGTCCGACCCCGTCAAGGATGGCTCACCGGCGCAGGCGTCCGTCGTAATCACATTAAGCTCAAAGGGAGACCGGTGACCGGAATGAATGCTGCGGTCATTGGTAGGGATGACCGGCCCGGTCATCCGTGGGCGCGCGGGCCGCTCGCCCCTACCTTTAATGCATCCAGCTAAACATCCGGTTCCCGGTCTCCCTTTGAGCGCTGTCTTTCCCCGCGAAAGCTCCGCCTTCGCTCACTTCATCAGATAAGCGAAGAAATCCTTGAGCTCCGCGTCGGAGAGTCCTGTCAGCAGGGCTTCCGGCATAATCGAGAGGGGGCTGGCTTCGAGTTTCTCGATGTCAGCCTGCTTCACGGCGGTGCGATTGCCCGCAAGGTCTTTCAAGGTGATGCTGCCGCCCCCTTGCGCGTCCATGAGGCCGGTGAGGATGCGTCCATCTTTGAGTTTCGCCACATAGGCGCCAAAGCCTTCGCGAATCTCAAGACTGGGGTAGGTGGTATTGAGCAGCCAGAACTCAAGGCTTTGTCGATCGTAACCCGTCAGTTCAGGTCCGATGGCTCCGCCTTGTTCGAAAAGTTTGTGACACGCGGCACATCGACCAGCGAAAATAATCTGGCCTTTGGCGGGGTCGCCGAGCCCGGTCTTGAGCACATCTTTGATACGGGCCATCTCGCGGTCTTTCTCTGGCGTGACGCCAGTAAGCAAAAGAGTCTTCCAATGGCGTTCAATCGCCGCATCAATCGCCGCGTCGTGATGCAGGCTGAGCTGCCTCACGATATCGACGTTGAAATGTTTCTCCGGTACTTTCCATTCGTCGACGAATCGTACCATCGTCTGGGCCCATTCGAGTCGGGCCGCCATCATGCGCAGGGCATCTTCGCGCAGGCCTTTATCGCCTGCTATGCTTTTTTCATAGCTCTCCAGAATCGCCTGAGGAATCTTGGGGTTATTGAGCTGGGCCGCGGCGGGCAGGATGCCTCGCTTGAGTGTTGAAGTCCCGGCGGCCCGGAGAATCTTGACGATGGCCTCGCTGGCTTCGCTCTTCCCCGCTTGCACCAAGGCTTTGGCGATCGCGATGCGTCGCGGAGTTGCGACTTTGGTGTTATTCAATTCCGCCAGCATTTTCTTGAGTCCTTCCGGGGTGGTGAGTTCGGCGGCGATATCACCGCCGGATTGTCGGGTGAGGAAAGCCTGCAGCCGCTGACCAAGCGTTGGCGGCAACGCCGGGAGGGTGCTGCCTTCGAAAGCTCCGGCTACGCCCGCCAGAAATTTATCCGCGAGTTTAACGTCATTCGTAAGCGTCAGTAGATCGGCACAAGTCTGCAGGTTTTCGGCACCGCCGGCTAAGGCGTAGCGCTTGGCGAGTTTCTCGGCTAGATGATTGCGGAAAAATCCGGAGTTCACGAAAGCCGCATCGTCGCGGAGGAAGGCGAGCACGCCCGCGCGATCCTTCTCGGCCTTGGCTTCGAGGGCCCACCAGGCGAGTAAAGGAATATGTCCACTGGGATCGTCCGCCTGGTTTACGCCCGCCCAGAGTAGGGGAAGTGAATCGGGCATCTTTTTCGCCGAGGCCAGGATCTGGGCGCAGACTTCGCTATGCTTTTCATTCAAAGCCAGTTTGAGAAGCGTGGCATTGGGTCGGTCGCCTCTTTCGCCCATGATCTTGACCGACCAGCGACGGACATACGGATCAGTATGATCAAGCGGCACGGCTTTGGTCTGGCCGAGCGCATCCAGCGCCCAGAGCGCTTCGAGGGCGTACGCGCCAGTGAGTTTCTCGCGGAGGAGCGGAGCGAGCTCTTGCAGGTTGCGCCAGCCAATCTCAAGGACGGCTTGTTTGCGGAACCATGCGTTGCGGTGTCCGAGATAGCTCAGCAATTCGCCGGGCGGGCAGGTGTGGAGGTCGAAAGGCTGGAGCTTGGGAGTTTCGCCAGCGGGGCGTACTCGGTAGATGCGGCCGCGTTCTTTGTCCCAATCGTCGACCGGCTTCACGTGGCTGAGCCGGGTGTCGTACCAGTCGGCGAGGTAGATGGCGCCATCCGGGCCGACGCCGGTCCAGACGGGCCGGAACCAGCGATCCGAACTGACGAGCAGGTTCGCTTCATCGTGCGTCCGAAACGTCGAGCCATCCTCGACCCGGGTGCTGAGATAGATTTTATTGGCGAGCGAGTTGGCCGCGATGATCTGCCCGTCGTATTCTTTACTCAATAATCCGCCTTCGTAGATGGCGAAGGCTTGCGAGAAGCGTAGCCGCTCGCCTTCGCATTTCATATGCTCAAACCAACCGAAGGCATAAGGATTCGTCAACGGTCCGTGCTTACCCCAGGCTTTGATGCCATAACTGCCTTGCTCGTAGTGCATGCCGCGCTCGTAACCATTGGTGCCGGAAAAGACGCGCCCTTTGCCGTCGATCTCGAGGCTGTAAGTGTTGCCGCCGCCTTCAGCGTAGATTTCGAAGACCTTGCGCGTCGGATGAAATCTCCAGATGCACTGGCCTTCCCATTTGATATTTTTGCTATGAAGGCTGCTGACGTTGCCCGTGGTGGTGCTGCCGTTGGCGCCATACAGCCACCCGTCCATGCCCCACTTGAGGCTGGTCGCGGTGCTATGCGTGTCCTCGAGGCCGAAGCCGCTGAGTTCGACTTCGGGATCGCCGACGGGGAGTCCGCCCTGGGTGGCGTAGCTGAGGAGATAGGGCGGATTCAGCACCCACACGCGTCCCATGCCTGGCAAGGCGGCGGTGGTGATATTCAAACCTTTGAGGACGTCGGTATGCTTATCGAACGTGCCAGTGCCGTGCGTGTCTTCGAAGACGGTAATGATGTCGGCCCCTTTCTCGCCACGGGGCGGAGGCAGAGGAATTTTATCAAACTTTGCACGGATGTGCTCGTCGTAACTGATGACCTTGAGTCCGGCGGGGAAGGGGTATTGAAGGTATTGGGTTACCCAGAAACGACCTTGGGAATCCCAACTGCCGTAGATGGGCTGCGCGACTGAGGGCTCCGCGGCCATGAGGTCGATGGCGAGGTCCGATCGGGTGGTAAATTTCTTTAACGCGTCGGCCGGCTTCGAGGCCGGGGTGTCATCGGCCATCACGCCACGCCCCTTGAAGGACTGCATGACCTGCTGGACTTGCTCGTTGCCAGCTTGCGGGGCGTCCGCGGCCATGAGGCCGGAAGTAATGAGGAGGAGCAAGACCGAGGGGCGCATGCTCACTTGAGAGTCATGGTGACGCGACGAAGTTCCATCACACTTTTGCCAGGAATATCGGTGGCGCGTAGCTTTAGCTCGCCTTTGCCCGGCTCGAGCCGCACTTCGCCGAGAATCATGGTGTGGAATGGCTTCATCAGCGACTCGCCGGTGCCGCGCGGCACGACGTCTTGATCGGTGATCAAGGCCGGATCCCACGCCTCGGCGACGACGCCTTTGAGGGTTATGCCTTCGAAGGAGAGTTCGACCTTCGAGCCGATGTCGGCCTTGGGGCAAGTATAGTCCAGTGCCACGACATAGGTGCCGGCGTTGACGACTTCGATATTCCAGACGGCCGAGTCAGTCAGCTTCGTCCAGTTTACGAAGTAGGACGAGTTAGGCGCCTTGCCGCTGCGAAGCATCTCGCCGCGCGGTTCGCCGTCGCGGGCGGGGAGCATCGTGATCGGGAATTCCCGATAGCCGATCGCCAAGGGGCGCGGGTCGACGGCATTGCCGGGTCCGTTGGCGGACTTGCCTTTGCCACCCGCGGGGGTCGCGATCCCGAGTTCCTTGCGCCA
The DNA here is from genome assembly GCA_903850885.1 of uncultured Opitutia bacterium. Taxonomy (GTDB): domain Bacteria; phylum Verrucomicrobiota; class Verrucomicrobiia; order Opitutales; family UBA953; genus UBA953. The sequence continues at coordinate 13,473 of CAINMU010000129.1, read as the reverse complement.
CGCGGCGACCGCGGTCGTCAGCTCCTTGGCGAGTTCAGGCTGCTTCGCTTGGATCGGGGTGGTCTGGCCGGGATCGGCAATCATGTCGAAAAGGTTGCCGCCGTTGTCGAGGCGGTGCGTCTGCGTGCGCACGCTGACGTTGTTGGCCCATGAGTTGAAGATGTAGCGCGGCGCCCAATCGGCGTCCGAGCCTTTGTTGAGGAGCGGCGTGAGGTCGCGGCCGTCTTGCGGCTTGTCGCCGACGCGCTTCACGCCAGCGAGGGCATGGAGCGTGGGGCTGAGGTCGATGGCGCCGGCGATAGGCTTGACCTGCGAGCCGGCGGCAATCTTGCCGGGCCAACGGATGAAGAGCGGGGAGCGGACGCCGCCTTCGTCGGTCATCGCTTTCTTGCCCTTCATGCCACCGGTCCAGCGCGAGGTGTTCGGGCCGTTGTCTGAGAAATAAACAACGATGGTGTCATTCTCAAGGTTCAGTTCCTTGAGTTTGGCGAGGATGCGGCCGACGTTGCGATCCTGGTTCTCAAGCATGGCCCAGACGCAGCGGGTGGCGTCAGCCTCTTCGTCTTTCGGGTTGGTCGCGGTCTGGGTGATGGGTTTATCCTTGAAGCGATTCCAGTCCTCGGGCGGGACGGAGAACGGCGAGTGCGGCGTGGTGAAGGGTACGTAGCACAGGAATGGTTTATCTTTGTTATGATCGATGAACTGCAGGGCTTTGTCGGTCAGGACGTCGACGATATAGCCCTTGGAGGGCTTCATGACGCCGTTGTTTTCTAGCGGGGCGTCGAAGTATTCGCCCCAGTGGCCGGAGGTGTAGCCCCAGAAGGTGTCGAAGCCGCGGGCCAGCGGGTGATAAGGCCACTGGCTGCCATTGTGCCACTTACCAAAGATGCCGGTGACGTAGCCCGCCGCTTTGAAAGAGTCGGCGAAGGTCTTCTCGTCGAGGTTCATGCGCTCTTGGCCGGTGGAGACGCCATACACGCCGAGGCGACGGTGGTAGCGTCCAGTCAGAAACTCGGAACGGGTGGGCGAGCATACCGGCTGCACGAAGAAGCGGTCGAAGTGCGCTCCAGTCTTAGCGAGCGAGTCGATATTCGGCGTCGCGAGCTGGTGATTGCCGTTAAACGAATAGTCCCCCCAACCCGCATCGTCGGCGAGCAGGATGACGACGTTCGGCCGGGTGGCAGCCAGGAGCGTCGAAGCCCCCAAGGCAAAGAAGCAGAGCAGGGCTTTCATATTATTTCTTGGCCGGAAGGTAGCCGAGGGAAACGAGGAAGGCGTCGGCGGCTTCGAGGGTTTCCTGCTTTTTACTCGTGTTAAAGAAGCCGTGTTTTTCGCCTTCATAGCCGACGAGTTCACAGCGGTTGCCGTTCTTCTTCATGATTTCGGCGAATTTCTCCACGGTGGTGTAGGGGACGGTGGTATCGGCTTTGCCGTGGAAGATGATGGTCGGGGGTGTGCCTTTCTTGACGTGATGCAAAGGAGAAATCGCTTCGGGCTCACAACCGAATTTGGCCTTATCAAGTCCGGCGCCGAAACCTTTGAGGTCGAGGTCGGGAAAAGGTGCCATGACGGTGCCAGGGTTGAAAAGTATCAGGGCGTTCGGCACCGAGGAAATCTTGAGGTCCTGATCGCTGCCTTCGAGCCCGGGTAAGGTTCCAGTCGCCGCGGCGAGGTGGCCACCTGCCGAGCCTCCAGCGGCGGCGATGCGGTCGGGGTCGATGCCTAGGCGCACGGCATTAGTCCGTATCCAGCGGACGCAGGCTTTGGCATCCGATACGCAGTCGGCCGGCTTGGCCTGTTGGCGCGAGGCGACACGGTAATCAGCGACGAGCGCGACCATCCCGCGCGCGGCAAGTTCCCGGCTCTGCGCTTCAAATTGCACCGGAGAACCGCCGGTCCAGCCGCCGCCGAAGAAAAAGACGATCGCGGCGCGTGGGCTGGTCGCTTTTTCGGTGGGATTAAAGATCCAGACTTTCATCTCGCTGTCCCCGATTTTACGATAGGTCTCGACCTGAGTGCCTTCGATGACCGGAGGGTAGCCGCCGGTTTTTCCGCCCGATGCTTTCTTGGGTGGGGGTCGGTTAGCTTTGGGCTTTTCTTGACCGACGGCGGTGACGAAAAGGCATGCTAACAGAAGGGCAGTCAGTTTGTTCATGGGGGTAGGATTTTTTAAACACCTCACCAGCCGACTGCAACCCCTCGCCTTGCCGCCTGTTACTTCTTTTTGATTGGTAAGAACACGGTGGGCAAACCTTCGGCCGAAAGTGAGCTGATCGCCTCTTGGCCGCTCAGTTGCAGTGAAATCCGGGCCCGGCCGTTATAAAGTTGGACGGACCTCGAGCCCGTCGAGGTGCCAAGGTTGTCGAGGAGTCTGCCATCGCCGAGCAGTCCGAAACGGACGAGGTTGGCGGCATCTAAACATTCGACGCCCTGCGCGTCAAAGAGGCGGGCTTCCAGGGTGACGAGACCATCTTTTTGTTCGATCTCGTTGAGGGTAAGTTTGGCCGGTTGGGTCCACGCTTTGCTTTGGTAGCCGATTTCCAAGGTGTCGGTGACTGCTTGGCCGTTGCGACGTCCGCTTGCTTTTAAGGTGTTCTTACCGTCGGCGAGTTTGACGTTCCAATGCAAGCCAGCCGCCGGGTAATCTGCGCTGACGCGTTTCTTCGTCCCGACCGACTTACCATTGACGAAAAGTTCCGCCTCGTCGCAGTTCGAATAAACTTTCACTTCTTTCTCTTCGTTCGGTTTGCCCCAACGCACGGGCCAGCCGTGACCAAAAATATGAATCATGGGTTTCTCTGCCCAATAACTTTGAAAGACGTAATAGGTTTCCTTGGGCGTTCCGTCGCGCTCGATGACGCCTTTTTGATTCACGCGTGGGACGGGGTTTTCAGGCCGCAGGGGCGTCGCGAAATCCTTGAAGATCCATTGGGCACTGCCCGTCAGCCAAGGCATCTCGTCTTGTTCCTTGAGGTGCCAGTCAAACAGGTTGCACATGTAACTTTCCGACCAATCGCCGTCTTTGGACATGCGTACTTTGCCCCCCGCCAGTTTGTAAGCTTTGCCTTTTTCGGCCGTGCCTTGGCCGGTGGCTACTTTGCCCATCATTTTTTCAGGTTCTTCGGCGAAGCGGTGCGCGTGGCTGTCGCCACCCCATTCGGCGTGGAAGAATCTCGGGGTGTCCTTTAAGGCCTTCTCCGCCGAAGCTTTGTATTCGGTGTAGCGGCCCGAATACCAACCGGCCCAGATGCTGGGGGAATAGATATCGACGAGGTCTTTGCAGAAGTCGCAACGGCGGATGCACGTCGGGCGCGAAGCATCCAAGTGATGCGACAAGTCGTTAAGCTCCTTCATGAAGGTCCGGATTTTATCCTTATCGAAGACTTCGAAATCGCCGGGCCAGTCGTTCTCGTTACCCATGCCCCACATGATGATCGCCGGATGGTTGCGGTGCTGGTCGATCAGCGCCGTCAGCATGTCTTTGGCTTGCTGTTGGTATTCTTTGCCGCCCAGGCCGCCTCGGCACCAAGGGACTTCTTCCCAGACCAGCAGGCCGAGTTCATCGCAAAGCTCGAGGACCAGCGGCGCTTGTTGGTAATGACCCAGGCGCACGAAGTTCGCCCCCATGTCCTTGATCATTTTAAGGGTCTGGCGCACGACGTCGTCGGGCACGGCGGCCGCGGTGCCGGCATGGTCCTCGTGGTAATGCGTACCGCGAAGCAGCAGGCGTTCGCCATTGAGTTTGAACGGTCCGTGCTCGACCCATTCGCAACTCCGCACGCCGAAACGTTCGCCGAGGGTTTGTTCGCCGTGGCTGGATTTGAGGGTGAGGCTGACTTTGTAAAGATTCGGGGCGCTTGGCGACCAGAGCGCTGGGTTATCGAGCGTGAAAGTGTCGAGGGCGGTTTCGCCGTTCCATGCTGGCGTTTTCTTTGAGCTCTGGTGGACGATCTGATCTTTCATATCTCGCACGACGATGCTGATTTCCAGGTCGCTTTTGAGTTTCGTCGGGTTGCGGAGGCGGGCCTTGATTTCTACTTGGGCCTGCTTGCCGTTCAGGGTGGCGTTCACGTGCGCGCGTTCCAGCGCGACGGCCGGGGTGTAGATGAGGCTGACATGTCGATACAGTCCGCCGTAACGGTTGAAGTCGCTCAGGTCCGAAGGGATGCTTTCGGCATTCCGCGAATTATCACAAAGGACGGCCAGCGGTACTTCGCCTTTCAATTCCGGATTCTTCGCCGCCTCGGTGATATCCACGGTCCATTCGTCGTAGCCTCCGGTATGCTCGCCGACTTTGCGGGTGTGGATGAAGACCTGCGATTTCTGGCCAGCCCCGTCGAAGTGCAGTAAGGTGCGTCCGTTGGGATAGGGGTTCGCGACCTTGAGCTTGGTGCGATACCAGCCCGGGCCTTGGTAATAGCGGACATCCGGGTCGACGGCGTCCCGCCCGTTGAAGCAATGGGGCAGGGTGACGTTCGTCCAAGTGACGTTGTCGCTCGCCGCGTCACCTCGCCAGACTTCCCAGGCGCTGCCGAGCGAGCCTTGATAGTATTCCCAGCCTCCCGCCAGTCGCTGGGTCGTTTCCGCGGCCGGTAACCAGGTCGCGATGAGGGTCAAGAGGCAGAGGGCTAGCTTCTTCATATCTATCTTATCATTCGCCCCCCCTTTCAGGTGTGTAAATCAGTAAATGGCGCTCCGCCCTTTAAATGCACAGAAAAGGGGTCTGGCGCTTGGCCAGACCCCTTCAGATTCAGTTTTTGTCCCTGCGTCCCTTACTTCTTAAACATCGCGTTGGCTTTTTCGCCACCGCTCAGGACGTAGGCCGCGAGATCCAGAATCTCTTCCTGGGTCAGCATGCTGAGGAGCATCGGAGGCATCGGCGAAATTTTACTCAGCTCGATGCTCTTCACGTCCTTGCGGTCGATGGCGACATGCTGGATGGGGTCGGAGGCGTCGGTGTTGATGATGACGCGGTCGCCGTTGAGATTGACGACGACGCCGGTGACGACTTCGCCGTTGTTCTTGGTGACGACGATTGGGATGAATTGCTCATTGAGCACCTTGCTCGGGTTGATGATTTGGTCGAGGAAGTCGTGCGGGCTGTAACGACCTCCGGCCTGGGTGAGGTCAGGACCGGTCATGCCTCCGGCATTACCGAAGCGGTGGCAGGTGAAGCAGGCGGCGGCGCTGAAGACCTTGCGGCCTTGAGCGTAGTCGCGGTTCTTCATGCCGTTGCTGGCGGCGGCGCTGAGTTCCTCGAGCGTCCAGTTCTTTGGCGTCCGGCCCGCGAACATGGCACCGACGTTCTCAATCGCTGACTTTGGCTCAGGTTTGCGGCTGATGAGCTCGGCGAGCGACGTCTTCTCGGCGTCGGTGAAAGTCGCGAGCGAGTCATTACGGATGAATTCGTTGAATTTAGCGAAGCTGGAGCCGCCGCGGTAGTTGGCAGCTTTGAGGAACCATTCGAGTTGCTGCTTGCGCAACTCGGGCGTCCAGCCGGTCTTCAGGTTGCGCAGGCTACGGGCGTATTCCATTTGCGGCTCCTGGCTCTCGGCATTGTTGAGCAGCGCGATGCCCTTGGCGGCAGCGGAAGGAGCCTGCAGCGCGACGAGCGTCTCGCAGAGTTCCCAATTAAGCTCGAAGTTATCAGCGGGGAAGGCGGGATCGAATTTGGCGATGAGCGCCTGCACGGTCGCGTCGGCGGGCTTGCCGTAGCGGTTGAGGACAATCTCAGTGACGCGGACAAGCGCGAGGCGCTGGTCGTTACTCAGGCTTTTCCAATCGGCCTTGAGGATGCCTTCGAGAAGTTCTGCGCCAAGTTTGGCGTCGACGACGGTTTCACCCACGCGATGGAAAGGGCAAATGCCGCCGACTTGGGCGAGGGCGAGGAGCGCCTCGTTGCGGGCGTCGGGATTGGTTTCCATCAAGGCCTTGTCTTTCCACTCAGAGACGGGCTGGTGGGTGATGGCGATACGGGCGGCCCAGCGGATGAAACGGTCAGGGCTGCTGAGGTGCGGCCAAGCAAAGGCCACGGCCTTCGGGTCTTTATGGCCGTGGAAGGCTTCGAGCTGATGGCGTAGGTCGCGTTCGGGTGAGGCCTTGGCCTCGGCGACTACTGGTGCGGTGCTTTCCTTACCGACATAAGTTACGCGGTAGAGGCCGGATTGGACCTTCCGCCCGCCGATCGCGAAATACATCGCGCCATCTTTCGGATGGATGAGGACGTCGGTGACGGGAAGGGGGCCGCCGCTGATGAAGTCAGTCTTGGTGCCGGCGTAGCTCGAGCCTTTGGCCTTGAGGTCAATCGCGTAGATTTTCCCCCAGCTCCAATCGAGGATGAAAAGCGATTCCTGGAATTTAGCCGGGAATTTGGCACCGTAACCAAAGGTCACGCCGGTGGGCGAGCCGGGGCCGATGTTGACCGCGGCCGGCAGGTTGTCGGCGTAAAATTCAGGGCGTTTGCCGGCACCGTTGCGCCAGCCGAATTCGGCACCGCTGACGACGTGATTCACGCGGGTGGGGCGGTACCAAGGCGTATTGAAGTCATACTCCATGTCGGCGTCGTAGGTGAACAACTCGCCGTCACGGTTGAAAGCGCCGTCATAAATGTTACGGAAGCCAGTCGCGTAGAGGTTGAAATCTTTACCGTCCGGGGAGACGCGGTAGATGCAACCGCCTGGGCCCATGACGGTGCGCATGAACCCGCGGCCGTCAGGCATGCGCGGAAGTACATGATCTTCGCCCCAGACTTTCGGGACGACGGAGTTCTCGGCGATCGAGGTCATCTTGGCACCGTTGCCGGAGATCAGGAAGAGCGATTCACCATCAGGCGCAGGCACGATTGCATGGACGCCGTGATCGCCGCTCGAATCGATTTCGCGGAGTAGCTCTACCTTATCCAATTGGTCGTCGCCGTTAGTGTCGCTGATGCGATAAAGTCCGCAGGTGGACTTGTGCTCGTAGTCGTTGACGCCGCAATAGAGGGCGCCTTTGAACCAGGCCATGCCGTTGATTGCCCGGATCTCCACGGGTACTTTCTGCACGTCCTCGACCTTCAGGGTTTCACCCGGTGCGGGAGTATTGAATCGATAGAGGGAGCCATATTGGTCACTGGCGTAGATGCGGCCTATGCCGTCGGCGCAGAGGGCGACCCAAGAGCCGAGGCTATCTCCGGGGACGGAGTAAAGAAGCTCGACCTTGAAGCCTTCGGGAGCGCGGATGCGGTCAACGGGCGTGGCTTTGTTTTCGCCAATGGCCTTTCCGTTGTCGGGGTTGGTCGGCTGGGCGGCCTTGGCTTTGGCTTTAGCTTTGCCTTTGGGGGCTTGCTTAGGAGCGGGTTCGGCCGCGATTTGTAGAAAGGCTTTGGTGGCAGGTTTGATGACCGGCGCAGCCTTCTTGGCCGGAGCTTTCTTTCCTTTGGCGCCGGGCTTTTCTACTTTCTGCGCATCGCTGGGGATGGGATTCTTCTCCATGGAAAGCAAACCGCCTTCAGGGAGTTCTTTGAGCATCACGTCCTTGATCTGGACGATCATGGCGGGGCCGCGGTGAACTTGGAAAGCAAGGATGCCTTCGAGCGAACGAGCTTTCTCATCATGATCGATCAGGTCGATGGTCACTTTGCCGTCTACCTTATGTGTGAGATGGTTGCCGTTCGCGATGACGGTGTACTCATGCCATTCGGCGATATCGACTTTGACCTGTTCGTGTTCCGCGGCGAGCCACTTGCCGCCCTTGTCGTCGATGATGACGCTCTGTCCGTTCTGCACCAAGATGCCGCGACCACGTTCTTCGTAGACCATGGCGTTGTTGGCCGGGGAGGGATGGACGTCGCACTGGTAGCCGCCGATGGACCACTTGCCGTTCTCGGGCAGATCTTTGCTGCGATACTGGATGCCGGAGTTGCTGGCAGAACACTTGATCTTGGCATGCAGCTCGAAATTCTTCAGAACGCCGCCGCGCCAGACGAGGAACTGATTGTAGGTGAGATGGTCAGGCCCCTTGGTCTTGCCGGTGAGGCAGCCGTCCTCGACGGACCACAGCTCAGGGTTGCCGTCCCATCCCGCAAGGGACTTACCGTCGAAGATCGACTTGAATCCTTCCTGCGCGGAGAGGGGGGAGAGGGCGGCCAGCAGGAACGCCAGCAGCACGGAGAGGGGGTTTCTCATGATGGAGTTGTAATCTATGGCCTTTGGACACCCGTCAATGACACTTGTTCAAATGACCGATAATGGAGTGTAATCGCTTATGGCGGCTGGCGGATAGCGGTTGGCGGTTAGCCAATACATTCTCAGGTCCCGGGTCTCGGCCCTCAGGTCCCAGGTTCAGATGTTCTGGTCCAGGTACAGGTTCAGGACCCGTACCCGTACCCGAACCTGAAGACCCGAACCCGATACCCGATACCCGATACCCGATTACCGAGACCTGAGACCCGAAACGTATCTCTGCCTTGGGTAGGGTTGATCGCCTACGCTCAACCGCGGCTGACCAAGGTGGTCAGCCCTACCTTGATTGGCTCTCTCTGATCCACCGAGCCTCTGAGCTTCCGGGCCTCTAATCTGCCTCCCTTGCCAACTGGCCCACTGGTCAACCTGTCAACTAGTGTGCCTCTCACTTTTGCACCTTTGCACTGCCTCTCTCTGGTCCTCTGAGCCTCCGAGCCTCTAGTGTGTCTCCCTTGCCCACTTGTCACCTTGCCCGCATGCCCCCTCGCGGCTTCGCCGCGCTCACCTTTGCACAGGAGCTGCGCTCCGAGTTGCACCTTTGCACTGCCTCTCTCTGGTCTTCCCCTCACTCCAACGTCACCACGGCCGCGCTGCCCGCCGGTAATCGTACGGTGAGGTCGCTCCCACTTCCGGCAACGGGCTCGGTCTTCATAGCCGACCACTTTCCATCGTTCGCCGTGGCCGCTCCGGCAAAGGTGACGCCGGTCTTAGCGTCGATACTCGGTGCCAAGAGGCGGGCGATGGTGCCCTGGGTGCGTCCTGTTGAAACGTGCGCAATAGTCTCGCGGGCAAGATCTTTATTCGTGAGTACCACACGCAGTTTACCGTCCGTGCCGATCGTAGCGTGCGCGGTCATATTAGCTTCGCTCTTTACGGTGGCGGTTAAGATGCGTCCGCGCCCAGCTTCTCTGAATAGCAGCATTGCATAATAAAGGGGCTGGACCTGATAGCCGCCGCTTTTACGCGCGAAGAAAGGCGAGTAGCTGCCTTCCTTGAGGTTGCTGTGGAAATTAATCCCGTCGGCGCCGTGTTCCGCGACGCTGAAGAGAAAATCGGTCGCCCAAAGCGCGGCGACAAATGCGTCGCTGATGCCCGCACGTCCGCCGTTGGAAATCGAATTACATTCGGCCAGACGGTAACGCATGCCAGCGGCCTTCGCGGCGGCAAGGTGCTCGTCCACCATCGTGACATCCTTGGCCATGGTGGCCGGGAGCAGAAGGTTTTCGATGCTCGGAAAATTCGCCGACTTGGGATTGGTCGATCCTCCGGAGAGGGCGTAAAGGTGCGAGGTACCAATCTCGAGCTGGCCTTTAAGGCCAGCCACAGCGTCCTCGAACCAATGATCGGTACGTCGTGCAGTCGCGGGTCCGGCTAAGATGATGCCGGGATTACGGGCGCGGATGACTTTGATGGCCTTCGCGGCTTCCGGTAGATACTGCCCACAATCGTAATCTTTTTTGCGCAGGTCGTGGTTGTTGTAGAGGTTAGGCTCGTTGCCGACTTCAAAGGCCAGCACGGACGCGGCGCCAATCTTGAGCGCATAGGCGGCTTCATCGGCGGAGGCCTCGGGCTGGTTGCCCGCGAGGTTGATGCCATGCACGCATTTCCAGTCGGTGGCCTTGAGGAAGCCGTAGAGGTCGTCGAGCGTCGTGCGCCCGATGACGGCGAGTCCGGTCTTTTTATCCAAGGTAGCCGGATTGATTTCTGCCTGCCAGCGCGTGAGTTCGACTTTATTTCCACCCAAACGTAAGGTTCCTGGTCCGAGATTGCGATGGAGGTGGATGAGCTCTGAGTTCGCTGCCCGGAAGTGCGGTTCAACCAAGGCATTTTTTTCATAACTGATACCCAAGAAATCATGGGGGATCGTCAGGCCGGGTTTGGTGGTGTCGATGACGACGCTGGCCGGCACGCTTTCCGCGGCGGTCAGGGTGAGGCCGCAGCAGATGGCGATGGATCGGAAGAAGATGGACATGATTCAATTGAAACGAAGGCGAAGGAGCGGGGGAGATATAAAAAAGGCGGACCATGAGGCCCGCCTTTTTCGGTTAATGTAAAAGCGTAATTATTTACCCGAGTTCACGAACTCATCCCTCGAAAGGTCGCCGCTCTTATCCTTATCAAACTTTGGGAAGTTGATGGTAGCCTGTGCGGGGTCCTTCTGTTTATCCATGTACTCTTCCTTCGAAAGTTTGCCGTCCTTGTTGATGTCGCGACGGTCGAACATCTGTCCGCGGTCCTTGCCCGATGCGTCTGCCTTAGGAGCGGTGATGCTAGGTGCGGTGACGTCCTCGTCTTTTTTCTTCGCGGCAATATCGACCATGTTCTTCTTGCCCTTGGCGATCTTCTTGGCGTTCGGATCGGCGGCGGGAATGGGTGGAGGGAGGAACTTCGAAAGGCGTGCGATGACTTCCTGATTTTCCGGTTTCTTGGCAAGATTCTCCGGCTCAGTCGGCGCATTGACTTCGTCGTAGAGTTCGGTGTCCACGATCTTGTTGTCCGCCAGGCTGCGCCAGAGGGTCAGGCGCCAGCGGTCATCGCGGATGCTGTAACCCATGACGTCACGTTTGGCAGTTCCTTTGGCGCCTTTTTTGTCGGACACGCCGGCGCTCTTCGGGTATTGGCTGATGGCCACTTGCTTTACGGTGACGGACGGATTTTCCATTATGGGCTTGAGGCTGACTCCATCGGTGTCGGGCTTAGGCAAGCCACAAAGGTCGGCGAGCGTCGGGTAGACGTCCACGAACTCGACCAGCGAGTTGCTCTTCTGTCCGGCGGTCTTCATGCTTGGCGTGCTGAAGATGAGAGGCACTCGCGCATCGACTTCAAAATTGGTGTGCTTGCCCCACTCTTGGTGATCGCCGAGCTTCCAGCCGTGGTCGCCCCAGAGGACGATGACGGTGCTGTCCGTGAGGCCTTCTTTGTCCAGCGCATCCAGCAGGATGCCAAGGTTGGCGTCGGTGTAACTAACGGCGGCGTAATAGCCGTGACGAACCTGCGCTGCGAATTCAGGAAGCAGCGGCGTGAAGGCGAGGTTCTTATCTTTGCCCGGCACGTTGGTGTAAGCCCGGAACTCGCCGCTATCGCTGTCTCCGACGTAGGCGGGAGCACCGACGGGGAAGGGGCTGGCGGTGTCCGGAATGGTCTTGGGATCGTAGAGATCCCAATACTTCTTAGGGGAAACGAAAGGCAGGTGGGGTTTGGAAATGCCGACCGCCAAGAAGAAGGGTTGGTTCTTCTTTTTGAGTTGTCCGAGGGTTTCGGCCGCGAGTCGTACGGTCTTGCCGTCAGTATAAAAATCATCGGCAACATCCCCGGCTTCGAAGGCCACGCCCTTGCCCTTGTTCTTGGGGTCTTCCTTCACGACGTCGGCCTTGGTCGGGGCCTTGGCGTAGGTTTCGGCTTTTGGGGTCACCCAAGGCGTCGACCAGGTCGGCTCATCGTCGAAACCGCCATGGAAAATCTTACCCATGCCTTGGGAGAAGTAACCGTGTTCTTTAAAGTATTGGCCGACGGTCTTCACGTTCGGTAGCGCGACGCGGAAGTGCGTCTCGAGATCCCAAACGCGCGTGGCGTCGGGCCGTTTGCCGGTCATGATCGAAGAGCGCGAGGGGGCGCACACGGCTTGTTGGCAATAAGCACGGTTGAACACCATGCCGCGTTTGGCGAGGCGGTCGAAGTTCGGCGTTTTGATGACGGGGTTGCCGTAACAGCTGAGTTCGGGGCGCAGGTCATCGACGGCGATGAACAGGACGTTCATCTTTTTTTCTTGGGCTTGGGCCAGGGCGGCCAAGCAAGCCAAGAAGGCGGTGGTGAGGCGTTTAATCGATGTCATGAAGCGCGGGGTATTCTCATCTATAACCCCATAAACCTTGCACGGTTTCAATCATCGATTGTGTTATTCTTTGGGATTACCCGCAATTTGCCGTTTATCCGACATCTTCTCGGTTGCCTGCGGCTTTCTTATCTTCGTATTTCCCTTATCTCGCCCGAATTCTTTCGCGATGTCTTCCGCTTTTCGCCTTCAATTACTAATCTTGCTCGCCGCTTCTGCGTCCGGTCAGACGCCACCCGTCGCCGAAAGTGCCTACGATCAGCTCTGGTCTAAGGCTCTGTTATATAAAGGTTCCTCCGATACTTGGCTGCAGGAGCTCCGCTTTACCGGCCGTGAACAGTTCGACTGGTATAGTTTCGGCAACGGCGACGCTCATGCATCCGGATGGGCCAACCGCCGTTCCCGTGTCGGCTTGAAAGGACAGTTCCTGCAAGATTGGTATTTCTCCGTGGAGCTCGATTTCAACCTCGGTGCTCCTCATCCGCTCTTCAATAAGGTGACCGATGCCTATGTGCGTTGGGCGCCTGACGCGGAACGGAATTGGACGCTCGGCCGCCAAGGCGTTCGCTTCACGCTCGATGGGTCGACTTCTTCCCTCGTGCTTCCGACGATTGATCGTAGCGCGATTTCCAATAATATCGGGATGATCGAAGAATCCGTGCCAGGCCTCAGTTTCGAAGGCGATCGCGGCAAATGGTTCTATCGTGCCGGGCTTTTTACTGCCGGCACCGCCGATGAATATTTCGGCAAATTCAACGCCGGTCGGCTTGCTTTCGTTTCCACCGGTTGGCATTTCGATGAGCAGTGGGGCCTGCAGAAAGCCTTTGTTCGTTTCGATTACCTCAATCTTAGCGATGACTCTCAGAACGCGACGGGCTTCCCGCAGGCCTTCTGCCGGAATAATCATCAGGCTTTCTCCCTCAGCGGACAGTTCACCCAAGGTCCTTGGACGCTGAATCTCGACGCTTGCGCTTCCGAAGGGCAGGGCACCCAGTCCGACCTTCACGGCTTTGAATTCGAGCCTATTTATAATCTCAACTCGGATTGGCAGTTGGTCTTTCGTTACACCTACCTGGCCAGCAAGCTGAATAACGGCATCTACTCGATTCGTTATGACAGTTGGGTGACCGCCGGTCGCGGCGATCGTTATCAGGAATATTATTTCGGACTCAACCGCTACTTCTATGGCCACAAGTTGAAATGGATGCTCGCCGTCGAACATGCGGCCATGCATGACCGACTCGCCGATGGCGGCGCTTATGACGGCTGGGGCTTCACCAGCGGTTTCCGCGTCTCTTGGTAAGGTCAGCGACATAACCGCTCCCCCCTTTGTCTTTCTGCCTCGAGGTAGGGTCAGCACTGCGTGCTGACCTAGCTGTCTCTGTCTTAGGGTGAGGCGCGACTGCGTCGCATCCGCTG
>CAINMU010000128.1 GCA_903850885.1 uncultured Opitutia bacterium | reverse complement strand
CACGACATCGTCCCGGACCTTGTCTGTATGGGTAAGATCATCGGCGGCGGTCTGCCGGTCGGTGCTTTCGGTGGTAAAGCCGAAATCATGGACAAGCTCGCGCCGCTTGGTCCCGTCTACCAAGCAGGCACGCTCTCGGGCAACCCGCTCGCGATGGCCGCTGGTCTCGCCTCGGTCCGCAAGCTGAAGTCTTTGAACCCGTTCGCGCGTCTCGACGTCCTCGGTCGTCGCGTCCGTGACACGCTACTCGCCGCCGCGCAAGCCAAGGGTATCCCTCTCCAAGTGCCTCAGGTCGGCTCAATGTTCTCGCTCTTCTTCAACGAACAGATGGTCCGTAACTACGACCAGGCGATTGCTTCCAACGGCGATCAGTATCGGAAAGTTTTTCGTTACGCGCTCGACCATGGTGTCTACCTTGCCCCCTCGCCTTATGAGACAGCTTTCCTTTCCACCGCTCACGAAGGCAAGGACATCGACCGTGCTTGCGAGGTGCTGGATGCCGCCATACGTTCGCTCTGATCATGCCTAAGCTCGCTTTCATCGGTTCCGGACGCATGGCAGGCGCCATGGTGCAGGGCCTTCTCCGTTCGGGCGCGTGCGCCCCGGCCGATATCACCGTCATCGGCGGTAACGATTCTACGGCCACCGATCTCGCCAAGGCCACCGGTGTCCGCGTGGCCGCGACCCCGGCCGAACTCCTTGCGGGTGCCGACGCCATCGTGCTCGCTTGCAAACCCCAACAGTTCGCCGAACTCGATAAGTCCTACGCCACGCTCGCCCAAGGTAAGCTCGTGCTTTCCATTCTTGCCGGCACGCGTCTGGCCACGATCAGCCAATTCTTTTCGTCTGCCCGTAATGTCGCTCGCGCCATGCCCAATACGCCGGGCGCGATCGGGCAGGGGATCAGCGCTCGCTGTTCCGCCGCACCTCTGGTCGCTGGCGATAGCGCGATTGTCGATGCGATTCTTTCAGGTCTCGGGCAAGTCTTGGAATTTCCTGAATCGATGTTCGACGCCGTCACCGCCGTCTCCGGCAGCGGTCCCGGTTTCTTCTTTGAATATGTCGCGGCCTACGAACAGGCTACGGTCGCGCTGGGCTTCACGCCGGAGCAGGCTAAGCTCCTCGTCCGCCAGACCTTCAGCGGCTCGCTTGCGCTGCTTGCCGCCACCGGTGAGACGCCCGTGGCCCTGCGCATCCAGGTGACCTCGCCCGGTGGCACGACCAAGGCCGGTCTCGACGCGTTGGAAGCTGGTAAGTTCCGCGCGATTGTCGCCTCCGCCCTCATCGCCGCCAAGCAGCGCGGCGAAGAGCTGGGGAAGAAGTGAGTTTATAGAAGTTCACCGATCAACCTCTGCCACTTACTTCCCTGGCAATGTGAACGGCGGGAGTTCGAACTTCACGGGGCTCGGGCCGACGCGGGGGTCTTCGACTTCTTTTAGCGTGGTCAGGAGCTGGCCCGACATTTTTCGCAAAACTTCAGCGTAAGCCGGGTCGGTGGCCACGTTCTTGATTTGGTCATGGTCTTTGGCGAGGTCGT
Organism: uncultured Opitutia bacterium; assembly: GCA_903850885.1. Classification (GTDB taxonomy): domain Bacteria; phylum Verrucomicrobiota; class Verrucomicrobiia; order Opitutales; family UBA953; genus UBA953. The sequence continues at coordinate 19,018 of CAINMU010000128.1, read as the reverse complement.
AGAGTTCTTCGCCGGGTCTTTTGGCAAAGGTGTGATCAAATACCCATTTGAATTCCGGATCATCAAAGTGATGCACGACCCAGGCCTTGGTCGGGCTGGCATCCATGTCGGCAAAGGCCGCATAGGTATTTTTTTCGATATCTAAGAAGGTCGGCAAGTCGGCTCGCGAAGTGAACTTCGGGCTGCCCATCGGCCAGCGATCCGGAGCAAAGTTACGGATATAAAGGAAGTCCTTCGTGCGGAGGGCGCGATGCGGGTAGGGGAGATTGCCTTCGCGGGCTGAGCCCACGTGGCGTTCGCGTCCGGTGATCACCCAGGTGCGCGTGGCGTCGATCTGGCCCGCTTGCGCGGAGTAGAGGAGGGGCACGATGCTTCGTCCGGTCATCACGGCCGGAGGCTTCACGCCGCCGAGTTCCAGGAAGGTCGGGGCCAAGTCCATGAGGTTGACGAAGTCATCGATGACGCGTCCGGATTTTACGCCCGGTCCGCGGACGATCAAAGCGACGTTGGTGCCGTGGTCGAAGAGGTTGGATTTGCCAGCGGGAACGCCAGGCATGCCATGGTCGCCGCTGATCACAAAAATCGTGTTGTCGAGCTCGCCCCGTTTTTCCAGTTCAGCGATGATGATCCCGACACCCGCATCCCAAGCTTGGCTTTCGCCCATGTAATCGGCCACGTCATCACGAATTTCGGGCACGTCGGGCAGGAATGAGGGGAGCTTTCCCTTTAGGTCGTCGGGGTTGATGCCCCAGAGGTTTACGCCCGAATGTTTCTCGTAAGCGCGGTGCGTGAGGGTCGGGCCGAACCAATAACAGAACGGTTTGCCGTCTTTGCGATCGGCGAGAAAGGACTGGAAGTTACCTTTGACCTCATCGAGCAGTTTCGTTTTGGCTTCGGCGAAGGTGGCACCGGCCTTGACCATCTCCGTGGCGTTTTCGGAAAAGTTGTTAAATTTCTTGCCCGATTTCTCGTAGGCATATTTCTGGCCGCCGTACGGTGCGTCCGCCGGGGTCCCCGGGCTCCAGACTTTATGGCTTTTGCCGATATGGTAACCTGCTTCGAGCAGCATCAAGGGGTAGCTTGGGATCGCCAGATCCCACTTCGCCCCGTTGAGGATCGCACCGAGGTGCGTCCGGAAAAAGTACTGTCCGGAAAGGAGCGAGCTACGGCAGGGCGTGCAGCTGGGGGCCGTGACGAAGGCGTTGCGGAAAAGGACGCCTTCTCCCGCCATGCGGTCGATGTTGGGCGTTTTGATGACTTGGTTCAAGCTGGGGCGGCCGTCTACTTTGGCGTAGGCGCCGGCATACCGGCCCCAGTCGTCGGCGAAGCAGAAGACGATGTTCGGGCGTTTGATCGGTTCGGCGGCGGGCAGGGCGCCAGCGACGGAGGCGAGAAGGAGGGCGAACCAGTTTTTCATAAGATTATTTCAAAGGGGCTTTTTCAAAATCAGCTTGCTTGACCCAAGGTGCGTCGATGAGTTCGCCCTTCATAAAGCGATCGTAGAAGAAGCGCTTCCTTTCGTCGTTATGAGGAAAGGCTTCATATTCAGCGCCGCGACCGACGGCCCGAAGGTCGCCGGCAGTCTTTAGTTCGCTCCACATCTGGGTCTTCAGTTTTTCGATTTCAGCGGGTCGGCTGACGGCCAGGTTCTTGGTGCAGTCGCTGTCGGTGCTCAGGTCGTAAAGTTCCTGTCCGGGGCGCATGCCGAAGCAGAGTTCCCAGAAAGGGTCGGACCCCTTTTCGCGTCGGGCGTTCAGGATGAAAGTTTTGGTGGGGCTGGCGTCGGTATCCATGTAGCCCGTCTCGGGGTTGCAGGCGGGCCAGCGGGAGGGTTCGCAATTTTCGAGATAAGCCATGCCGTTCTTCACGATGCCGCGAATCGGATAGCCCACGTCGCCGGGTCGGCCGAGGTCATTGCGTTCCCGCCCAATCAGGACGTGATCGCGCGACACATTGCTTTGGCCGTCTTGCCCACTCCGGAAAATGTCGGTCAGGCTGTGCCCGGAGCTTGGGTCGAGTTCTTGCGCGGGCCAATTAATGCCGGCGACTTCCAGAAAGGTCGGCGCGAAATCGACGAAGCTCACGTAGTCAGCCACTTTACGGCCGGGGTTCTTGATGCCTTGCGGCCAGCGAATCGCCAAGGGGAGGTGATTGGCGTTTTCGTAGGTGCTGCCTTTGACCCGTGGAAAGGGCATGCCGTTGTCGCTCGTGACGATGATCAAGGTCTTATCTAGTTCGCCGCGCTTCTCGAGGTCGGCGAGGACGAGGCCAAGATGGCGATCGAGGTGTTCGACTTCCAGGGCGTAGTCGAGCATGTCGCCGCGCACGGTTTCATTGTCGGGCCAGAAAGACGGGACACGGTCGACGTCGGTAGTTTTCTTTCCGCCGATACGGATGCCGCTGCCTTGTTCGTACTCGCGATGCGGTTCGTGAAAGCCTAGCCAGAAGAACCAAGGCTGATCGGGCTTGGTGTCGCCCAGGAACTCATGGAAGTTAGCGGCGTAATCATTCCGATTCATCCCCGTGGCGGGTGGCTTGGCATTATGTTTCGAATATTGTTGGCCGGTCATGGGGCGAAGTGAACCGTCCGCTTTAAGGGAGGTGCCTGGCCCCCAGACTTTTCCGGTGGTGGCATAAGTGTAACCGTTTTTAATCAGCGTCTCGGGGAAGATGCCGCGTTCGGGTGGGAAGATGCACTGGTGGTTGGCGGCTGCGCCGAGCAGCCAGGGATGACGACCCGTCATGATGCTGGAGCGCGAGGGCGTGCACTTCGCGGTCGGCGTATAGGCATTAAGGAAAAGCAGGCCTTCCTTGGCGACGCGGTCAAAGTTAGGCGTCTTGACCCAAGGGCAGCCGTATGCTCCCGCATGGCCGCGACCCCAGTCATCCGCGATGACGAAAAGAATATTAGGATGAGCGGGTGCCGTCTCGGCAAAAGCGGGGAGAGCGAGGCAACTGAGCAAAGCAGCAAGAAACAAAAGGGGCATACGCCATTTTGTATCTCCCAACCAGCCAGACGAAAGTTTTATTTAAGCGGGCAGCCTGAGGTCAGCTTTTCGGGGGCTTTATCGAGGCTCAATAGCTTTTCAGGTAAGTGGGTGAGCTGGGCGGCCAGATGGCCCACGTCTTTGATCACGGCGGCACTGTAGCCGGGATTGGATTTAAGGATGGTGCCCCCGGGAGCGATCACGATGGTGCTGGCGCTGCGTTCGGCGTGGTAAGCGTCAATGATGGCCAACTCAGGATCGGCAAGCACGGGGAAGCGGACGCCTACGGTCTTAGTCCAGGCGGCGGCCGAAGTCGCATCCGCATTGATGATGCCCATGATGGTGGCTTTGTTTCCGTAAGCCGACTGGAGTTGGTCGATAAAGACGGCGGCATCGCGGGAGCAGGGGCATTCTTTTTCGATGAAGTACAGGATCATCGGTTTGTCCGCCATGATCGCCTTGGCGGTGAAGGTGCCGCCTGCCGGGTTCTTCCATTCGAAGTTAGGCGCGAGGGTGTTGGCCTGTCGCGTGGCGCTGGCGATGAGTTTGGCTGTAAGCGGATGCTCGACCTTGGTCCGGAATTTAATCGTGCCGTCGGTCTCCCGTTTGACGGCCGACGGGTTTTTGCTGACGATGAACTGACCCATCATCCCGCCGTCTTCATGATTGGCCATGTGGCAGTGGAACATGAACGGATCGGAGTCACTGGCGTAATCTTCGAACTTCGCGACAAAGGTCACGGATTGTCCTTTGGGCAGGTAGGCCGTATCTTTCCAGCCGTTTTCGTAATCGGGTACCCCGCCGTTGCTTCGCGATAGGATCTTGAATTGGACGTCGTGGATGTGAAAAGAATGTCCGAAGATATTATTATTCGTAATCGTCCAGGTTTCGGTGGCCCCCAGTTTCACCACAATATTCGAGCTGTGCATGTCGAAGGATTTGCCGTCGAACTTGAAGAAGGGTCGGCCATCGGTCACGCTCAGGCGGCGTTTTTCGGTGGCTTCCGTGGCCTGCGGGTAATGATTGATCTTCAGGGCCGAGGGTACGGTCGTAAGCTTCTGGGGGGTGGCGGGAGCGACGTTGATTTTTAACACGCGAAAATCTTTGTCGTTCAGCAAGCTACCGTTCGCCCCGCCGCTATCAGGCTCCCCGCCCGGGAAGCCAAAAGTCTGGCCGGAGTTATAAGCCGTCAATTCCAAGCTGCTCCCTGGTTTGTCTTGGCCGAAGTCGACGAGGATTTCTGCGCGTTCGCCCACCATGAGACGGATGCGGTTGAGGGCGATGGGTTTGTCGATCAGTCCGCCGTCGGTGCTGATGAGATAGAAGGGACGATTGTCGCTGAAGCCGAGGACGTAGCCGCGTTCGATTTCCGCATTGAGGAGGCGGAGCCGCACGAGCTGGGCGGGGAGTTTCGTTTGTGCGTCCATTACGCCGTTGGCGAGTGGGTAGTCGCCATATTTATCTTCATCGCCGGCGTAGGTGAAGTTGTTGGCGGCGTTGAAACGACGGCTGGTCAGGACCAGCGGTACGTCGTCGACCCCGTAGGTTCGGGGCAAGGCGAGCTTGGCTTCTTCCGGGTCGCGGATGATAATCAGTCCCGTGGCGCCTAAGGCCATCTGCTTTTGCGTCAGTTCATGCGGGTGCGGGTGATACCAGTAAGTGCCGGCGTTATTCTTGACCACCCATGAAGGATTCCACGTTCCTCCTGCGGGGATGAGCTGATGCGGTCCACCGTCGGTCGTCGCGGGCAAGTGTAAGCCGTGCCAATGGACGGTCGTGGGTTCGGTATAATTATTTTTAAAATTAATTTGGACGGTTTCGCCTTGGTTGAAGACCAAGGTCGGCCCCATGAAGTTGGCCCCGTTATACCCGAGAGTCGGTGTCGGAGTCTCGGCAAACTTCTTCGTGCTCGCCGCCATGACAAGGTTGAGTGTCTTGCCCTCGAGGAGCGGCGGAATCCAAAGTTCCTTGAGGGAGCGGTCCGTGATGACTTTCGCGCTGCTCCCGCCACGCTTGCCTCCACCAGGTCCGCGTTTGCCATCAGGCCCGCCTTTACCTTTACCGAGCGGTTCGCCTTCAGACCGCCGGGGTGGGCGCCCCTCTTCGCCATCGGGATTGGCTTGGGCGGCCATCTGGACCGTCTGACCGCCTGCGAACAGGGTCAAGGTCAGCAACAGGCTCCGGACGGACAGGGTCATGGTTAACAACTATATCTTAATAGACCTTAACCTGAGGTTAAAGCCAGCCAAGCCCTTGAGATTTACGCAAAAAAAGGCCGGGCGACTGACGTCGTCCGGCCTCAGGTCAGCAATGATGGGCTGGTTTACTTCTTAGCAGTATCAGCACCGTCGGTTTTCTTCGCGGGAGCCTTCTTGCCACCTTTGGCCGCAGGCTTCGGGGCGGGTGCCAGGTCGCGGAGCTTCACGTTCTTAAACCAGACTTCATCGCCGTGCTCTTGCAGGAGAATGTGGCCGTCGGCCCACTCGCCGAAGTTCTTACCATACTTAGGGTCGGCATATTTGCTTTTGGAAACGAGGTCGCGGAATTCGGCGGTCGAACGGTCGTACGCAACGACGAGTCGTCCGTTGAGCCAGTGTTCCACTTGGGTGCCTTTGGTGATCACGTAGGCGTTATTCCATTCGCCGATACGATTGGCGCGCTTATCCTTCGAGGCAGTCTTCAGGTCGTAGAGCGAGGAAACGGTGCGATTACCGTCACGCCCCAATTTGGCATCCGGGTGGACGGCGTCGTCGAGCATCTGGAATTCGAGGCCGAAGGCCGAGCCGGCACCTTGGTTGAGATCCGGCTGGACGTAATATTTTAAGCCACTGTTGGCGCCCTTGGTGAGCTTGAAGTCGACGGAAATCTCAAACTGTTTGAAGCGCGCGATTGTGATGATGTCGCCGGCCGCCGCGGATTCTTTGCCGCCCGAAGCTGCGGTGTGGAGCATGCCTTTTTCGATGCTCCAGCCTTCTTTAGGGAACTCAGGGCCCTTGGCGGAGCGCCAGCCTTTGCTGGTTTTACCGTCAAAGAGAAGCTTCCAACCGTCTTCCTTTTCGGAAGGTGAGAGGGAGTTATCCGAGATTTTTGTCAGCGAAATATTTCGCCATTGGACGGTCGTCCCTTCTTTGGTCTTATCTTTACCGATGCCGTGGACTTGGAAGGCGATGAAACCGTTCAGGTAGCCGTCATCCCGGACGTCGACGCGTTGGACGCCGTTGAACCAAGTGCGGATGCGATTACCATTGGCTTCGACTTTCACGTGATTCCACTCGCCGACTTTCGTGAGCTGACGACCCTGCTTGGAAAATTCCAGCGCGTCGCCGCCGCCGAAGCCAGGGAAAATCCAGCCGCGACGCCCTTCTTCGTAAAGACCTGCCGACCACATGCGGGCTTCGGTGTCAGGTTTTTTGACGTTCTTGGGGTCGGTGTCGATTTCGGCTTGGTAGCCGTGGACGCGTCCGACCGGCACTTTGGCCGCTTTGCCTTCGGCGGTCTTGAAATTGACTTCCTTGGTTTCGGCGTGGCTGCGGATTTGGACGCCGGAATTCAAGCGCGGGTCGTTCTTGAATTCATATTCGAGGACGAAGTTCGCGTAGTTCTTATCGGTCGCAAGGAACGTATTAGGCGTGTCCAAGGTCGAGGTGCCGACGAGGGTGCCTTCGGGGCTGACGGAGTAGGCGGCTTCGCCCCCTTTCTTGACGAGACCGGTAAGGTCCTTGCCGTTAAAGATGACGACTTTGTTGCCGCTGCCAGGCGCGGCTGGTTTTGGGGTGCTGGAGCAGCCGACGATCAGGGCGGTGCCGAGAGCCAGCAGGGTGAGGAGGCTGAAGTGCTTTTTCATAGGAGGACGGATTTGGTTTAGAGATAAAAAAGCGGAGCGGCCTTGCGACCGCTCCGCTTTTTCGGAAGAGCTTAGAACGTGGTGGGAATCTTGAAGCCCGCCCGGCCTTCGCGTTTGGCCACGAGGTCGCGGTTAGCGGCTTCGGCATTGGCACCCGTGAAGAGTTCGGTCTTTTGGTCCAAGGTGAGAGGCAGGCCGAGAACGGCTTTGGTTTCATCGAGGTTGATGCCGTTCACGCCCAAGTGGTCTTTCATGCGACCAAAAGCTTCAGCCAGGCCGGAGCTCGACTTGATAGCGTCAGCCACTTCGCCCGCGCTCTTCTTCGCACCGAGGCGGAAGGAGATGTTGGCGGAATGGACGAGCGAGGTGGACAGGTGACATTCGCGCACGGGTGCGTGGATGCCCTTGGACGAGCCCTTGCGGATGCCTTCAACCCAGTTGGCGTGGTGACCTGAAGCGCCACCGGTGAGGTCGACCGCGTCGACGGTCTTACCGTAAGTCTTCAGGAATTTACCGTCCTTGTCGTAGACTTGGGCGGAATTGTAATCCGGCACGACGATGGTAGCGTTCTCGCACTCGACGACGATGCCGATCTCGGGAGATTTGGCCGATTTTTCACCAGAGTTGTTATCCTTGAATTTACCGAACTTGTTCGACGGTCCGCCCATCTTGCCGTCGGCGCTGAGTCCGTAGACTTCGGTGATCAAAGGCGCAGCGGCGTAATTGTGGATCGAGATGAAGGTGTTAGGAGTCTCGGCGCAATCGACGTAGCCGAAGCGGCCGCCAACGGAGACGACTTCAGGAGCGACTTCGTGCGTGCCGAGGAACCAGCGGGCGATGTCGATTTCATGGATGGCTTGGTTGCAAAGGTCGCCGCCGCCGTAGTTCCAGAACCAGTGCCAATCGTAGTGAACCGGGCCGGTATTGGAGGTTTCCGACGACTTGTCGGACTGGTTACCACGAATGGATTCCATGATGTCGGCCGGGCCGTTCCAGAGATCGTAATCAATGGTGGAAGGAATTTCATTCTTCTTGGCCTGGCCAATGGATTTGCGGCGTTTGTAGCAGATGGCGCGAGCGAGCTTCACTTTGCCGTATTCTCCGGCGTGGACGGCTTTGACGGCGGCCATGATGCCTGCGCCCGAACGGCTTTGGGTGCCGGCCTGGACGATCTGTTTGTCAAAATGCTTGGAAGCGGCGACGAGCTGCTGACCTTCGAAGATGTTATGCGAGAGGGGCTTTTCGACGTAGAGGTGTTTGCCGGCCTGGAGGGACCAGATGCCTTGGATCGAGTGCTGGTGGTTAGGAGAAGCGATGGAAACGGCGTCGATGTCCTTATCTTCGAGCATCTTTCGAATGTCGGAGTAGCCTTTGGCTCCGGGGAATTGCTTCAGGCCCTTGGCGACGACCGTCGCGTCGACGTCGCAAAGCGCGACGATGCGTACGCCTTTGATCTTGGAGAGCTCCTTGAGGTGCTCTTGTCCGCGGCTACGGAAGCCGACGACGGCGACGCGGAGGTCACCGTTGGCCCCGGCCGCTTGGCCGTAGGTGCGGGCGCTGAGGCCAGCCATCGCGGCGACGACGGCCGAGTTCTTGATGAATGTTCGACGATTGAGTTGAGACATAGAGGTATGCTTTGGGGTAGAGGAAGAAGCATATAGAGATGCCCGTTGTGTCGAGAATGTTCCAAAGTCCGTCCTAACCGAATATCGGCAGGATGGGTAGGAAAGGGGTACGGGCCGCGGCAGGGCAAGGGTTAGGTTTATAACTACCTCTCATAACCTTTTTATGAATAAAGGTTTGTGATTTTTAATCCCCCTTCTGCTCCTCTGGCCCCTGCCCACAGGTATCTCTACTTAATTGACCGAAGGTATTCGCGGATCGCGTCAAATTGCTCCGCGCCCTTGCCGTCAAATGTGTCGGTCAGCTGGGTCATGCCTTCGGGGTCGGCGTATTTCGGCATCTTGGTTTCGGGTTCAATCCGGATCGGAGCCATCACCCAGCGTTGGAAATAGCCCTTCCGGAGACGTTCGATGCTCTGGACGAAATTGATCGCCGGAGCTTCGAAGACGGCCGTGGCGGCGGTGTCGCCCACGGCATGGCAGGTGATACAATTAAAACCACCGTCCGCCCCGAGGAGTTTCTCGCCGATCGCGACTTTCTCGGCGTTGGGTTCAGGCTCGCTGGCTTCTTTCTGCGGAAGGCCGTGTTGGTGATTAAGGCCTAAAGCGAGACCGTCGGCATGATGCGCAAAGCCCGGCATGCGTCCGATGAGCCAGGTACGTGGCTTGTAATCGATTTTACCGGCGATGAAGGAGGACATCCACTCGTTACGCAGTTTTTCGCCTAACCATGTCAACGGAGGTACGGGTGCATCGGGGACGGCTTCGCCTTCCACGTGTTCTTTAGCTGGGAGTACGTCACGTAATTTCTTGGCCTCACTATCGACCTTGGACCAAGTGCTGCCTTGGCCGTCGCGCGCATGGCAAGCCGTACAGTTTAGATTCTTGATTTGACGTTCGGCAAACTCGGCGGGGGTGTCCTGTTTGAGTGAGCTTAGGTCGGTGGCTAAGAAGGCTTTCAAGGCGTCACGTTGTCCGGGGCTGAATGCGAAATCAGGAGCGGCGGCACGCGATGCGATGTCGGAGCCGAGGCAACCTTTGTCGCCAGCCTTGAGCACGGTTGCGAGCGTGGGTTGCGTGGTGGCAGGCATGCCAGCGTGGCAATTCAAACAACCTGCGCTGACGAGCAGGGCGGCGCCGCGGGCCGCATCGCCGGCGATGGCTTCGCGTTTCGTGACTCGACTGTTGGCGATCAGGTAGCTGGCGAGCTGAGTGGCTTCTTCGTTTTCGAGGCGGAAGTGCGGCATGCGTGTCGCCGGATAGTTCTTAGCGGGGTCTTTGAGGAATTCGATGAGTGCAGGTGGCTGCCATTTATCGCGAAGGTGCCCCAGCGGGATCCGGTCATGCGCGTCGGCCCCTGTGGCGTCGGGCCGCTGGTGGCAGCCAATGCAGCCGAGGTTCGCAAAGAGTGCGCCGCCTTGCGGGGCGAGTTTCAGGTCGAGCGGTTTCTCGGCCACGGGCGCTGCGCCCTGCGTGAGCATGGCGGCAAGGTCGGCGGCCTTCTGATTGGCGTCGGTGCCCGAGAAGATTTTTGGCATCAGCGTATGCGGTCGGATGGCGTGCGGGTCAAAGATCCAATCGGCGAGGAAGGCCGTCTTGTATTTCGTGCCGAGCTCCGCGAGTAGCGGAGCGTTTTGCCCGAGCTCCGGCATGCCCTGTCCCTTGATGGGGATGAGTGATGCGTCCGAGTGGCAGGCCGCGCAATTCAGCTGCGCAAAGAGCAAGCGCCCTTCGCGACGTTGCAAAGCGTTAGCGAGTTTGGGCGTGCTCGTATGCGTTAAGAGGGTCGGCGGGACCGGTTCTTTGGGAAAATCTTTCGACGACCAATGAAGCCGGACAAACGTATCGCCGCTGGTTGCGCGGGTGAGTTCGGCCGTCAGGACGTTGGCGCCTTTGTTCAGTTGCACCGCTTTGCCCGCCGTCCCGAGCAGAATCGGCTGACCATTGATATTTAACTTAAAATTCCCCGACGTTTCGGCGCTCAGAAGGAAAGTGCCGCGGATCGGCGACTGGATTTCGCCGGACCATTGGGCGGTGAAAGGGCCCGCTTGGAGGAAGGGCGTCGGGCTTTGCCCGGCGGGCACGTAAAGGGAAAGGAGCCGGTCGACGCGCTGATCGGTCTGGTCGCCCGCGACAAACGTGACGGCCAAGCCTGCCGTGCTGGTTTGAGCGGAGAGGCTCAATGATACGCTCAGCGCAAAGAGGAAAAAGAAACGACGGAGGAGCATGATGGCTGGTCGGGTCTGATTGCGTCAGTTTGCGGGTCTTTGGCAAGCGTCCAACAAAAAGGCCCGGATAATCCGGGCCTTTTATCGATAGGGTTTAAACCTTATTTGGCGAAGCTCTTGTAATCGGTGCCTTGTTTTTCAGCTACCACGTTGATGGTGTGGCAGACTTCGTCGGGAACGCGGGAGCCGTCGAGGGCTTTAAGGTTCATCTTGATACGCATCTGCTCGACGGGTTGGAGGCCTGGTACTTCAAGGAAGATGGTCTTTCCGTCCTCGGAGACCTTGACGGATTTGATCACCACCGGGTCCGTGCCTTTTTCGCCCGGCTTGCTGACCTTGTAGTTGTCAGAGCCATAGGCGCCCGACCAGAGGTAGTTGTATTGCTCGATGGAGTAGTTCTGCAAATCAGAGGCACCTTTTTTGTCGATCGCGCCCGTGAAGCCGATGGTGATGCCTTCTTTCGTGACGTGGAGGCTTTCTTGCATTGTAACGGATTTGCCGGTGTAGCGCACGCGATGGATTGCGCCGTCTTTGACCCCGTTGGTCTGCCAGCCTTTGAGGCCGGAGCAATACAGCTGGCCGTCGAGCGGGCTGAAGCGACCGCGCATGATGCCGGTCGTGAATTTTAAGGGGAACTTAATCACGCCGCCTTGGGCGATGTCGCCGACCCGCTCTTGTAATACGCCGAAGAGCGAAGATTTGCCGTACGAAAGGTAAAGCATGCGGCCTTCGAAGGGACCCCACTTCTTGCTGGTGACCCAAGTCTGCCCGCCGTTGGAATTATCGATGTCGTAGGGAATCCAGCACAGGTGTGGGCTGTATTTCGTCGGCACGGGGTCGCGGTGCGAGAGATCCGGTACTTCGATGAAGTCGCCAGGCTTGGAGTAATGGATGTAATCCGCAGGGACCCAGGTTCCTTGGTTGTCGCCATTCGAGATTTCGTCGTTCGGTCCGACGCCCATGCCGTTCGGGGCGCGGATGCCGGTGGCGTAGACTTCAAATTTCTTTCCGTCAGCCGACACTTTGAAGATGGAGCCGTGGTGCGCGCTGAGTGGACCCCAGCCGCGACCTCCTGGATTCACCGGTCCGCCTTTGAGGAAGTAGAAATTACCCTGACTGTCGCGTTGTAAGTCGAAGGTGAATTCGTGAAAGCCAGAGGTGACTTGGACGTCATTGTTGAAGTTTTCATAGAAGTCCGCTTCGCCGTCGCCATTCAGGTCGCGTAAACGGGTGATCTGATCTCGACCGAGGACGTAGATGACGTCGTCGACGATGCTGATGCCCAAGCCGTGGAAGATGCCGGTGGCGTAGCGGCGCCAGGTGATCTTGCTCAGCTTGTCATCGGAGAATTTTCCGACCCAGACGTCGCCGCTCCAGGTCGCGAAAGCGATGCGGCCGTCTTTAAAGAAGTCGATGGCGCCGACGCGAATCCAGGACTTATAAGGATTTTCTGCGGGGACGTTAAGGTTGTCGACGAGGTAAGGCGCGTTGAGGATTTCAGCGAGCTTGTCGTTCAGGGCCTGTTTCGCCGTGGCTTCGGTTTCGCCCTCGATCTGGCTTTTGACGGCTTCGGCTTGTTTGGCTTGGTCGATTTCTCCGAGGGTGCCTTCGGTCTCAACGGTCTGGGTCCAGTGGGCGGGGCCACCCTTGGTGAACTCGCGCAGGTCTTTGGCAGCGCTGACACCATTGACCGACTTGGTCAGGGCGGCGACGTTTTGCGGGGAGCCGTGAGCGAAGGAAATCTTGAATGAAGTACCGGCCGATACTTTCAATTTCAACGAGAGGAAACCGTTGTTATCATGAAGCGTGCCATGGCTTGCGCGGACCACGGTGAATTCATCGGCAGGCTTGATGGGGGCGACGGGAGTGGCAGCGGCCGCGGGTTTATCGCTGGCTTTTTTCTTCGCGACTTTCGGCGCCGGTGGCGCAGCTGGCAGGGGCTGTTCGAGGGTCACATGGGCGTTTTGACCATCGAGGGAGGTTTTTCCGCCATAGGGAAGGTCGAGTACGTGCACGGAGGCGTCGAGTTCGCCGCTGATGACGGTGAAGCTACGGCTGAAGACTTGCTGGTCGCCGACTTTCTCCAGTTCAGCGCTTTCTAAGATATTAGCTCCGCCTACCGAATAAGCGAAGACGACGCGATCGCCGTGAAGGTAGAGGCCTTGATATTTGGCATGGTCAAGCGGGAGCGGGCCGAGGTGAATCTTGGACATGACGCCATCCGGGCCTTTGGGTAGGGTGCGCGTTTCGGCAAAGCTTCCGTTCTTGCTCCAACCTGGTCCGGGATTCGTTTCGAAATAAACCTTCGCACCGACGGCGGGTCCGGGGTTCGGGCCATGCTTGCCGTCAAAAGCGACGCCTTTTAATTTCATCCAGCCACCGAGCCATGCGCCTGCGCCCCGTAAAGTTTCGGTGTCGAAGGCGTAACCCGCTTCGCGATCTCCCAGATTGACGAGAATGGCTTTGTTGGCGGCGCAGCCTTTTTGCTCAAACGGGCTCTTGCCTTCGGTATTGTCAATGGAAGCCGTCAGGAAGCGGCCGTAGTCCATGCCTTCATATTTTTCAGCCGGGGTCGGGATCTTGGCGGTCTTATTCGGATTTTCGGCGCCCAAGAGGGCGATGGAGCCTAGTAGGAACAAGAGGCTGGTGCGAGTCAGTGATTTCATGGGATGGGAAATAGGGGTAGTCGGGGCGAGGTGGGAGAATTGATTATCCCTCCCCTCGCTGTCCATCGTATAGGAGCGATATCCGGGCCGGAGGTTCCCTCTGAAGGTGTAAGAAGGGAGATGGGCGATAAAGGCTGCCGTCGCAGTGGCGCCCCTACCTTGCCCCATGCTCTATTTACCAGCCTTCCAGCACCCCGGTAAGTGTTCGTCGAGCACACCGACGGCCTGCAGATACGCCTGGATGATGGTGGGGCCAACGAATTTCATACCACGACGCTTAAGCTCTTTCGAGAGGGTTTCCGCGAGCGGGGTCGTGGTCAGGAGTTTTCGCGAGCGGCGCACGATGGGCTTGCCGTCAACGTGCGCCCAGAGCCATTGCGAAAAACTTCCATACTCCTTGGTCATGGTCAGAAAAACGCGGGCGTTAAGTACGACGGATTCTAATTTGCCGCGATGGCGGATGATTCCGGCATTCTCCATCAGAGCATCGATCTTCTGGCTGTCGTATTTGGCGATTTTCTTGGCGTCGAAGTTCGCAAAGGCTTTCCGATAGGCTTCCCGTTTCTTCAGGACGGTAATCCAGGAGAGTCCGGCTTGGGCGCCTTCGAGGATCAGTTGCTCGAAAAGTAGGCGATCGTCGCGAACGGGTACGCCCCATTCTTGGTCGTGGTAGGCGACGTACAGCGGATCGTCACCGCACCAGAAACAGCGTGGCTTGGGCTTGGCCACTTCAGGCCTTGGTGGAAAGGCCGCGGAGCCAGGCGATCCAACCGGCAGGTAATCCGCGGGCCAGGGCGCCCCGCACGATTTTTTCGTGATAAAGTTTGGAGGGCAGATGCGGGCCGGTGGGGTCGACGACTTGGAATGCTTCGCACTCGAGCGGACAATCTTCGACGCCGGCTTCGAGGACCGTGACCTTGATTCGTTTGTAAGGTTTGCCTTCGGCTTCGTTGAGTCGGTCCCAATCGCTGGCAGTCATTTCATACACGCCCCCCCAGACTCCGGGTGAGGTTTCATCTTCGACGATATCCGCCGAGCCGCCGCCCCAAGTCGAACTCGGGTGCGTGAAGGCCAGCCGATGCTTAGTCAAAAGGGCCTTGCCGCGGTATTGAGCGTCGGGGCAACGCCGCTCCATCTGCGAGGAGTCTAAATTGGAGGCGTAGGCGAAGTAGTACCGGCTCATACGGAGGGAAGCCGACTTTGCCCAAAAGGGAACGGTTGGCAAATGGATTGGTCGGCGGGCCTGCCGTGGCCAGAAACATGGCTAGCTATGGCATAGGCTTGCCTGTGACAGGGTAGGCCGACCGCGTGGGCGACTTCAGAATTTCCGCGTAAACCCTAAATAAACCGAACGCGGCTGAGCGCCATACCCGAGGGCTTTAGGCGGGGCGGTTTCACCGAAGATATTTTCGATGCGTAGCGACACTTCGCTGGCCTCGCCGAGGGCGCGTCGGACCCAAGCTCTATAATAAATCGCATTGGGTATGTCGGCGCGTGAAAAGGTGTTCCAATCGAAATCCGTCCGGCTGCGGAGGTAATTCAGGGAGGCACCAAAGGTCCAATTTTCGTTCGGTAATATTTCAATACCAGCCGAAAGGTTGACGCGCGGGCGGGCCAGCAGGCTTTCGCCGGTCTGGACTGGACGTCCGTCCAGGCTGGTGTAAGTCGAAAGGGCTTCGGTCTCGAGGTAGGTGGCCGAGCCAAAGCAGCGCAGGCCTTTGGCGGGGCGGGCTTCGATTCCGAGTTCGACGCCGCGCGTGCGTGCTTCGGCGATATTGTAGGCTTCGTAGGTGCTGGTGAAGTCGATCAGGTCTGTGAGGCGATTTTCAAAAGCGACCAAAGTCCATGAGAGGGCATTCGGGAGGGCGTCCTCGTGGCGGAGGCCAATTTCGATGCCTCGGTTGGATTCGGGCCGCAGGGGGATGCCGCCGACGGTCCCGTAGACGAGTTCGCCGCCCGCGGGCGTCCGGTAGGCGGTGGCGTATTTCGCGTGCAAGGTGAGTTCTTTATTTAACTTATGCGCGACCGAGAATTCGCCGGTGGTCTTGCCGACAAAATCGGTGAACACATCGTGCCGTAAGGCGGCCTTGAACCGGTCGGAGGGAGTGGCTTGCCAGTCCGCATGCGTCCAGAGGCCGACGCTTTCATGGGTGTCAGCCCAAGCTTTGGCGTAAGGGTAAGGGGTCGTGTTCAATTCCAGGACGCGTTGGTCGTAGCGCGAGCATTCGTAAGTCGTGCCCACGCCCAAGATGAGATTAGTGAGCGTCTTCCAATCGGCAAAGGCCGTGATTTCATGATGGGTGAGCTCATAGCCCTGATGGGTGGCGCCCCAGGTGAAGCTTTTCATCGACATGACACCGTGCGACCAGAAAGCGGCGGCTTGGACATCCTTATCTTCATAGCGTAGTCCGGGCGAAAGCATCCAGCCGTCATCGTTTTGGAAATCCGTCAAGTTGGGTGAGGTCTCTGATCCGGGAAGGCGGGCTTTGCTGAAATCCGCAGAGCCGATGAGGTCGAAGGTGAGATGCGGGCTCAGTTTCCATTCCGTTTTGATGAGCGCAGTCGAAGCGTCGAGCTTGCTATTGGGTCGCCAGCCATCGTCGTGCGAAGTGGTGAGTGTGACGGCGGTGCCTTGGGTCGCTGCGCCTGCGCCCTGGGCGTTATTCGTCACGTAATTGAAACCCAGCGACGCGCGCCCATAAGAGCCGCCTTCGATCGCCAGCTCGGCATGGGGCCTGTCGATGAGGGGTTGGGGTAGACGCAGGTCGATGACGCCGCCGATCGCGTTGGCGCCATAAAGTGAAGACGAGGGGCCGCGCAGGACTTGCACCGAGGATAAGCCGAAGATGCGGTAGCGTTCAGTCTCGTAGCCGTTCAGGAAACCTTGCGGCAAGCGACGTCCGTCAAGGAGGACGGCGGATTGGCTGGAGTTTGTCCCACGTAGGAAGAGGGAAGATTGTGAACCTTCGCCCGTTTGCTCGGCGGTAAAGATGCCTGGTGCCGTCGAGAGTAAGCGGCTGATGCTGTTCGTGCCGGCTTCCGTGGCCTCGCTGACGTTGATACGGCTGACGGAAGGGGAGGCGTCTGCGATGGGTGCGGCTTGGCGGGTTTCGACGACGACGGTTTCGGGCAACAGCGTGGGAGTCTGGGCGATGAATAGGGCGAAAAGGCTGAGCACGGGTCGAGGTTTCGGGGGTTATTAATTGAAATCAATCTAAATGGGCTGGAGAAAGAGGGCGGAAGTGTCATAGTGTTTTTCGATGGGCATCGAAACCAGCAATCAACCTGACCTCGGCGCGGTCCGCCAGTTCTCTATCTTTGTCGAAAATAAGGTCGGTCGATTGAACGAACTCGTGCAATCTCTCGGCGACGCTGATGTGCACATCATGGCGCTTTGTCTGGTGGATACGACGGATTCGACAATTATCCGCATCGTGGTCGATTATCCGGAACGCGCGGAAGCCGTGTTGAACGAACATAATTTTGCGCACGATGACGTGCCGGTCGTGGCGATCGAATTACAGTCCGAAGCCCAGTTGAAGGACGTGACCTCGGTGCTGCTGAAAGCGGAAATTAATATTTATTACGTCTACCCGTTCCTGTTCCGCCCTAATGGCCGCCATGGTCTGGTGGTGCGCACGGAAGCCCAAGAATTGGCGGCCTCGGTCTTGTCCCGGCATGGTATTACCGTGCTTGGTCGGAACGATATCGCTCGGTAGCCGCCGCAGGGCGCCCGCGGGTAGGGGCGTGGCTTGGCCGCTTCCTCCTGGCGTGGAGTGCATGATAAATCGCGCCCATAACTGGGGTCGCCCTGCGGCGAAAGAATTCAACTGATCAGCCCACGTTCTGGTGCCTTAATCTTATGTTAATCTTCGCTTAAGATTCGCTTTAACGAAAGGTTACAATTGATGGCTTAACATTATTAATAAGTGGGATTAGATTATCTGTACGGAAGCGCAAAGGGCCCGTAACCAAAAACCAAAAACCCCAACAAAATATGATCAATCCTCGTCTGATCGTGTCACTCTCGCTTCTCCTCGCCGCCTCGACGGTGCGCGGGGCGGACGCTCTCCCCGCTGGTTCGAATCACCCCGCTCAAGTTCCCGCGGCCCGTCCGCAGGCGCCTCGGCACACGCCGATGCCTCGCGTGACTTTCCTCAAGCCTGAGTTCGGCGATCCGCTTCCCGGTCTGAACAGCACGTTGCTCGGTCTTTTCATCGATGGGAAAGAAGATTTCGAAAAGGTGGAAGATATCGCCGGCGGTCTTGGCCCAATCTTCAACGAGTCTTCGTGCGTCGCCTGTCACTCGGCACCGGTCACGGGTGGAGGTAGTGCCCGTAACGTCACGCGCTTCGGCCGCGCGATTCATGGCAATTTTGATCCACTCGATGCGCAAGGCGGATCTTTACTCCAAGATAACGCGATTTCGCCCGATGCCCAGGAGGTCGTGCCTAATGATGCCAATATCATCATCCATCGTAATTCTCCACCGGTCTTCGGACTTGGCCTAATCGATGCGATCCCTGCTGCGGAAATTCTCCGCAACGTCCGCCGTGTTCCCGTCGAAGGGGTGAAGGGTAAAGCGTCGATGGTGACCGATGTGGTGAGCGGTAAGGTGATGCTGGGCCGCTTCGGTTGGAAGGCGCAGCAGACTTCCGTTTATGCCTTCGCTGCCGATGCTTATGCGAATGAAATGGGCGTGACCAATCGCTTCTTCCCCACGGAAAATGCGCCGAACGGTAAGGCCGATGTCCTGGCACGGACGGATCTGGTGGCCGATCCCGAAGACGCACCTGCGGTCGGACTCGCTGATTTCGAAAAAGTTGCGAACTTCATGACCTATCTCGGAGCGCCTCCTCAATTGAAGCTCTCGCCCAGCGCGGCGGCAGGCCGGATGGTCTTTGAAGTCGCCGCCTGTTCTCTCTGTCACGTCCCCGCAATGTATACCGGACCCAATAAAGTTCCAGCTTTGGCGAACAAAGAAGTGCCGCTCTTCTCGGATTTGCTCCTGCATGACATGGGTACGCTCGGTGACGGCATCGCGCAGGGTGCGGCCACGGGTAAGGAAATGCGTACGCCTCCCCTCTGGGGCCTTCGGATGAGTGCGCCATATCTGCACGATGGTCGCGCCAGCACGGTCGATGACGCCATCCGCGCGCACGACGGCGAAGCCAAGGCATCGCGTGATCGCTATCTGCGTCTGAATAAGACCCAACAGAAGCAACTCGCCGATTTCTTGCTCTCGATTTGAACGGCGTAAGTTAAGGAAGCAAAAGGGCGGCCTGCAGGCCGCCTTTTTTTATGGGTTGGGGTAGGGGCGCCACTGCGTGGCGTCCGTCTTTCAGGCCGCCGTCGGGCTACCTCGGGTAGGGTCGGGACCGCGTCACGACAGTGTCTGCCTGTCTCGAGGTAGGGACCGCACCACGTGCTGTCCTCTGTCTTCCCAGCCGCCAGCCGCTAACCGCCGTTACCTTAGGTCCCCCCTAGATTGTCCCCATGACTTCTTCCTTGCGGCCGGCATCCTGCCATTCATTTTCAATCTCAGGTGTGTAAGCGGCTAAGACCCGCCGAGATTCCTCTTAGGGGGGCGCGAAAGCGCCCCCTTCTTCTTTGATGGTGATCGTGACGCCTCGTTCCGTGAAGAGCGCTTCGCAGCGTTTGAGCATGTTAT
>CAINMU010000127.1 GCA_903850885.1 uncultured Opitutia bacterium | reverse complement strand
CCTGTTCATTGTCGCCGATGATCTTGGCTACGGAGAATTGGGCTGCTATGGCGGACAAGGCATCCCAACGCCGAACCTCGACCGGCTTATCGCCAAGGGCGCCCGCTTCACCGATGGCTACGTCACAGCACCCTTTTGCGCTGCCTCTCGCGCCGCTCTGCTAACCGGACGATACCAGACGAGCTTCGGCTTCGAGTTTAATCCGATCGGCAGTAAGAACCTGCAACCAGGCATCGGCCTCCCCGTCGGCATCCCCACCGTCGCTGATCGCCTGCGCAATGTAGGCTATCACACCGGACTTGTGGGCAAATGGCACCTGGGCGGCACTGCCCCCTTCCACCCGCAGCAGCGAGGCTTTGATGAGTTCTTCGGCTTCCTCCACGAGGGCCATTATTTCGAACCTGAGCCCGGCAAGGGCAATACGACCTGGCTACGTCGAAAGAGCCTGCCCGACGGCGCCATGGGCCGCTGGACCTCGCCAGATGGCCGCCTGGTCCTCAGCGATCATCTGAAGTCCGACGAACCCGAATACAACAAGGACAATCCCATTCTCCGCGGTAACGTCGTCGTCAACGAACCAAGCAATCTCACGGATGCTTTTACGCGTGAGGCGATGGGTTTCTTCGATCGCTCGAAGGAAAAACCTTTCTTCCTCTATCTCGCCTACAACGCCGTCCATAGCCCGATGCAGGGAACCGACACCACTATGGCTCGCTTCAAGGATATTCCTGACGTGCATCGCAGGGTCTTCGCCGCGATGCTCACCCACCTCGACGATTCCGTAGGTAAACTTTTGGCCAAGCTCGAGGCCAATGGTCAGACGGAGAACACCCTCATCGTCTTCCTCAGCGATAATGGCGGCCCGACCCGCGAATTGACCTCCAGCAATCTTCCGTTGCGCGGCGAGAAAGGCCAACTCTTCGAAGGCGGCATCCGGATACCTTTCGCCATCACGTGGCCTGGCGTCACGAAACCCGGCACCATCATCAAGACGCCCGCCATCGCTACTGACCTAGCCGTCACCGCCCTTGCCGCTGCAGGCCTTGATTGCCCTACCGATGCCGATGGCAAAGACTTACGCGGCCTGTTCGCGACCCCGTCCGCCGGCCCCCTCCATGAAACGCTCTTCTGGCGGGTCGGAAAAAACGCCGCCCTCCGCGCTGGTAAATGGAAAGTCGTTCACCAAGGCAACCGCTGGGAGCTCTACGACCTCGAAATTGACCCTTCAGAGAGCAAGGACGTCGCCGCCAATAACAAGGAGCTGACCAAAACCTTGATTGAGCGATGGGAAGCGTGGAGCAAGACGCAGGCCGAGCCCCTCTGGCGTTAAGCCCTTTGACACCGTTCATTCGCCGACCTAACCATTTGTCACCCCATTCTATGCGTGCTGCTTTCCTCTTCTCTTGGCTGGCGTTGATCCTGTCGACCCATGCGGCACCGCAACCCAATATCGTTTTCTTACTGATCGACGACTTGGGCTACGCCGACTGCGGCTTCAACGGCGGCACGGAAATCAAGACGCCGAACATCGACCGACTCGCCAAGAGCGGCACGGTCCTCGAACATCACTACGTCCAACCCGTCTGCTCGCCGACCCGTTCGACACTAATGACCGGCCGCTACCCGACGCACACCGGCGTCTACACCATCGTCTCGCCTGGCGCGCCTTGGGGCCTTCCGCTTGCCGAACGCACCCTCGCCGACGCCCTGCGCTCGGCCGGCTATCGCACCGCGCTCACGGGCAAGTGGCACCTCGGTGAATTCGAGAAAGCCTATCAGCCAAACGCCCGTGGCTTCGACCAGCAGTATGGCCACTTCTTCGGCATGCTCGACTACTACACCCATGAGCGCATGAACAAGCTCGACTGGTATCGCAACGGCGAGCCGCTCAAGGAGGAAGGTTACACCACGCACCTGATCACTAAGGAAGCCTGCAAAATTATCGAATCCACCGATAAGTCGAAACCCCTCTTCCTTTATGTGCCGTTCAACGGCGTGCACGCTCCCTTCCAAGTCCCTGATAATTATCTGAAGCCTTACGCTGCGCTCAAAGGTAATCGCCAGAAGCTCGCCGGCATGCTCGCCGCGGTCGATGAAGCCATCGCCCAGATCGAAGATTCTCTCCGCAAAGCCGGCCTGCTCGAGAACACGCTCATCGTCTTCTCCAGCGACAACGGCGGCCCGCCTCCCGGCGACAACACCCCGCTCCGTGACTTCAAAGGCACGATCTACGAAGGCGGAACTCGTGCCGCAGCCTTCGCTACGTGGCCGGGGCACATCCCCGCCGGTCAACGCGTTCGCGAACCGATGCACATGATCGATTGGTACCCCACGCTGATTAAACTGGCGGGCGGCTCGCTCGAACAAAAACTGCCCATCGACGGGCTGGATATCTGGCCGCTTCTCACGAAGTCCGCGCCCTCCCCCCATGATGCCATCCTTTCTGTTTCCACTGGAGGCCCTTCCCGCGCCGCCGTTCGGATGGGCGAATGGAAACTGATTATCAGCGGCACTTCCGCGGCCGATGGCGGCGAAGACGACGGCGCCGCCAAAGCGAAGAAGAAAGGCAAGAAAGCTGCCGATAAATATGAGTCGGTTGCCCTCTACAACCTCATCGAAGATCCCTCCGAGAGCAAGAACCTGGCCGTAGCCCAACCCGAACGCGTCAAAGCCATGCGCGCCCGCCTCACACAATTGCTCAAGGACGCCGTGCCTTCCGGCGCCGATATTTCCAAAAAGTAAAAAGACCATGAAATCCTCCCTCACCCTCGTCTTCGCTTGCCTCGCATCGCTCACCTTTGCCGAGACCAAGCCCAACGTGATCTTCATCCTCGCCGACGACATCGGCTACGGCGACTTCGGTTGCTACGGAGCGACTAAGATCCGCACCCCCAACGCCGACAAGCTCGCTGCGCAAGGCCTACGCTTCACCGACGCCCATGCCCCCTCCGCAGTCTGCACACCGACCCGCTATGCCTTCATGACCGGCGAATATGCCTGGCGCAAACAAGGCACGGGCATCCTGCCCGGCATCGCCGGCCTCATCATCGAACCGGGACGCACCACGGTCCCCTCCCTGCTTAAGCGCGCCGGCTACGAGACGGCGGTCATCGGCAAATGGCACCTCGGACTGGGCACCACCCCCACCGATTATAATAAGGAAATCAAACCTGGTCCTCTCGAAGTCGGCTTCGACTACTCTTGGATCATCCCGGCCACGGGCGACCGCACCCCTTGCGTCTGGGTCGAGAACCACCGCGTCGTGAACCTCGACCCCGCCGACCCCATCAAGCTCGATTACAAAGTCCAACGCGGCGAGCCTCGTTCCTTCGTCAGCGGCGTCCCCCGCATCGGCGAGCAGCTCGGAGGCAAAGCCGCGCTCTGGAAAGATGACATGATCGCCGACGTGCTTGCCGAAAAGAGCATCAAGTTCATCGAGGATAATAAATCCAAGCCGTTCTTCCTGTATCTCGCCACGCATGAT
>CAINMU010000126.1 GCA_903850885.1 uncultured Opitutia bacterium | reverse complement strand
GGCAGCTTCGGCGGCACCCGCTTGGCGGACGGCGGATTCGTTTTTCCACGCGGCTTGCGCGGCGGCTACGACTTCATTCGCGGTGGTTAGGCCAAAGTCCGCGGCGATGAGTCGTTCGCGTAATTGTTCGGCAGCTTGGCCGTCGATAGGGCGCGCCAATAGGTTCGCCATCGCTTCCGCGGTGCGCCCGAAGCCGGCCTTTAATCGTTCGAAAAATCCGCCCGCCATGGCTCAGACTCCTTCGGCTTTGCGCGGATCGCGACCGATTTCTTCCTTATAACTGTCCAGGATGCCGTTCACGAAACGTTTAGATTCATCGGACGAAAACATTTTGGCAATATCGACGGCCTCATTGATGCTGACGACCGGCGGGATATCCGTGCGGCGCATGAGTTCGAACGCGGCAACGCGCAGGATGGCTAAATCGACGCGGGCGATGCGGGCAAAAGCCCAGTTCTTCGCATATTTGCCGATGATCTCATCGATGAGGGTCGCATCGCGGATGACCCCGTGGATCAGCTCTTCGGCGAAGGCGTAATATTCCCGAGGCTGTTCGCGTTCCGAGAAGAAGTCGTAAAGGCTCGTGACGAGGTCGCCGTGGCGCTGCACTTCCCAGGAATAAAGAAACTGCATGGCGGCGACTCGGCTGTCATGTCGACGATTACGCTTTACCGGGATGGCGGCGGGATCTGGGACCACGGGCTCGTCCGGGGAGATGATACTAATCTCGATGCCGGCCGGTAGGTTGATGCGGCGCATGACGTCGACGGTCTGCGCCGTGGCGTTGATGATTTCGAGATTGCGTCGGTGGCCACGAATCTCGTCCTGGCCTGCCGCGCGATAGACCTCGATTTGCGAGGGCAACGGAAAGGGGCCGGAGATACGGGCGCCAGTCGGCGTCACGCTGGCCACGATTTCCGACGCGCATTGATCCGCCATGCGGTAGTCGATACCCTTGATACGGATACGTATCTTGGCACGGGAGGAGGGCGAAATAGTCGATTCGGAATCCACGTTAGTTCTGGGCAAAGGGGTCATGGCCGTGGCGTTTGTGTCCTTCGGCCTCGGCTTGGTCGAGCCGCTCGCCCAGTTCGATCCGGTGCGTGGCCATCGCGAGGGCCGCCAGGGCGAACTCCGTGCCGCGGTCCAGGTCGCCCTTACAACGGGCTTCGGCCTGGGCGCGCGTGTTGGTCACCACGATGCCGTTGATGACGGGAACCTCGGAGCGTAGCGACGCGTCGATGAGGGCCTTAGCGGTGGCATGGGCGATGATTTCGTGGTGGGGCGTGTCGCCGGCCACGACCACGCCGAGAGCAATGACGCAATCGTGGTCGCCGGACATCGCCGTCATGTACGCGCAGTAAGGGATCTCGCCCGAGCCGGGGACGCGGATAATTTTAATATTAGCGGCCGTGACGCCGGCGCCGTGCAAGGTCTTGAGGACCTTGGTAAGCAGGGCTTCCACCAGTTCTCCGTTATAGCCTGCGGCGACTATGGCCAGGTGCAGTTCGGCGCCGTCGACGGCATCAGGAATGGGCTTATCTTGGCTCATGGTGGAAGAACAGGAGCCCGATGGAGGGGTTTCTTCCCCTGCCTGCAAGCGGAATCACCTAAGGGGCACCTTAGAACGGGACTTGTTCGACGATTTCCAGCCCATATCCCCCAAGGCCTACGACCTTGCGCGGGTTATTTGTGATCAGACGAATCTGTCGTAGTCCGATATGCGAAAGAATCTGCGCGCCGATACCGTAGTCGCGGGCATCCATTTTGCCGAGGCGGACGCCGTCGCTGTCCGCTTGCATCCCGCCAAAGGGTTGGGTGACGTGAACGATGACGCCATGTCCGGCTTTGGCCACGGCTTCAAAGCTCGCGCCCAGTGAAGTGCCGGCGCCGAACTGCTGGCCGCGGAAAAGGTCTCCGAGAAGGTTTTCACGTTGCACGCGAACAAGGGTCGGTCGGTCGTTGGATTGTCCGCGGATGAAGGCCAAGTGTTGGCGTCCGTCCGGGATAGAGCGGTAGACGCGAAGCGTGAATTCGCCCCACTGCGACTGAAAGGGGCTTTCGGCGACCAGTTCCACCAAGCGTTCGCGGAGGTGCCGGAACTCGATGAGTTGGGCGATGGAGATCATGTGCAGCCCAAAGCGCTGCTTGAGTTCGATTAATTCCGGTAAGCGGGCCATCGAGCCGTC
Organism: uncultured Opitutia bacterium; assembly: GCA_903850885.1. GTDB lineage: Bacteria > Verrucomicrobiota > Verrucomicrobiia > Opitutales > UBA953 > UBA953. The sequence continues at coordinate 36,388 of CAINMU010000126.1, read as the reverse complement.
CTCGTTGAGGATTTCGCAGATGACTCCGCTGGGGTGCAATCCTGCGAGCGAAGCCAGATCGACGGCCGCTTCGGTATGGCCGGCTCTTTGCAGCACGCCGCCCGGCCGGGCGAGAAGCGGGAAGATGTGTCCGGGCTGCACGAGTGCCTCGGGCTTGGCCTGCGGGTCGGCGAGAATTGCGATTGTCTTGGCGCGGTCGTAGGCGGAGATACCGGTGGAGATCCCCTCGGCGGCGTCGACGGACACCGCGAAGGCGGTGCGCTGCGACTCACGGTTCTCGGGCACCATCTGGGAGATGCCAAGGCGTCGGAGCTGATGCTCAACCGTCGGCACGCAGATAAGGCCACGTGCGTGTCGGATCATCATATTGACGGTCTCAGGCGTCGCCTTCGATGCCGCCATCACGAGGTCGCCCTCATTCTCGCGGTTCTCATCGTCCGTCACAATCACGAGCTTGCCCGCGGCGATATCCGCAAGGGCTTGCTCGATGGTGTCGAAGGGTTCGGACATAAAAGGAGGGAGGTTCGAACTTGGTCGTTCCCTCCCTCGGTGCAAGCGGGGAGATGTCTCCCCTGGCTTAAAAGCGCAGGCTTTGGCTTATTTAGCAGCCTTAGCCTTGGCCTTGCCGGTGGCCTTTCCCTTGGCGGCGGCAGCAGCAGCGGGAGCCGGAGGTAGAGGCGCGACTTTCATGGCTTCGGCGATTTTAGCGCTGGTGGCTTTCCAGTCAGCCTTGGGTTCGGCTTTCACGCTCCAGATTGAGAAGTTGCGGAAGGTCGCGGATTTTCCACCGCAGGTCAGGCCGGGGTTCGCCTTCTCAAGCTTGAAGAGGTCGCTGCTGCCGAAGCCTGAGATTTTTCCGTCAATCGTCGCGACCATGGTGTCGCCCAACATCTCCAAGACGATGCTATGCCAGGTGCCGGGTTCGAATTTTTCCGCTTGGGCGAGAAAGAGGACCGCTTTGTCTGGGCCGTCATGATCGTTGTCGTCGCGTTGGATACGGAGCGCGGTAGGCGAGATGGTGACGCGGGCCATATGCTCCTTGAGGGTGTTAATGCTTAGAGAAATGGAGTTGGCCCCATCGAGACGGAACTCGACCGCGACGACGCAGTTTTGGAACTGGGTGGTGATCCGACTGGCGGCACCGTGATTATCGGCCGGAATCTGTTCGACGTGTGTTCCGTCTTCGGCGCGATCCCATTTGCCTTTCGCGGCCTTCCATTCGGCTGCCTTCGAGGCGGCGGTGAGCGCGTCGGAAATAAGTTCCTTATCAGGTTGGGCGAATAAGGTCGCGGGTGCCGCAGCGTGCGAAGGGGCGAACAAGGCGCCTAAGGCGAGGAGGGATAGGAGGGGGAATCTCATGGGTGGGTATCTCTATAACAGCGGAAAGGGGAGATAGTTGCCGCCCCAAGGCTTTTATTCGTAAGTAAGCTGTGCGCTGGCCATGGTGTCAGCGGACGAGACCGTTCGAATCCAATATGCATTGAGCCAATCGGGGAAGGTGTGGGTATGGACCCGGCCGGGGGTGAGCTTAAAGCTTTGGTAGGCTGAAAAACGGCCGTCACCCGCGACGTCGAGCTCGACGGTGATGACGGTTTCGACGTCGCCCTGGTTTTCAAGGACGAGGGTCTTCTTGTCATATCCCGTCATCAGGTAGGGGTCGGATGGCTGGTTGGCTTTGACGACGGTGTTCTTCCAAGGGCCGCCGTGTCCGCGCGGCTTGCCGAGTTTCCAGAGGTCGTCCGCGGCGCCGACCCACACGGCCGCCTTAGCATCGTCGGAGCGGATGACGTGGCGATTGCCCTTCGCGGCTGCGAGGTCGATGCCGGAGAGGACGAGAAGTCCGCGATAAGAACAATAATCATGCACGGCCAAGTCGCTGGTCGCGATGGGACGCAGCCGAATCGCACCGCCGGCATTGGCGGCGGGAAGTTCGTAGAAGGTGCCGTGCGCTTGCAGCAAGTCGCGCTCGGTGCACACCTCGCGGGCTTTACGCAGGCCGCTTCGCGCGATCAGGCCGTCTTGATGGGGGTTGGCCGAACGTGGGAGCCGCCAGCGCACGCCGTTCTCTTCGAAGATCACCGAGGCGTCATCCGTGCTCAAGATACCTGCTGGAATCACGGTATTTTTTTCGATAAAGGCGGCTACTTTATCATCGGTCTGCTTCTGGAGTTTCAAGTCAGCGGTAAGTTCATAAGCGTCTGCCGTGACGGTTTTCAGGGCGGTTACGGAAGCGTTAAGTACCGAGAGGGTGCGAAGGTTCGCACCGCGCGTGAGGAGAAATCCTCCGCTGGACTTTTCATCATCCGCCGCGCTCAGCCCGGCGAAGAGTTCGTCGCGTCGCTGACTCCGGTCATCTTGGGCGGCATATTGAAAGGTCGCCGAAGCTTGGGTGAGGTCGCGGTTCGACCTTACCCTGAGCCACGCGCCTTTTTGTTCGACCGGGATCTCGCACCATTGACCGGCGTCCTTCGCCGCGATGTTGATCTCACGCCAGGTCGACCATTGGCCGTCGCCGCGCTGATCTACCTCGAGGGTAAAGGTGGTGGCACCGGTCATGTCATGCGCGAGATAGAGCGCCCGCTTGCGGAAGCCCGAAAGTAGGAACGCATCCGAGGCGATATTTGCTTTGACGGGCTCATTCACCCAAAGGCTGCCGCGTCCGAGCGCGGGTCCGAGGTGGTCTGGCGTGTCGAGTGCCGTGAACCAGAGGTTAGATTGCGATTGGCCGGGCGCACCGATTGCACCCTTGGCGGGGCGCTTGTTGAGAAACTCGGATTTCGCCGTGTCATCGCAGCCGAAGACCAGGCGGTCGTTCCAGCGGGTGAAATCTCCGATGACTTTAAGATAGCTTGATCGCGGCGTGATTCCACTCGAACGCTTGGCCGAAAAGTCCGCCGGAAAATTCCAGAACAGGCCGTGCATCGTCATGAGCCTACGCCCCGGCTCGCCGATTTCCCGGATGCGCGGCCATTCAGTATTCCAGCCATGGGCCCCGTCATAAGAGTGGCTTGATTTTGGTAAGCGATAGCTCGTCCACTTGCCGTCTTCCATGACCATTAAAATGAGCGAACGGAAATCCCAGCCGATAGACCAGAGGGGATCTTGATCCGGATGCGCGTTGCCCGTCAGGCCTCCGGGACCGGTGACTTCGGTGAATTGATTACGGCGGATGAGGGACCAGTTGCCTTCGCCTTTCCAGGAGCCAAGCGCCCCGCTGACGATGGTCGGGTCGGTGAGGGCTAACTGAGATCGCTCGCCATTGTTGGCGAGGATGACTTGGCCTTGCCCGGAGTAGAGCCCCTTGCCGTGGTAGCCCGGAAGCGTGGAGGTAATGGTCGCCGGACTGGCTTCAGCGGTCTGGCCAGGCTTGGGCTTATTCATGATCTCCTTAATCAGGCCTTTCACCGCGAGGGTGCGGACGTCGACTTCGTAAAGCCCATCTTCCATCGTGACGAAGTAGACCATATTCGTCGGGTCGGTCAGGTGGCGCGCATTGCCAGTCAATCGGCCAGGCATGAGCTTCGGCGGGATGACGCGCACGTTGCGTTGGGCATCGATGAAGTAAGGCCCGATGATGAGCTGCTTGGATTCATCATGAATCATGCGATTCGCCGGCGTGCCTCCCACGCTTTCGGGGTGAATGATTTGCTGCAGGTCCGGGGTGATTTCGTAAAGTTTGTCGCTCGAGCCGAAAGGGAGGTGCGGACCGTAGGTGATGACCCAGAGCCGATCAGCCCAAGGCACGACCGCCCCCGTGCCGCATTCGCCTTCGTTATTAAAGTAAGCGAGTTCCGGATAAATGCCGGACCAGGCTTGCGGAGCGGCCCTCGCTGGGAAAAAAGTCGACGAGCACACGGCCAGTGAACCAAGCAGGAGTCGGCCAGCGAACGGGGTCATCAAAGCACTTTTGGTCTCCGCCGCCCTTGGGCAATTATTTTTCCGTCTTATATCAGAGTTATGAGAAGCCAGCCGCCCAAGATTAGCGCAGGGATACCGAGCAAGCGGCGGATGCTGGTGGCTTCGGCTTGGAGGAGGAAGCAGCCGCTAAGCATCAGCGCGCCGACGGGTCCGAGCCAGCCATGAACGATGGGATAATTCGCATTTACGCCGGGAATCTTGGCCGCGTAGGCCGCGAGCAAGGTCATGCCTTCGAGGCCAAGCGCGGCGAGTCCGTTGATCCAGCGGGCTAAGGGAAGCAGGATATCAAAGGGACTGCAGGCCGCCGAGGCCATCCCGAGGACCAGGGGGATTTCCGAGAGCGGTACTAAGAAAAGATTCACGACGATGCCACCCCAACTCGCGGAACCAAAGTAAGCTAAGGTCAGCGGCGTGCCCGCGATTGTCGCGGCGCTTGAAATACAGAGTCCGCTCAAGATGAACCCGCGGATTTTCCAGCCGACTCGTTGTCGCCAGGTTTGCGCCGAGCGCGGCGTGAAGGACGCAATTTTTGTCGGCCCGCCGCAGATCTTCGCGGCCGGCCCACCCGCCGTGATGAGTGCGAGCACGGCCACGTAACTCAGTTGGAAACCCGGGTCCGAGCAAGCTTCGGGGCTCAGGATCAAGGTCACCGCGCAGGCGAGCGCGAGAGATTGTAAAGCGGGGGTGGCACGTTCGCTGGTTTGACCACCCCAAATGAACGCCGCCATGATCCACGCTCGCACCGAGGAAGGCGACGCTCCCGTGATTTGCACATAGAGCCAAAGGAGAAGCAGGATCGCGACGCCGGTCGGAATTTCCGGTAATCGCAAGCGCCGGGCGCACCATAATAAGGCGGCGGCCATGCCGGCGATGTGCAGCCCGCTGATCGCAAAAAGATGCAGCGTCCCCGTCGTCGCAAAGGCAGCCTTGGCGTCGTCGGGCAACAAAGCGGTCCGCCCCAGCATCGTCGCCGCCAACAAAGCCCCGCCGTCGGTGTCGACCCAAGGTAACTGGCGAAGCCAGTCCTCGAGCCGCTCTTGTTCTTGTTGGCACCAAAGACTGAACGCTGATGGTTTTTCCAAAACCCCGAGATTATGTCCGCCACTTAATCTTAAAGTGGCACCTTGAGAGGCGACCCATGCGTCATAACCCTTGGGGTGTTCGTCTAATCCGGCAAGATGCCCGGAGATTTTCAATTCACTTCCTGCGGCTGGAGTGGGTCCGTTGACGGATAGTGCGATTCGCCTCCGGAAATAGGGGCCATCCCGATCGGTGCTCACGCCTAAGCCCGTCCAGCCGCGGCCATCGCGTCGGGCACTCGCCCGCTCGATACTCACCGAAAGCTCTTCGTAGTTTCGATGCGGTCTGATGGCCGATTGCGGCGGCAACTTCACTTGATGCCAGGCAGCACCCAGAGCGATACCGGTGGCGATGAGGCAGAAACTGCCGAGCTTGGTCAGCCGTGCGCCGAGCCAGGCACCCGTCAAGGTGCCGATGGAGATGATCCACCACCATACGGCATTCACTCCCCAGGTGGCATCGATGGCGCAGCCTAATAAAAGGGGGAGCGCTAGCCATAGGGCAGGGGCGTGCCCAAACCGGCTACGGCTTAGGGTTGGGTCTTGATCCAGGGTGTCGGGCCTTGCCATACGCGGAGGCCTGCGCCTCCGATGGTCAAGGCGTCGACTTCAGCCTTAAGCGAAATCCACTCCCGATGATTGGCGAGTGTCGGCTCCTGAAGGAGTTGCCTTAGGGGAATCACTACGAAGCCCCGCTCCTTCCACCTGGGGTGCGGTAGCGTCAGTTCGGGTGATTCGTATTCGCCCGCCACATCAAAAAGTAGGTCGATATCGATGACCCGGGGGCCATTTTTGTTTTCCGTCCGAACTCGCCCCAGCGTCTCTTCCATCGCCAACGTCTTTTTAAGTAAATCGCCAGCGTTTAAGTTGCAAACAATTGCTATACAACAGTTTAAAAAGTTTCCTTGGTCCTGAAATCCGACCGGGTCCGAGTCGATTACCTGAGAATAGGCTACAACTTGGATTCCTGGGACGAGGCTTAGCGCCGTGATAGCATCAGCGATGTTTTGCGGCCGGTCACCGAGATTACTACCCAAGCCCAGGATTAACTGGCGGCCTTGAGGGCTCACACTCTTTCGCGACGAATTTTAACCGAAATGGCGTCAAACTCTGCCGCTACGGGAGCAAAAGGCTTAGTTACCTCGACCGTGACGGCTTTAGTTACTGGGAAAGTGCCCAAAATACGGGCGGCGATCTGCTGGGCTAAGGTCTCGATGAGGTAGACGGGCTTGCCGGTTAATTGGCCCTCAACGGTGCGAATGACTTCAGCATAATCCACGGTTAGTTTGAGATCATCGGCAGCCGCCGCTGGGCGGGTATCGATTTCTAGGTCGACGGAGACCGTAAACCGTTGCCCGAGACGCTTTTCCTCGGGCAGGGCGCCATGATGCCCGAAGGACTTGATGCCTGCTATCCTGATGATGTCCACGCCCTGATGAAGGACGGGTCGGTCCGCCCCTGCAAGCGCCTTCCCGTGGGGGTTCTGCATTTGTTAGAAGTCCCCACTTGACCACCCTTCCAACGGTGGCTGACAGTCCGCGGAATACTATGCCAAAGAGGACCGATATCCAAACCATCCTCATCATCGGCTCGGGACCGATCATCATCGGTCAAGCCTGTGAGTTCGACTATTCTGGCACCCAAGCGTGCAAAGCGCTGCGCGAAGAAGGCTACCGTGTCATTCTCGTTAATTCTAATCCGGCGACGATCATGACCGACCCGGAGACGGCAGACGTCACGTACGTCGAGCCGCTGACGGTCGAATCCGTCGAGCGGATCATCGCCAAAGAAAAGCCGGATGCGCTTTTGCCGACCCTCGGCGGCCAGACGGCGCTGAATCTTTCTCTCAAACTCGCCCGCACCGGAGTCTTGGCGAAATACGGCGTCGAACTGATCGGAGCGAAGGAAGATGCGATTGAGCGCGGCGAAGACCGTGAAATTTTTAAGAAGCTCATGATCGAAATCGGGCTCGATGTGCCGCGCTCACGCGTGGTGAAGTCGCTCGACTCCGCTCGTGAGACGATCCCGCTCATCGGCGGGGAGTTTCCCGTCATTATCCGTCCGTCCTACACGCTCGGGGGTACGGGCGGCGGCATTGCCTACAACAAGGAAGAATTCGAGCGCATGGCGCAGGCTGGCCTCGACGCCTCACCGGTCCACGAGGTCCTCATTGAGGAATGTCTTCTGGGTTGGAAAGAATATGAGATGGAAGTGATGCGCGACCACAAGGACCAGTGCGTCATCATCTGTTCGATTGAGAATTTCGACCCCATGGGCGTGCACACGGGCGACTCCATCACCGTCGCTCCCGCGATGACGCTCACCGACAAGGAATATCAGCTGATGCGCGATGCCTCCTTCGCGGTCATTCGCGCGGTCGGCGTCGAAACCGGCGGGTCTAATATCCAATTTTCCGTCAACCCGGAGAACGGCCGGATGATTGTCATCGAAATGAATCCGCGCGTATCGCGTTCGTCCGCCTTAGCTTCGAAAGCCACCGGTTTCCCGATCGCTAAGATCGCCGCCAAGCTCGCCGTCGGCTACTCGCTCGACGAATTACAGAACGACATCACTAAGTCCACGACGGCCTGTTTTGAGCCGACGATTGATTACGTCGTCACTAAAATCCCGCGTTTCACTTTCGAGAAGTTTGTCGGCGCGGACACGACCCTGACTTCCGCCATGAAATCCGTTGGCGAAGCGATGGCCATCGGGCGGACTTTTAAAGAATCCTTCCAGAAGGCGCTCCGCTCCTTGGAGATCGGGGCCTGGGGTTTCGGTTGTGGCGGCAAGCATGGTGAAGATACTTTCACCGACCAGGTCGAGATCCGGGCGCGTCTGGCCCGCCCCAATCCGGAGCGCCCGTTCTTTATCCGCTATGCGATGCTCGCGGGTTTGACGGACAAGGAAATCTTCAGCCTCTCCAAAATCGATCCCTGGTTCCTGCGTCAGCTCCGGGATATCTTTGATATTGAATTAGCCCTCAAAGCCGCCGGCTCGAAGGTCGACTCGGCGTTGCTCCGCCGCGCGAAGGAAGCCGGTTTCGCCGACCGGCAAATCGCTCATGCCACGGGCTTGAAGGCCGCCGCGGTCTACCAGCAGCGCAATGATGCGGGCGTCCGCACCACCTTCCGCTTAGTCGATACCTGCGCCGCTGAATTCGAATCGTTCACACCTTATTTTTATTCTTCTTATGGCGATGAGTCCGAAGTCCGGCCCTCGGCCAAGGAGAAGGTGATGATCCTCGGCGGCGGCCCTAATCGCATCGGTCAAGGCATCGAGTTCGACTATTGCTGTGTCCACGCCTCCTACGCGTTGCGCGCCGCCGGCTACGAGACGGTCATGGTCAATTCTAACCCCGAGACGGTCTCGACGGATTATGATACTTCCGACCGGCTTTATTTCGAACCGCTGACGTTGGAAGATATCTTGGAAATCTATCGCACGGAAAAGTGCATCGGCGCAATCGTGCAGTTCGGCGGCCAGACGCCTTTGAATCTCGCCGCGGACCTCGAAGCCAACGGCGTGAAGGTCGTTGGGACTTCTCCCGCCAGCATCGCGCTCGCTGAAGACCGCCAGTTGTTTAAGGATATCCTCATCGAGTTGGGCATCCGTCAGCCGGTCAACCGGATCGCGCTTTCGCTCGACGAGGCTTATAAATATGCCGAGGAAATCGGTTTCCCCGTCTTGCTCCGCCCGTCCTTCGTCCTCGGTGGCCGCGGGATGTTCATCGTCTACGGTATGGAAGAATTAAAGGCCGTCGTCCGCGAGGCGTTTGACGCCGCCCCCGGTAAGCCGGTGCTCTTGGACAAGTTCCTCGAAGATGCGATCGAACTCGACGTGGATGCGATTTCCGACGGCGAGATGACCGTCATCGGCGGCATGCTCGAGCACGTTGAACATGCGGGCGTCCACTCCGGTGACGCAGGCATGGTGCTACCGCCGCACACGCTTACGCCGGCAATCGTCGATGAAGTCCGCCGGATTACGCATGCTTTGGCGAAACGCCTCGGCGTCGTCGGGCTGATGAATATCCAATTCGCGATTAAGGATAACACGGTGTTCATGTTGGAAGTAAATCCGCGCGCTTCGCGCACCATTCCTTTCGTCTCCAAGGCCATCGGCGTGCCGCTCGCCAAGCTCGCCTCGCTTTGCATGCTCGGGCGTAAGCTCAAGGATCTCGGCTTCACGCGCGAAATCCGTCCGCCTTATTGGTCCGTGAAAGAATCCGTCTTCCCTTTCAGTCGTTTCCCTGGTGCCCCTGTGGCGCTCTCTCCGGAAATGCGTTCGACGGGCGAAGTCATGGGCGTGGACGACGATTTGGGTATGGCTTACGCCAAGGCGCAGATGGCGGCTCAGCCTGCCTTGCCGACGGCAGGTAACGCTTTCTTGTCGGTCAAGAATCGCGACAAGGATGGCGCCGTGGCCGTCGCGCGCGACCTCGCCAGCTTAGGCTTTACGATTTACTCGACCAGCGGAACGGCTGTGGCCCTAGAGGCTGCCGGCGTGAAGGTCACGAAGCTCGGCAAGATTTCCGAAGGCGCCCGGCCTAACGTGCTCGATCTCTTGAAGAACGGGCAATTGCAGATGATCGTGAACACCGCTGTGGGGATGCTGCCGCGAAAAGACGAAAATGCGATGCGCGCCGAAACCGTCCTGCGTGGCATCTATATGGCCTCGACCATGAATGCCGCCCGGGCCGCGATTTTAGGCATCCGCTCCCTCCGGGCCAAGCCCTTGACCGTAAATTCTCTGCAAGAACACGCAAAGGTGCTTCCCCCGCAGGCCTGAGTCGTCTACATCACCCCTTCCCATGAAATACCCCGTCCTCGCCGCGTTGGCTGTCGCCGTCGCTTCTCTCCATGCCGCTGATGAAGCCAAGCCCGTCGCGGCTGCTGCTCCGGCCGCCGAGCCAGCCCCTTCTCCCAAACCCATCGTGAAAGATCTCACCCCCGAACAACAGAAACAGGCTTTCTACCTGCAAGGATTCTTCCTCGCCGGCCAGACGCCTCTCCCTCAAATCGCCACGCAGCTCGAATTGACCGACGAAGAGCTCGACCAGATTTTGGCCGGCATCCGTGCCTCCGTGAAGGGCGAGCAGCTTAAGTTCAAGCCCGACGAGATTATCGCCGGCGCTGAAAAAATGTTCGCCGAGCGCGTGAGCGCCAAGTCCGGCAAGTGGGTCAAGCAGAACGAAGACTTCCTCGCCAAGGTCGACACCGATAAGGATATCATCAAGACGGCCTCCGGCCTGCGTTATAAGATTCTCGTTCCTGGCACCGACCCTAAGCCCGTCGCCACCAACACCGTCAAATGCCGCTACACGGGTAAGCTGATCGACGGTAAGGTTTTTGACTCCACCACGACTCGCAATAACGAGCCTACCGAATTCCCCCTGAACGGCGTGATCCCTGCTTGGACCGAAGCCGTCCAGAAAATCGGCAAAGGCGGAAAGGTTCTCCTTTTTGCTCCTGCGGCCATCGCCTATGGCGATCAAGGTCAAGGGCCTATCCCCGGTAAGTCGGTCCTCGAATTCGAGGTCGAGCTGGTTGATTTCAAATAAGTCTAGTCCGTAGGTTTCTGACGCGGCGCACCTCTCGGTGCGCCGCTTTGTTTTGCGAAGGGAACAAATCCTGTTATCTAAGGTACTTACCCTATACATGCGTCCTCTGTTGTCAGTGGCTTTCCTTGCCGCGGCCTCCCTTTTAGGGGCCGACTTAGGGCCGTCCGTGAATCCAGGGCAGGCGGTATCCTCGGAGCGTGCCCTTTTGCTTAACGAAGCCATCGACCGCGCTTTGGTCAATAACCTCGGTCTTTCGGTTACCCGCCTGGATGCACTTAAATCCGGCGATGGGATTGATCTTGTCGAGGCTGGCTTCGATACCGTCTTCGCTTGGAGGAATGCCACCGGCGGCTCTTTGAGTTCCGCTGAACGGGCCGCGGGGAATCCCGTCACCCGCGCTTACGATTCGGACTTAACTCTTACTCGTAAGTTTACCTGGGGAGGCACCTTGAGCCTGGGTGCTGGGATGGCCAGGGGCTGGACCGATAGCGCGCCGGCCCGGTCAGCTTCAAACTTCGATTTCAATTCCAGCGTCACTTACACCCAGCCTCTACTTCGTAACGGCTGGCAAGCGGTGAACCTGACTTCGCTGATTTCCGCGCGTCAAACCGCCGTCCGCAGTCGGTTGGCGCTCCGGGCCGCCGCCTTAGACCTCATCCGTGATACCGAAGTCGTCTACTGGAATTTAGCCGGCGCCCGCTCGCTCGTCGCTTTACGCGAGACAAGTTTCCGTTCAGCCGAAACGCTTTTGGCGCAAATCAAAGCCAAGCGTCAATTGGGCGACGCCACGGTCTTGGAAGAATTACAAGCGGAAGCCGATGTTTCGACGCAGAAGGTCGCCGTGCTTAACGCCCGTCAGTTGGTTGATAGTTCGGAGATGAGTTTACGCCGGTTCTTAGGTCGCGGCGCCGCCGATAACATCGAGCAAGCACTGGTCGTCCAACCTCTGACCGCCGAACAGATTTCCAGTCCGCCGGAGTTTCGCCCCTGGATCAAGACGGTTTCCGATTTCGATTTCGATACCGCAATCCAACTCTCGAACGTCAATCAAGCGGATGCCGTCCTCGCGCAAGCGCAACAGAACGATAAGCCGTCGCTGGATCTGATCATCGGCGGCACGAATTCTTATTATGGCCTAGCGGGTTCGCCGGGTTCGACGGCTTCCTTTGATGGCTTTCAACGTCGGCCAGGTTGGAGTAATTCCGCCGCCTTGACGTTAAGTTTTCCGCTGGGCTTCCGGGAGTCTGAAGCCACCTTGCGCTCCGCCTCCCGTTCTCGACGTCAGGCGGAATTGCGCTTGGCCGACGTCCGCCAGAATCTGGTTTTTAACGCCCGGGCCACTTGGCGAGATCTGGAAGCAGCCCGGGCACGCGTCACGGCTGCGACCTCGGCTCTGGATTTGCAGCGCCAAGCTTACGAGGGCGAGCGGGCCCGGTACGAAGCGGGGCAATCAAACGTGCTCCTTGTTTTGCAGGCACAGGCGGCCTTGGATGCGGCTCAGGTCAATTGGGTCCAATCCCAGCTTGATACGCGTTCGGCTTCCGCCCGCGTGGCCCGGCTCGATGGGTCGATTCTCCCCCGCCACGGCTTCACGATGGATGTCGTCGAAGCGAAGGTGGGATCCGCCACCGGCCTCAATGACACGCTGCCACCCTTGCCCGATATTCCATGAAGTCTAAAAAAATCATCATCACCCTCGCCATCGTAGCCCTTGCTGCGGGTGTTTGGTACTTGTGGCCGGCCAAGGCGCATAAGACCCATCGCAAAGGCGTGAACACGCCGGCGACAACGGTCGTGGCGACGAACCCGCTCGAGGCCATCGTCACGGTGCGTGATATTGAAGAGACGGTCGATGCCGCGGGCTTTGTCCGCTCCGTGATTTATAGCGACATCAAGGCCGAGGTAAGCGGCAAGGTTGAGCGTATCTTGGTCAAAGACGGCCAACTGGTCAAAAAGGGCGATGTCTTGGTCGAACTCGATCCGACGCTGGTCAAGGCCGACGAAGATGAGGCGCGCCGTAACGTCCAACTGCAGGGCTTTAATCTCGAGAAAGCGACGCGTGACCTGAAGCGCGTGGACGTGCTCCGGACCAAGGGTTTTGTTTCCGATCGTGAGGCGCTGGACGCTAAGACGGCTTTCGAAGTCATCAAACTTCAGTTGGAGATCGCGCAATCGCGCTTGGACAAGGCTTCGGAAAATCTTCGCAAGACGATTTTGACCGCTCCTCACGACGGCATGATTTCGGAATCGAATAACCTGGTGGTCGGCGCGGTGGTCATCGGCGCGCAATCCATCAACAGCGGCACGTTGCTCATGCGGGTTTCGGATACGAGTGTCTTGCGCGTGGACGTGAACCTGAATGAATTCGCGGCAACGCGGGTCGAATTGGGCCGCGAGGCGACCATCACTTTCGACTCAATCCCGAGCCTGACCCGAAAGGGCAAAATCACCTTTATGGCCCCATTCGGTACGGCTGACGCCAAGGTCCCGGACTTGCGGATCTTCCCTTCGCAGGTCGCCTTTTCCGCCGGAGATGGCGTGCGCCCCGGCATCAGCGCCAACGTCTCGGTCTTGGTCGCGCGGGAGAAGAAATGCGTCTCCGTGCCAGTGTCGGGCATCTTTGTCGAAGGGAACGAACGGATTATTTATGTTAAGGACGAAAACGGCGAATGGGATCGTCGCGTCGTTCAACTTGGCCTGAGCGATGCGGGTTGGACGCAGGTGAAGAAGGGCGTCGCGCCCGGCGAGACCCTCAGTCTCGTGCGTCCCGCCCAACCGCGTTGAACGATGCCAGCGCTCATCGCCATTCGCGGCCTACGTAAGATCTACCAGATGGGAGATGAGAATGTCCATGCCTTGGCGGGCGTGAATTTGGATTTCAATCAAGGAGAGTTCGTGGCGATCCTCGGGCCTTCGGGCTCCGGTAAGTCGACGCTCATGCATATCTTAGGGTTCATGGATACGCCCACGGAAGGCAGCATCGTCTTCGAAGGCCAGGAAGTCTCGGGTCTGAGCGCCGATCGGCGGGCTTGGTATCGCTCCAATCGCGTCGGTTTCGTTTTCCAGTCGTTCAATCTGCTGCCTCGTCTGACGGTGTTGGAGAATGTGGCGTTGCCTTTACTTTATCGGGAAGATTCGAAGCCAGAGGCTAATGAGGCGGCGGCCAAGATTGCTTTGGAACGCGTCGGGATGTCGCATCGCCTCGACCACCGGCCTTCGCAGCTTTCCGGCGGCGAGCGGCAACGTGTGGCCATCGCGCGGGCTATCGTCGGTGCGCCGGCGATCATCTTCGCCGACGAGCCTACCGGCAACTTGGACGTCAAGAACATCAGTCGTATCCTCGAACTATTGGCCTCGTTGATTAAAGAGGGTATCACCGTCGTGCTGGTCACGCACGATTTGGCCGTCGCTGACCACGCCCACCGCATCATTTCGATGCGCGAGGGCGCCGTGCAGGAGGATCGTCAACGATGAGAATCTTCGAACGCTTGCGGCCCGCGGTGGTCAACGGCTTGCGCGAATTGCAGGCCAATAAGGTCCGCTCACTGCTTTCGATGTCGGGCATCATCTTGGGCGTCGCTTCGTTGGTCGCAATGGTGACGGTGGTGCAGGGGATGGTCGGTAATTTCCGGCAGTTCGTCGATGCGATGGGCGGCATCGAAAAGATCACCGTGGACCGTCAGCCTTTGCCCAAGGAGCAGGAGCACCTGGCGGAGCTTTCCGAGGGGGTAACGATGCGGGACGTCGACCAGATTCGTTCGACCATTCCGTTGATTCAGAATATTTCACCCGAGGTGCGGGTGGGTTACGAAAAACTTTCGGTCGAGGGTCGCGAATACAGCACTTACGTCACGGGCTGTACGGCGGATTACCTGCCGGTGGCCAAACGCTGGATCGACCCCGGCGAAGGACGGTTCGTGAGCGACTTGGATATCTTACATAAGTCCGATGTGGTTATCTTGGGTTCGGCGGTGGTGACGGAATTATTCCAACCTAACGAAGATCCGCTGGGCAAGGTGATCAAGATGCGCGGCCGCCGTTTCACCGTCGTGGGGATTATGAATAATATCGAAGGCTCCGGGATGCAGGTGCGCTCGGCAAACTCCAAGAGTTCCGGTGGCATGTGGCGCTGGCGCAATAGCGGCGCCTATATTCCCGTCACGACTGCGATGGCCAAATTTACGGGCAACGATCGATTGAGTGCGCTGGGGCTGCGCGTGGCCTCTGGAGATGATTTAAATAATGCGGTGGAGCAGGTAGAGCGAACGCTCTCGACGACCCACCACGGCTTGAAGGATTTTTCGATCAATACCAACGAGCAGACGTTGGAAGATTTCCGGAAGACCGAGGCGGCCTTCAAGCTTTCGCTGGGCGGCGTCGCCGGCATCTCGCTCTTCGTCGGCGGCATCGGCATCATGAACGTGATGCTGGCTTCGATTAACGAGCGCATCCGCGAGATCGGGGTGCGCAAGGCTGTGGGCGCCCGTGGGTCCGACCTTTTCCTGCAATTCTTAGCCGAAGCGGCGGTGATTTCTGTGCTCGGCGGGATCATTGGCATCGTGGTCTCGATGGGGGTGGTCGCGCTGATGAACTTCATCCTAACCCAGGCGCTTCCTTCCGGGATGATCGCCAAATTTGACATCATCATCATGCTCCAAGGCCTAGCCTTCTCGGTCGTCATCGGCTTGGTGGCTGGGGTCTATCCGGCTTTGCGTGCGGCTAAACTCGACCCAATCGAAGCTTTACGTCACGAATAATTTACCCCCATGAAACCGACGCTCCTCGCCAGTCTCCTGTTTGTCACGCTCGCCGCCGAACCCCTTGCCCCAGTGGCCGTTTGGGAGGGCGCTCCGCCCGCCGAAACCTTGAAGCTCAAGCCCGGTGCCGACCCCAAGGGTACGGTCAATCCGAAGACTTTGGGTCGCACCGATGTCTTTACGCCGGAGTTCGTGCCCTGGCCGGCGGCAAAGCCGAACTCCCCGATTGTCATTATTTGTCCGGGGGGCGGTTATGGCGGACTCGCCGAACAGCACGAGGGTGTCACGGTCGCCGAAAGGCTCAACGCTCTCGGTTGTGCCGCCGTGGTGCTTAAATACCGCGTGCCACGTCGCGACCCGGAGAAGCCTTGGATTGTGCCGGTGATGGATGCGCGCAAGACGGTCGAGATTGTTCGTGCTCGCGCCGCCGAGTGGAACGGAAACCCGGCCAAGGTCGGTATCCTTGGGTTTTCCGCGGGTGGCAACTTGGCCGCCCGCGTCGCCTACTCGCCCGCCGAAGAGGGCGCGGCTCGGCCTAATTTCGCCGTCTTAGTTTACCCCGCCTATCTCTTCGTCAAGGATGAGCCTGCGAGTACCTTGCGTGAGGGTCTTGATGGCGTGATTCCGACGCCAGGTTCCGGCAAACCCGTGCCAGCATTCTTTGCTCACAGTGCGGATGATAAATACCCCGCCGAAGGCTCAATGGCTTTGGCGGCTAAACTAAAATCGCTGGGCGGTACGGCCGAGGTCCACGTCTGGGCCAAGGGGGGTCATGGTTGGGGAGCCACCGATCGCTGCGAGGCCGCCAAACGCTGGACGGATCTGCTCGGCGTCTGGATGAAGGAAGTCAGCATCCTCACCCCCTGAGCCGGCGGAAAAGTTGCCAATAAAAAAGCCGCCCGAAGGGGCGGCTTTTTCGTGAAGCAGCAGTTCGCTTAGAACTTGAAGCGCAGGCCAGCCACATATTCCCAGCTGG
The DNA here is from genome assembly GCA_903850885.1 of uncultured Opitutia bacterium. Taxonomy (GTDB): domain Bacteria; phylum Verrucomicrobiota; class Verrucomicrobiia; order Opitutales; family UBA953; genus UBA953. Next base: position 20,095 of record CAINMU010000126.1, on the reverse strand, counting down.
AGATGCTGTCTTTATGGGTACCGCTGAGGTCGACGATCGTGACGTTGGTCATCGAGGTGCTTCGAACCATGAGCAGAACGTCAGAAATTTCCGAGAGCGTGAAACGCATGCCTGCAAAGGCGTTCATGGTCAGGGCATTCTTGTCGGTGCCGGGGTCGCCACCTGAAAGCCAGGTGTTGCCTAAGCCAGCCCCGATGAAGGGATGGATGCCGCCCGCGCCATTGAGTTCGTAGGTGAGATCAATCATGGCCGAGTAAGCCTTGATGTTTACGGCCGTAAAAGAATCTTCGAGTTTCTTAGAGGTAAGATTCAAGCCGAGGTGGAAGTTGTCGCTGAGCTGCGAGCCGATGCCGAGGCCGACAAAGCTGTTGGAGCTATAGCCGGAAGGGCTGGCAGCACCGAGTTGGACGTCGATGGTGAGGGCTTGGGAGGCGGCGGCCATTAAAGGCAGCACGGCGAGGTAGCGGAGGGATTTCATAGGGGGGAGTCGTTAGATTGAAGTCTGGGTGTTTGTTGTAAAGGCAGAAGGGCGGCTTACTTGGTCTTCTCGACCTTGGCTTCGCCAACCACTTCCACGCTAGTGACTTCAATACGTTGGGTCGGGGTCGAGACTTCTGCTCCTTCGTGGGTGGCGACGCAGGGAATGTTAGCGATTTTCTCCAGGACGTCTTCGCCGGAGATGACTTTGCCGAAGGCGGTATATTTATTATTCAAAAACGACGCGTTACCGTGACAAATGAAGAATTGGCTACCCGCGCTATCTGGCTCGGCCGACCGGGCCATGGAGAGGACGCCCTTGGTGTGCGAACGGTTATTAAACTCGGCTTTGATTTGATAACCAGGGCCGCCGGTGCCGGGCTGGCCTTTGCCGCCGGGTTTGGTGTTCGGGCAACCGCCCTGGATCATGAAGCCTTTGATGATGCGGTGGAAGGCGGTCTTATCGTAAAATCCTTCGCGAGAGAGCTTCAGGAAGTTGTCGACGGTGCGCGGGGCGACTTCGGGCCAGAATTCGACAGTCATGTCGCCGGCCGTGGTGTGGATGATCGCGCGTGGGGCGGAGGATTCGTTCATGGTTTTGGAGGAAGGGGAGCCGCCGCAGGCCGTCAAGGTCAGGGCGCAGAGGGCCAGCAGGCTTTGGAGTTTCATGCCGTTAGCCAAGCCCGCCCGCCTTTGTCCGCAACCTCAAACCTCCGCTTGCCACCCCGCCCGTGGGCTTACAGGGTCGGGTTTCACATGCGCGTCACTGTTAATGATGAAGCCCGGGATACCGCCGCCCCTACGCTGGCCGCTCTTTTAGAGGAGCTCGGGGTCGCCCATGAGCCCGCCGTGGCCGCCGCCGTCGACGGCGAAGTCATCCCGCGTTCCCGCTGGTCCGCCCAAGCGCTGATGAATGGCACCTCCATTCTCGTCATCCGCGCCGCCCAAGGCGGCTAATTTCTATGCTAAAATTCATCAAAGAGCTTTTCGTCCCTTCGCCGGAAGCCCCCGCCCCCGACAGTCTGGTTCTTTTTACGCCCAACGACGGCAGTTGGAATGTGAAGCAGGTCCGCCAACTTTTCGACGCCGGCGTCGGTCGTCTGCACGTCCAATACCGTCGCGATTGGCAGCTGAAGGAATACGAAACTTTCCTCAAGAACATCCCCGAGGCTTTTTGGCCCCGCATCGTCCTGGAAGATCAACCCGAATTGGTTTTGTCCTGTAAATTGGGCGGCCTGCAAATCCACCCGACCGAGCGCGTCCCTCGTCACTGGCCCAAGCACGGCGTCTTGAGCGCCAAGTGTCATTCTTACGACGAACTTCTCGCGGTCGATAAATCCTGTCGCTACGTTTTCCTCACGCCTATCTTCGAATCCGTTTCCAAGAAGGATCATCGTCCTCGCCGCACGGTCCGCGAGTACGCCGTGATCCTCGAGCGCTGGAAATCCGAAGGCGGTTGCCCGGCTTATGCTTTGGGCGGTATCACGCCCGAGAACATTGGCGAGGTACGCGAGATGGGTTTCGACGGCGCGGCTTTCATCGGTTCGGTTTGGAAGGAAAAAGATCCCGTCCGCGCATTTCTGGATTTGGAACGTGCCTGGTCAGGTCGCGACGCCCGCAAGCTCAAGCGGAAGTATTAAGCCGACGTGTATCCGCGCCTGCAGTTTTTGACTCTGGACGCGGCCCCGCTGAGCCACCACGCCCAAGCCTTGGCCGCCTTGCAGGGCGGCGCGCGCTGGATTCAACTTCGAGCCAAAGGCTTACCCGAATCCGAATGGACGCTGCTTGCGCAATCCGTCGTCGAGCTCTGCCGTGATTTCGATGCGATCTGCATCATCAATGATTCGCCGCGCGTTGCCCAGTTATCTGGCGCTCATGGTGTCCATCTCGGTGCTGAAGATATGTCCCCCGCCGAAGCGCGTGCGCTCTTAGGAGAGCATGCCATCATCGGCGCGACGCTCAATTCTTTGGCTGATTTAGCCCGCATTGAAGGCGTGGTTTTAAATTATGTCGGCGTCGGTCCGTATCGCACCACGATGAGCAAGCAAAAGCTCGCCCCGGTCCATTCTCCGGAAAGTTTACGCAGTCTGATCGCCTCGCTCCCTGGTTTGCCCGCCTATGTGATCGGCGGCGTGACGGCGGCCGATGTCGCCGCTATTCGCCAATGGGGTGCCCATGGTATCGCGGTCAGTGGCGCCATCGCCCTGGCAGCCGATCCGTCCGCAGCCACCTCGGCCTTACTTAAAGCCACGTCGGCTTAGGTTTCTGATGCGAGGGCTGGACAATTCAAGACAGTCTTAGATTGTCAAAACTCCGATGGCTCAACTCCGCATCGCCGACCGCACTTTCAGTTCCCGTCTCTTTACCGGTACGGGGAAGTATGCCTCGGCGGTGCAATTGCGAGCGGTCCTGGATGCTTGCGGCGCCGAGGTGGTGACGATGGCCATCAAGCGCGTGCGGTTCGACTCCAAGGATGACGGCATTCTGTCGGCGCTCGATCCGAAGAAGCATCTCATCCTGCCGAACACATCCGGCGTGCGTACGGCCAAGGAAGCGATCTTCGCCGCCGAACTCGCGCGCGAAGCCCTCGGCACGTCCTGGCTGAAGCTCGAAATCCACCCAGATCCGAAGTACCTGATGCCGGATCCGGTCGAGACCTTTGAGGCCTGCCGCGAACTGGTGAAGAAGGGTTTCACGGTCCTGCCCTATATCCACGCCGACCCGGTCCTCGCGAAGCGCCTCGAAGAAGTCGGCGCGGCGGCGGTCATGCCCCTGGGCGCGCCGATCGGTTCGAACCGTGGCCTGCTCTCCCGCGATTTTCTCCGCATCATCATCGAACAGGCCCGCGTGCCCGTCATCGTCGACGCCGGCTTGGGCGCACCTTCGCATGCGGCCGAAGCGCTTGAGCTCGGCGCCGATGCGGTCTTGGTGAATACGGCGATCGCTTCCTCGGGCGATCCCATCGCGATGGCCCGTGCCTTCCGCCTCGCGGTCGAAGCCGGCCGTGCCGCCCGCGAAGCTGGCCTGGGTATCGGTTCCGATAAGGCCGAACCGACTTCGCCCCTGACGGGTTTTCTCGATTAAGCGATGGCGGCGAAGCCAGGCAGAATCCGGGCCGACGAGTTGTTGTTGAAACTCGGCCTCGCGCCTTCGCGCTCGGTCGCCCAAGCCCTGATTCTTGGCGGCAAAGTGCGCTCCGGTCCGGACAGCGTCGTCAATAAGCCCTCGCAGTCGTTTCCCGAAGACGCTTTGCTCACCGTCGATCAGCCGCCGCGGTTCGTTTCGCGCGGTGGCGAGAAACTCGAAGGTGCGCTCGATCATTTCAAGATTCCCGTCGAAGGCTTGCACGGTCTCGACGTCGGCGCTTCGACGGGTGGCTTCACGGATTGTCTGCTGCAGCGCGGAGTCGTGAGCATGACGTGCGTCGACGTCGGTACGGCCCAGCTCCATTTGAAGTTACGCCAAGATGCGCGGGTGAAGAATTACGAAAAATTTAATGCGCGTGAGATCAATAACGTCGAGTTACCCCACCCGACGTATGGCATCGTCGTCATGGACCTTTCGTTCATCTCGTTGGGGCTTATCCTGCCGATCGCTTGGCAAAGGGTGGGGAAGGGCGGTCACCTCGTGGCGCTCATCAAGCCGCAGTTCGAGGCGACGCGGGCCGAAGCCGATAAGGGCCGCGGTATCATCAAGGACCCGGTCATTCATGCCCGGGTGGTGGATGGCCTGACTGCCGCCGCTCAAGCCCTTCCCGGGGCCCAGGTCCTGGGGGTCATTCCTTCCCCTATCGAGGGCGGGGATGGTAATCGTGAGTTCCTGATCGCCGTCAAAAGGGCCTAAAAAGGGCTATAGGCTGGGCTGGGGCCTGGTTGTTTTAGAAAGGAGTTAAATTGTGTTTATTAAGGTCTATTCTGCCCCAATCCCCGTCCCTGCCCCTGGCACCGCTGGCGCCCCCCATTTCTGCTTGCCCTCAGCCCTCCGTCCCTTACTTCCAATCCTCCCATGACCACCGAAGGTAAGCTCAAGCGCTCCCGCAACCCCCTCGATTTCGATTTCACCGAACCCGAGGCTTTGTCCCGTTACGTCACCGAGACGGGCAAGATCCTGTCCCGCAAGCTCAACGGCCTCACCGCCCGCCAGCAGCGTCATATTGCCAAGGCCGTTAAGCGCGCCCGCAATATGATCACGATGAAGTAAGGAGTCGGCATCCGACTTTCCGGGCCGCCTTTTCAGGCGGCCTTTTTGTTGTCCGCCTAGGAGGTTGCCCCTGGGGGTTCTTCAAAGTAAATCAAGCGAGACAACTTTCTCCCCGACGTCTATTCCCGTCACCACCGCTTTGGACTCAGCTCTCCCCAGTTTCTTAACTTCCGCCCCCGCCGATCTCGCGCGCGCGGCGGCTTTGCTGCGAGAGGGAGAATGCGTCGCGCTGCCCACCGAGACGGTTTACGGGTTGGCCGCCGATGCGTTGAACGAAAAAGCACTCGCTCAGATTTTTACCATCAAAGGCCGCCCGCTACTGGATCCGCTCATCGTCCATGTCCTCGACCTCGCTGCCCTCGGCGAAGTCGCCGAGCCCGATGCGCGTCTGGCCAAGATCTCCCATCTCTGGCCCGGTCCTTTGACGGTCGTGCTGCGTCGTAAGCCGTGCATTCCTGACCTCGTGACGGCGGGCAAAGCTACCGTGGCCATCCGCTTACCCGCTCACCCGCTTTTTCGCGAGGTCTTGCGTCTAACGGGCCGCCCCTTGGCCGCCCCGAGCGCGAATCCGTTTGGCTATGTCAGCCCGACCCAAGCTTCGCATGTCCGCGACTCGCTGGCGGAACGCTGCCCTTGGATCGTCGATGGCGGTGATTGCGAGCACGGTCTCGAATCCACGATCCTTGACCTTTCCACGCCCGGCCGTGCCCGCTTGCTACGCCCTGGCCCGATTACAATCGAGCTCTTGCGCACCTTGCTGGGCGATGTCGAGGTGGTGACGCGTGCGGCCTCGCATCAGGTCGCCCAAGACGCTCCGGGCATGCTGGAGCGGCATTACAGCCCCGCCACGAAGGTCGTGCTCTTTGCCCCAGGTACAACGCCCGAGGTCGAAGACGATGCGGCCGTGGTCTTTATCAAGCGTCGACCGACTTCGCCTCTCGGCGCCGAGGTTTTTAATTTTTCCGAAACCGGCTCAGTCGCCGAAGCCGCGCATCACCTCTTCGCGCTTCTCCGTCAATTGGATCAACGTCACTACGCGACGATCCACGTCGAGCTCGCCGAAGCCGCCGGCTTAGGATTGGCTTACAATGACCGTTTGACCCGTGCCGCCGCCCGCTGATGCAAAACTTGCTCGATACGCTGAAGAAGGCCTCGGAATTTCTGGCCCGCAAGGGGTTGGAAAAATCACGCGTCGAGGCCGAACATGTCTTCGCCGCCGGACTCGGGCTCAAGCGACTCGATCTCTACCTGCAGTTCGAAAGGCTGTTGACGGACGTCGAAGTCGAAAAGCTTCGTGCTCTCATCGTGCGCCGCGGCAATCGCGAACCGCTCCAGCACATCGTCGGCCAGGTGGAATTCCGCGACTTGGTCCTGAAGTCAGATAAGCGCGCCCTGATTCCGCGACCAGAGACGGAAGAGTTGGTCGACCATGCCCTGGAATTATTTCCCACCACGCAAGCCGTGCGCGTGCTCGACCTAGGAACGGGTTCCGGCGCAATTGCTTTGGCGCTAGCATCGGAGCGTCCGCTTTGGAAGGTCGACGCCGTCGATCGTTCGCCCGAAGCCTTGGCCCTCGCACGCGAAAACGCGGACCGCTGCGGTTTGGTTGAACGCGTTAACTTTGCCGAGTCCGACTGGTTTGCCGCCGTCACGGATGCCTACGATCTCATCGTTTCTAATCCGCCTTACCTGACCGAAGCTGAAGTGGCGGCCGCCGAACCTGAGGTGCGGGAGTTTGATCCGAAGTCAGCCTTGGTCGCCGCCGAGGATGGGCTCGCTGATTTGCGAAAAATTTTGGAAGGCGCCGCGAAGCATTTGCGACCAGGCGGCTGGGTGCTTTGCGAGACCGGGATCGATCAACATCCAGCTTTGGCCGAACTATCGGCGAAACTCGGTTACGCCGAGTCCGCGGGCCTGCCCGACATGAGTGGCCGGGCGCGCTTTTGGAAGGCAAAGAAAGCATAGGTACGGCGGAGCGTTTCGTTCGACTTTGTCTCTGGTAGGGTCGGCACGCTGTGCCAACCTCCCTCGAACCAAGAACCCGTCTTGCCCTTCCGCGTCCTTTGCCTCTTTACTGACCTTATGTCTCAGCAGCCCGCCGCCAAACCCAAGACCGCCATCTCTCCTACTCGCCAAGAGGATTACCCAGAGTGGTATTTGCAGGTGATCAAGGCGGCCGACCTCGCTGAAAACAGCCCCGTCCGCGGTTGCATGGTGATCAAGCCGTGGGGCTACGCCCTCTGGGAAAACATCCAGCGCGACCTTGATACGATGTTCAAGGAGACGGGACACGTTAACGCCTATTTCCCACTTTTTATTCCAGTCAGCTACATCCAAAAGGAAGCCGCTCACGTCGAAGGTTTTGCCAAGGAGTGCGCGGTGGTCACGCATTCGCGTCTCGAGGCCGGCCCCGATGGCAAGCTCGTTCCCGCCGGCGAACTCGAAGAGCCGCTCATCGTCCGTCCGACTTCCGAAACCATCATCGGCGAAACTTATTCAAAGTGGGTGCAGTCCTACCGCGATCTCCCGATCCTCATCAACCAATGGGCCAATGTCGTCCGCTGGGAAATGCGCACGCGCCTCTTCCTCCGCACCGCCGAGTTCCTCTGGCAGGAAGGCCACACCGTCCACGCCACCGAGGCCGAAGCCGTCGAAGAGACGCATAAGATGCTCCGCGTCTACGCAGATTTCGCCGAAAACTATATGGCGATGCCCGTGATCATGGGCCGCAAGACGGAGGGTGAACGCTTCCCCGGCGCCGTCGATACGCTCTGCATCGAGTCGATGATGCAAGACCGCAAGGCTCTCCAGGCCGGCACCTCGCATTACCTTGGGCAGAATTTCGCGAAGTCATGCAATATCCGCTTCCAGGATGAGACCGGTGTGATGCAGCTTGCACACACGACTTCTTGGGGTGTCTCCACGCGCCTCATCGGCGGCATGATCATGACGCATTCGGATGACGATGGTTTCATCGCGCCGCCTCGCCTGGCTCCGCAGCATGTGGTGATCATCCCAATCTATAAGGACGACGCCACCAAGGCCGACATCCTCGCCTATTGTCAATCGTTGCAGAAGGAACTCACTGCCCAGCGTTTCCACGACCGCAAGCTGGTCGTCACGATTGATAATCGTGATATGCGCGGCGGAGATAAGGTCTGGGGCTGGATCAAAAAAGGCGTGCCTATCCGCGTCGAAGTCGGACCGCGCGACCTCGCTTCCAACGCGGTCTTTGCCGCCCGTCGTGATACGGGTGAAAAAGCCGGCGTCCCTCGTGCCGACTTCGTGGCGACGATCATCGACCGGCTGCAGTCGATTCAGGACAACTTGCTGGCCCGGGCGAAAGCCCATCGCGCCGAACACACCCGGGAAATTAATTCTTGGGAGGAATTGAAAGCTTACTTTACGCCTAAGAATACCGAGAAAGCCGAAATGCACGGCGGTTTTGCGATGTGCCACTGGAACGGTTCCAAAGAAGTCGAGAAGCGCCTGAAGGATGAGCTTAAGGTTACGATCCGTTGCATCCCGCTCGACGCTAAGGAAGAGCCCGGCAAATGCGTCGTCACCGGCGAGCCCAGCGCTCGTCGCGTGGTGATGGCAAAGGCTTACTAATTTCCCGTCGCGAGGTAGGGACAGCACCACGTGCTGTCCTCGTTGCCATCTTCTGCCTTGGGTCGGGACGCGCCTCCATCCCAACTCTCCCGCCACCCGCCACCCGAAACGATTGCCTCCACTTTTGCACCTTTGCACGCGGCTCCGCCGCAGTTGCACCTTTGCACTGCCTCTCTCTGATCAACCAGGCCTCTAACTTGCCTCCCTCCGGCCAACTTGCCAACTGGCCAACTGGCCAACTAATCAACGAGTGACGCCTCTTTCTGATCAACCGAGCCTCTGGGCCTCCGAGCCTCTAACTTGCCTCCCTGCATCCCTTGCCTGCTGGTCAACTTGTCAACGGGCCAGCTAGTTGCCTCCCTCCGGCCAACTGGGCAACCAATCAACCGATCAACTCGTGACGCATTCCTAATTTCCCGTCACGCCAGCCTCGCCATCGTTAAATTTCAGACGCAACTTACGGCCGCTACTCACACTCTTGCTCGAGGAGATAACCACGCCGTCGGCGTCGCGGACGATGGCATAACCGCGTGATAGGACAGATTCGAAGCCCGCCGATTGCAGGCGCTTACCCAGTTGATTCAGGCGTTCGCGCGTGACGCCAAGTCTGGCCTTGGGCGAGAGGCGATGCAATTCGCTCCCCAATTCGGAGAGATGATGTTTATGATCCGCGATGACTTCTTGCGCCGCCCCATCCAGGCGTTCGTTGAGTAGGTCCAGATCCTGATACAGCGATTGCAATTTCGCCTTGGGCGAATGTTGCGCCAATTCGGCCGCTAATAATTTCAGTTTCTCGCGTAACTTTGTCTGACCTGAAGCAATAAGTTCGGCCGCGGCCGTCGGGGTTTCGGCCCGCTTGTCAGCTACGAAGTCGCATAGGGTAAAATCGGTCTGGTGTCCGACGGCCGAAATCACCGGCGCTTTGCTGGCCCGGACGGCCCGGACGAGCGCTTCATCGTTGAAGCCCCAGAGGTCTTCCATCGAACCTCCGCCTCGGCCGACGACGATGAGGTCGATGCCGAGGATCGCATTGGCTTCTTTAAGCCCGTTGATCACGGAGCCGGGGCAGGTATCGCCTTGGACGCGGGCGGGTACCAACCACGCGGTGCCATTCCACCCGCGCGTCTTCAACACTTCGATGAAATCGTGCCAGACCGCCCCGCTCTCCGAGGTCACGAACGCCACGACTTTCGGAAAGTCGGGCAAGGGGCGCTTCAATTCATCTTCAAAAAGGCCTTCGGCTTTGAGCTTGGCTTGGAGTTCCTTGAACTTCTGGAATAAGTCGCCTTCGCCGGCTGGCTTCAGGGAGTCGACGATCAGCGAAAGTTTTCCGCTCGGAGCATAGACATCGGCCTTGGCTTTCATCACGACTTGGACGCCGTCACCGAGGGGGAACTTAACCCAACGGGCCTGATAGCTCAGCAGCACGCAGGCCAACGTCGCACCGGCATCTTTGATCGAAAAGTAATGGTGGCCCGATGCGTAATGTTTGTAGCCAGAAATTTCACCCACGACTTCGACCGTGCCGATGCGGTTCAGCGTTCCCTTTAGGATATCAGATAATTCGCTGACCGTTAAAGGCGCCGAGGACATGTCGGCAGATTCGGGGATTTAGAGGGGAAGGGCAAGAGGTCTCGAGGGTGGGGCAGCACCGTCTGACTTGGGTAGGGACAGCACCACGTGCTGTCCTCTGCATCTGTTTCGCCCCATGTCCCCGTGTCACCTCGCCTTCGCTGGTAGGGGCGCGACTGCGTCGCGTCCGTTCGCAGCGCATGGGTCGTTGAGTCGGGTCAAACTTGTCGGAGTTCATTATATCGGTCCGCCCACGGACGCCACGCAGTGGCGCCCCTACCAGCTACCTCCCATGCCAACTGGCCCACCGGTCAACTGGTCAACTAACGCTGCCTCTTGTGTATCTCCCTCCGGCCACTGGCCAACTGGCCAACCGATCAACTGTTCAATTTGCCTCCCCGCATCCCTTGCCTGCTGGTCAACTTGTCAACCGGCCAGCTAGTTATCGCCTCCGGCCCACTGGCCAACTGGCCAACCGATCAACTGGTCAACTAACGCTGCCTCTTACCTCGCGGCTTTTACGCCGCGCCTACCTCTGCCTCGACTCAGTCCACTTTCTCCTTTCACTGCGCCCATGAAGATCGCATTCGTCGGCACCGGGGTGATGGGTAAAAGTATGGTCGCGAACCTGCTCAAGGCGGGCCATGAGGTCGCGGTCTACACCCGTACCAAGGCCAAGGCCGATGATCTTTTCGCGCTGGGTGCCAAGTGGGCTGCCTCGCCGGCCGAAGCAGTCACGGGTGTCGATGCAGCGATTTCGATGGTGGGTTATCCCAATGACGTCGAAGAGGTCTGGCGCGGTCCGCAAGGCTTCATGACTGCGGCCCCTAAGGGTTGCATCCTCATCGATATGACGACTTCAAGCCCGGCGCTGGCCCGTTCGCTCGCCGCCGAGGCGGCCGCTAAAGGCTTCGGTCCGCTCGATGCTCCAGTTTCGGGCGGCGATCGCGGCGCGCGCGAGGGCACCCTGACCATCATGGTCGGCGGCGCGCCGAAGGATTACGATTTCGCCCAGCCGTTATTTGCGGCGATGGGTAAGACTATCGTCCTCCAAGGCGGCCCTGGTACCGGCCAGTTGTGCAAACTCGCCAATCAGATTGGCATCGCTTCCGGCATGATCGCGATGTCCGAAGCCTTAGCGTTCGCGCATGCCACAGGGCTCAACCTTGAAACGACGCTGCGTTCGATTTCGGGCGGCGGTGCTTCGAGCTGGGCGTTACTCAATCTCGCCCCCCGCGTGCTCAAGGGCGATTTCGCTCCGGGTTTTTACGTGAAGCATTTCGTCAAAGATATCGGCCTGTCGCTCGACGTCTGCCGCGAGCAGGGCATCAAATTGCCTGGACTCGAACTCGCCGCAAAACTGTACGGTGAAGTCGTGACTGCGGGCGAAGGAGATTCCGGTACGCAGGCCCTCGCCCGAAGATATTTTCAGGTGTAAGAGTCAGGGGCGCTCAACCCTACCCGATGCGCCACCCGATACCTTGACCCGCGAACCTAAAAAATATCCCCGCCAATCATCCGGTCTCCGGTTTCCCTTGGCCCCTACCTGCTGCCTCCCATGCCAACTGGCCCACGGGTCAACTGGTCAACTAACGCTGCCTCTTGTGTATCTCCCTCCGGCCACTGGCCAACTGGCCAACCGATCAACTGTTCAACTTGCCTCTGCCTCTCTCTGATCAACCGAGCCTCTGTTCATCTGGCTTTTCCTCCCTTGCCTGCTGGTCAACTTGTCAACGGGCCAGCTAGTTGCCTCCCTCCGGCCAACTGGCCCACTGGTCAACCGGTCAACCAATCAACCGATCAACTCATTGTGAGCCTCCGGCCCTCTAATCAACCAAGCCTCTTGATTGGCCTTACACCGTTGGCTTTTCGATCGCCGGTACCGCGCGTAACTGGACGCTGTCGATAACCTGGGGACCGAGAATGACGTTGGTGACGATGACCAAGACCTGTCCGGGCACGCAGAGGCCTTCATCGCGCAGACGAATTAAAGCCGTGGTGATATTGTCTTCGGCCTTGGGGCTGAACTTGACCAGAAAAGAGGAAACCCCCCAGAGCAGCGACATCTTGCGATGGACATGCTCTTCTTCGCCAAAGGCGTAAATTGGACAACCTGCTGCCCGGAGCGAGGAAAGCGTCCGGGGCACGTCGCCATTGCGCGTAAAGGCGATGATGCCAGTATTACCCAAGTCTTGGGCGAGTCCGGCGGCCGCCCGCAATAATTTTACCTTCGGCGTTTCGTTCGGCTGCTCGAGGGAAAGTTTCCGGGCTAATTCATTCTCCGTCGTGCTCGCAATCCGAGCCATGACTTCGACGCAGCGGATCGGGTGCTTACCCGTCGTCGTTTCGCCCGAGAGCATGACGGAGTCGGCCATCTCCAGGACGGCATTGGAGACGTCGGTGACTTCGGCCCGCGTGGGCACGGGATTTTGAATCATCGATTCCAGCATATGCGTCGCGACGATGACGGGCTTGCGGCAAGCGATGGCCATGGCGACGGCTTTGCGCTGGATGAGTGGCAAGGTTTCGTAAGGAATTTCAATACCGAGGTCGCCGCGCGCCACCATGAGCGCGTCGGTGGCGTTGAGGATCGAGCCCAAGTGTTCGATGGCCGACTGGTCTTCAATCTTCGAAATGATATGCGCTTTGGAGTGGTGCTCTAAAAGCACGCGGCGCAGGGTGTCGACGTCCGCAGCTTCGCGTACGAAAGATAAGGCGTAAAAATCGACGCCCACTTCGCAACCGACGGCGATGTCGGCACGGTCTTTGTCCGTGAGGGCAGGGAGGTCGACCTTGACCCCAGGGAGATTAATATGCCGACGGCTCCCAAGCGGGCCGGGCTGTTCGACTTTGCAGCGCAACCGATCGATGCGTTGTTCGAGGACGCGGAGCTGAATGAGGCCGTTGTCCACGAGGACGATGCCGCCCACCGGTACGGCGGTGATCATCTTCGGGTAGTTGGTGGGAATCACCAGGATATCACCTTCAGCTTTGGCCGCATCTGAGCCCGTGACATCAACCGTTTGCCCCGTGCTGAGTTGGACGGATTCCATGCGGGCCCCGGTGCGGATCTCCGGGCCTTTGATATCCATCATGACCGCTAAGTCCTTCTTCATCTTCCGACTGACCTTGCGGACGCGCTCGACGGTCTTACGCACCCATTCGTGGTCGGCGTGCGCCATGTTCAACCGCACGACGTCGGCTCCGGCCGTGATGATGGCCTCAAGCTGAGCTTCAGATTCGGTCGCGGGGCCGATAGTAAAGGTGATGCGCGTATGACGGAATGACTTCACGGCTTATATGAGTAGGATTGAAAATCGGCAAGGCAAGGGAAAGCATTAGGCACAGTTAACCCCTGTAAGTGAAGTACTTATCGAGCGGCTAATTGACGAAGCTCAGCCTACGCGTACGGCGATGATGTCGCGTTTCAGCTTAGTGCGCTCTTCAAAAAAAGTCATTTGCTCAAACGGCCAAACTTCTTCCGCGATGATTTTCCAATGCGGATCGGCGGCGAGGAGCTCCAGCGTCCAGGTATGATAATCAGCGTGATCGGTCCGGAAGTGAAGGCGCGTTCCCGGCAAGGCGTGCCGGGCTAACAAGTTGAGATTTTCCGGCGAAATAAAACGATGTTTGTGGTGTTTCTTTTTCGGCCACGGATCAGGATAGAGGATGAAAATATTACCTAAAGTACATCCGGCCGGCAGGGCTTCGAGAAATTCCGTCGCTTCCGCTTTCAGGAAAGCGATGTTAGCGATCTTGCCCAGCGACTGTTTACGCAGCGATTTTTCCACCCGTAAGGTGATGAGGTCGATTCCCAGGCAAAACTCCTCAGGGTGCTTGGCCGCATAAGCCGCCAGCCAATGCCCGTGCCCACACCCGAGCTCGAAAGTGAAAGTAGCCGTTCCGGTCAGCAAGGGGGCGACGGTCGTGCGCAATTGGTCAATCGAGGTCTGACGGCGCGCGTCGGCCCATTCTTTACCCATGACTTTAGTGTGCTCTGGCATCTGAAAGAAGAATCAGAAGATAAAGAAGGGCGGGAGGCAAGTTAGAGGCTCGGAGGATCAGAAAGAGGCGTCACTCGTTGATGAGTTGATCGGTGGGCCAGTTGGCCGGAGGGATGCAGAGGCAAGTTGAACAGTTGATCGGTTGGCCAGTTGACCAGTGGACCCGTGGGTCAGTTGGAATGGGAGACAGCAGGTAGGGGCGCCACTGCGTGGCGTCCGTGGGCGGCCCGATCTAATGAGCTCTGACAAGCTTGACCCGACTCATCGACCCTTGCGTTGCGAACGGACGCGACGCAGTCGCGCCCCTACCTGGAAGGCAATAAGGGTGGGTTGAGCACCCTTGCTCAACCGTGGCTGACCGGGACGGTCTGGCCTAGATAGGGCAGCACGCGGTGCTGCCCCTACCTTGATAACCTGCCCCCTGTCCCTCGCAAAGCCGTCCGGACGGCGTTGCGAATAACTCCGCCTTCCCTCCGTTGGCCCCTTGGCTTCTCCTGTCGGCCTATGGCCAAGGTAGATATCGATTTAGTGCAACGCGTACTCAAAGAAAACGGCGTCGACGTGCGAGTCGCCGCTGCGATCCTCAATCAGATTCGCGAAGCCGCCGCTGAAGACGCCGTCGAACGGGAGAAGCCCGCCAAAAAGCAATTCATGGTTCTGGTCAGCGAACCGGAAGAGGGCCTGCCTAAGGATCTGACGGGTTGGGTGGTGCAATTATTAGAAGATGACGATCCCCGCGAAGTCGCCGCCAAGATCGCCGAGACGGCCACGGGTTTTAACAGTTCACCCAAAGGTCAACGCCTCCCACTCACTTCGTTCGGCGACGCTTGTCAGAGTTTGCCGACCAAACTTTTAAAAGAACGCGATGTTTGGATCAAGACACGTGAACCGGTTCGAGTATTAGCGGTGAAGAATACGTTGGGTCGTCGACGTAATGCGGATTAAAAGAGCAAGTTAAGCGCGTTGATTTTTCGAAAAACTCATTTTAATAGCGTTTTTCAGCTTGTTCGGCGTCGATTAGTTGCGCTTAAGCGGCTTTTTCCACGGATGCTTTGCACTCGCCACGGCACTCAGCGGACTCAAACTCCGCCGCTATGAAGTTCAAAAACTTCCCTATCTACCGCATCGAGTGGGTCACTTCCATTTTCTTGATCGGGACGGCGCTGCTCTCTCTGACGGTCGTACCTTGGTTCCTCTGGACGCAGTATCACCTACCCGCCGAGGCTGCTAATAAGGTGCACGGCTGGGGCTTCATCTGGGCCCTGTTCATCTTCTACTATTACGCCACGGGCTTCGGGATCACCTTGGGCTACCACCGTCTTTTCTCTCACCTTTCCTTTAAGGCCAAATGGCCGGTCAAGCTGTTCGTGCTGCTCTTTGGCGCCGCTTCCTTCGAGAATTCGGCCCATGATTGGTGCGCCGACCACCGTATCCATCATAAGCATGTGGACGAAGATGAAGACCCGTACGATATCTCCAAAGGCTTCTTTTACGCCCATATCGGCTGGCTCTTGTTCCGCTTAAAGCCGAAGTCGCCCGTCAATAATGTCAAGGATCTCGAAGCCGATCCCCTCGTGATGTGGCAACACCGCTACGTGCAATGGATCGGTGCTTTCGTCGGTTTCGTGATGCCTGCCGTCCTGGGTTACGCCTTCGCCGTCTTTAACGGATATACCAATCCCGGCATGACCGCGCTGGCCGCCTTCCTCATCGCCGGTCTGCTCCGTACGGTCATCGTCCAGCAGGGCACTTTCTGCATCAATTCGCTCTGCCACATGGTCGGGCGTCAGCCTTACTCTACCTCCCACAGCGCTCGCGACAGCGGCGCCGTCGCGCTGCTTACCTTTGGTGAAGGCTACCATAATTATCACCACGAGTTCCAGCACGACTACCGTAACGGCGTCAAAGCTTGGCAGTTCGACCCGACGAAGTGGATTATCTGGACGCTCTCCTGGCTCGGTCTCACCGAAGATCTTCGTCGCGTACCCGATTCGCGCATCATGGCCGCCGAGTTGAAAGAAAAGAGTCTCACGCTCGGTCGTGACATCGATTCTTTGGCCGCTCGCCTCGATGCCCATACGCGCGAGCTGAAAGCCAAGACGATTGCCGCCGCCCACGAGCTCGCCAAGGAATTAGGCGCCCGGGCCGAATCTTTAAAAGAAGCCGCCGCTACCAAGGCCGAAGTCGGACACGAAACTTTATCCGAACTGCGCGGCCTGTTGAATCAGGCTGCGAGCTACCTCGAAACTTTGCGTCGGGCTGACGCCGGTTCCGCCGCCTAAGCAGGTCCAGTTACTTGCGGAGTTTCTGCACCAGCTCGAGAACCTGCTTCTCGATCTGGGGCAGGGCTTCGTCGGGGTGCGCGCAGTCGATGTCGTGCACCGACCAATAATCGATTTTATCCGCCCACTCGGGGTGAGATTCCAACATCATGGCATAGTGCTCGTCGCGTTTCAGGGCGATGGTGCGGTGGGCGCGCTCCAAGTCGCGGCGTCGAAGCTGGGTCGGGGCCTCCCCCGTCAAGTGCATCGGGATGCCCAATTCACCCATCCGGCGTTGGGTATCGCGCGAGATCAGGGTGGGCTCATCGGCAACCAGGGACGTGAGTAAGCCGCGGGAAAAAGCCCGATGGGGCAGGTCCAACTTGGTGGCATGCCAGTTGAAAAAGGCCTCCGCATGGCGGCTCCGATAGAAATTGCCGGTGCAGACGAATAGGGTCAGCTGGCCAGAATCTGCGCTTGTGCGTTGGGTCATGCTCGGTAAAGTTCCCCTTAACCTAACTCCACCGCCATGGTACGCAATCTGTTCGTTCTCTCCCTCCTCTCCTTCTCTGTCGTCGGTTGCATGGGTCCTAAAAAAGGACCAAGCGCAGTCACCGACGGCGGTATCGACAATAGTATTGTCCCGACCGGCGGCCTCACTCCGGTGACCTCGGTGGCGACCCCAGCTCCTGCCGCCGCTTCGACCGCCAAGAAGACCACGTCGACCCCAGCTAAGTCCAAGGGCAAGTTGCCCATCAATAACGCCGGTAATAAGTAAGGCGTTCGCCTTACATTAAAGACACCTCGGTGACGAAGGTGTCGACCTGACCGGGCTCCGCAAAACGGAGCCCATTTTTATGCTCAGGGCTGTTCGGTGGCCCCATCCAAGGTTCGACGCAATAGAACGGCGCTTCCGGGTCAGGCGTCCATGTCACAACCGCCGCCCAACTTCCCGGGATCGGTTCTTCGCCGACTTTGACGGTGATGTCTTCTTCGCCCGACTTCGGACCAAAGGTGAGGGTGGCGGATTTTAAGTTCGTGAAGATGCAGTCCGAGAGGTGCGGGTTGTCGAAGCCGATTTCCGTCGCGCCTTTGAACTCGCCGAACGGCACGAGTTTGCCATCCGCCGCATGCCGCCACTGTTTCTTGGACGGTATTTTGATGACGTAATCGCGCCGGCTCAGCCCCGGGTGCCAAGGGAGCGTGAAATAAAAATGATGTCCGGCACACCAGGGTAATGGTTGGGTCTCCCGGTTCTCGAATTCAAAGGTGATGCGCAGGAAGAGTTCGAGAAAGTCGAAGCGGATCCGGAAGTCATAAAGGAACGGGTAGCACGCCCGGCCACGTTCGTCTTGGACCATACGCAAGACCGCATGTTTAGGGCCTGATTCGATGATTTCGAAAGCCGAGTCCCGCGCGAAACCGTGCTGCGGCATGGGCCGCTTGATGCCATCCGCTGCCTTCCAGGCCAACTTCTCGCCGTCCGCATAATTTCTTCCCATGAACGGAAAGAGGATCGGGTTACCGCCGCGGACGGCGCCAATCTTATCGAGCGCCATCGGCGCACCTTCCGGCCAATGCAGTACTTCACGGTGCCCCGAGGGGACGTCGAGTTTCCAGCGCAAGAGCCGGGCACCCCGCGTCAGGCAAGTCTCATAAGTCGAAGCCCCGACGCGCCAGCGTTCCATGGGTACGCCATTCTCTTCAAAGGTCTGCATGCGTTCAGCAAACCTCGCCGTGGCTCGGTGGCAAACGCGTACTTACGGGCGCGGTGGCCGCGGCCAAAACGCCGACACCCGTCGCTGATAGTCGACGTAGGCATCACCCTTCGACGCAACCAATTGCCGTTCGGTCAAGGCCACGCCGGTGACGCGCGTGAGCAGGTGATACATGATGAGTGCACAAGCCAACCCCGGGATGCCACGATAGGTGGCGTTATAACTCATCAGGACAAAGCCGACCCACACTAGCCACTCTCCAAAGTAATTCGGGTGCCGGCTCCAGGCCCAGAGGCCGCGCTCACAGACCTTTCCTTGCTGGGTGACGTCCTTCTTAAAGGCGGCGAGCTGCGCGTCCGCCATGCCTTCGATGACGAGCGCCAAGGCGACAATGCCCAGCCCGATCCAGTGGATGGCGCGGATGGGGCTCGGCGCGCCATAGGGACTCGAGGAGAGCAACGGCAGGCAGAGCAGGGCGAGCGCCAAGGCTTGGAGGAAATAAAAATACGCCATCTGCCAAGGCATCCGCGCCCCGGCTTCGGCCCGCATCTGGAGGTAACGACCGTCTTCCTTATCCAGATGGCCCAACACGCGCACCGCCAGGTGAGTGCCGAGCCGCAGGCTCCACACAATCGTCGCCAAGGTCATGAGCAGGCCCTGTCCGCCCAGCGGCATGTCGTAAAAATGCACGTAAAGCAGCTTCAGCCCGACCAGCGCGAAGCCGTAAGACCAAGCGACATCCACGATCGACCAGTTATCAAGTTTGCGGGCGATCAGCCAGCAGAGGAAGAAATAACCGCAAGCCGCCGCCAAGAGTGCCAAGAAGTCGAAGCCGAGATCGTAGAGCGGTGTCATGCGGGGTTTTTATTCATAAGGCGGCGGAAGGTCCAGCGTAGGAAGAAATTAAGTATCCACGCGGCCGCCGGCACGACGATCAGCCACCCGATGATGCCGTGCACGTAAGCCATCCAGAACTTTTCCATAAAATCCCCGAATGAGCGGTTGAATTCATCGATGATGGCCTGCGGGGTGAGGTGAAGGTGCCGCGACCCGGTCACGGTCTCTCCGAGTCGTACGAACGGTACGATGAGCAGGATCTGAATCGGGTAGCTGACGTGATTGATGATCTGCATTACGACGTGGTTGAGTCGAAAGAGCCGTCCGGCGATGATACATCCGACGGTAGTCGTCCCAATAATGGGGTTGATGGCGATGGCTAAGCTGACGGATACTGCGGCCGCCACGCTTTCCGGCGTCGCGCCTTGGCGTAATTCCGCCAACAACGGATCACGTACTTTGCGGCGAAGCCAATCAGAGACGCGTCCCATCCGATAAGACCTTACGCGCGAAGAATATTTTGCCAATGGTAGTTTCGCCTTTTGTCGTAAAGAGACAAACCAGGGCATAAGCAGCGATGGCAAAATTCCCGAGGGTCATCACGGCCACGAACCAAAGAATGCGGGGGGCGACGGTAGGTTCGCGCCAAGCGACGTATAGCCAGAAGGCCATGAAGCCGAAATAGGCGTCGAACATCGTGGCCAAACCCCATGGCTCGCTGCACACAGTGACATATCCGCCCAAGACGTTAAGGCCCTTGCCGAAATAGCCGGGGAGCGACGACGTCGAAGGCGCCACGCACGCATGCCACGACACCCAAGTCATAGCGATTAACACTAAGATGAAATAAGCGATTAGACTTCGGCGAAGGTTCATGGCCGCAATCTAAGGGTTAATCATCCAAAAGCAAATCCCCGACCCACAAGGTAAGGACAGCACCATGTGCTGTCCTAGTTGCCATCTTCTGCCTTGGGTAGGGACATCTCTCCGATCCTTGTATCTGGTATCTGTCTCGCCCCATGTCCCCGTGCCCCCGTGTCACCTCGAAGGCTTTGCCTTCGCAGGTAGGGGCAGCACCGCGTGCTGCCCTAGTTGCCTCGGGTAGGGTTGAGCGCCCTCGCTCAACCGCGGCTGACCTAGGCGGTCAGCCCACCCTCATCCCCCAACCAATCACCCGGCTCACGTTCTCCCTTGGCCCCTACCAGCTACCTCCCATGCCCACTGGCCCACGGGTCAACTGTTCAACTTGCCTCTGCCTCTTTCTGATCCACCGAGCCTCCGAGCCTCTAACTTGCCCCCCTGCCTCCCTTGCCTGCTGGTCAACTTGTCAACCGGCCAGCTAGTTGTTCCCGCGTCCACTTTTGCACCTTTGCACGCGGCTCCGCCGCAGTTGCACCTTTGCACTGCCTCTCTC
>CAINMU010000125.1 GCA_903850885.1 uncultured Opitutia bacterium | reverse complement strand
GCCCTCTTCGGTGCGAAGCCTGCCAAGGGTCAAGAGTTCGAAGACCAATACTTCGGCACCATCCCTGATCGCGTCCTCGCTTGTATGATGGAGACCGAGCGCGAGTGCTTCAAGCTGGGTATCCCTATCAAGACTCGCCACAACGAAGTCGCCCCAGCGCAGTTCGAAGTGGCCCCGATTTACGAATCCGCGAACGTCGCACACGATCACCAGATGCTTACCATGACACTCTTGAAGCGGGTCGCCGCTCAGCATGGTTTCGTCTGCCTCTTGGCTGAAAAGCCTTTCGCCGGCGTCAACGGTTCCGGCAAGCACGTCAACTGGTCCATCGGTGGTGCAGGCGTAGGCAATCTGCTCGAGCCGGGCAACGACCCGCACGACAACGCCCAGTTCCTTACTTTCTGTACCGCTGTCGTCCGTGCGGTTGATCTGCACCAAGGCTTGCTCCGGGCTTCGGTAGCTTCCGCTGGTAACGACCACCGTCTGGGTGCCAATGAAGCCCCTCCGGCCATTATCTCGATTTACTTAGGCGACATGCTCAATGAAGTCATCGAGCAAGTGAAGAAGAGCGGCTCCGCCTCTTCTTCGCGTAAGGGCGGTCATATGACCTTGGGTGTCGATACGTTGCCCGTCTTACCGAAAGACGCTGGTGACCGTAATCGGACGAGTCCTTTTGCCTTTACGGGTAATAAGTTCGAATTTCGCGCCGTCGGTTCCTCCTTCTCGGTCGCCGGTCCCTTAACCGTCCTCAACACGATCATGGCTGATTCGCTGGATAAGTTGGCTGACGAATTAGCGGTAGCCATCAAGAAGAACAGCAACTTCAACACCGCCCTTCAGTCGGTCCTCAAAGAAATCCTGACCAAGCATGGTCGCATTATCTTCAACGGGAACGGCTATTCGGAAGAGTGGCATAAAGAAGCTGGTAAGCGTGGCCTCAAGAACCTGCGGACGACCCCGGACGCTCTCCCTGAAATCGTTGCTAAATCAACGGTGGATGTCTTCGAACGCCAAGGTGTGCTCAGCAAGGCTGAGCTCGAATCGCGCGAAGAAATCTACACACATTCCTATGTGCTCACGGTGAACACCGAATCGAAGCTCGTCTCCGAGATCGGCCGGACGTTACTTTTACCGGCTGCACTTAAGTTCGCCGCTGACCTGACCCCGGTTGAAAAGACCAAATCTGGCGGAAAATTGCGCAAAGAAGTCATCGGGCTGGCGGACGAACTGTACGACGCTTTGGGAGCGCTTGACGCCGCCCGCGAAGTGTCAAAGTCCGATACACACGCTCAGGCCAAGCATTCTTGCGATAAGGTTCTCCCTGCCATGTTGAAGGTTCGTGCTGCGGCTGATGCGCTCGAAGAGATCGTGGCCGATGAATATTGGCCGTTACCATCCTACCAGGAACTCTTGTTCATCCGCTAAGCCTGAATTGGCTTAGTCTTACGAAAGGGCCGAGCCTCCGGGTTCGGCCCTTTTTGTTCCTGTAGCACCCGGGGCCCTCCCCAAACAAAAGACCCGTCATACTGACGGGTCTTGGGGTTGCAATTGGAAGGGGGGTTATACGTTATCCCACTTCTTACGCAGGTAGGCGTTGAAGTTCTTGACCTTCTTCTTGCGACGACGGCGCTCAGCCGGCTTTTCAAAGCCGCGTTTGGCACGGGCATCCTTGATGATCCCCTCGCGGTCGATCTTCTTCTTTAGGCGGCGGAGAGCCTTGTCGACAGTCTCACCTTTGCGAATCTTGATTTCTACGGACATGTTGGCGTTAGAGGGTCGAAAGAATAAGGGGGGAGCCGTCTCGTCAACCCCGAATCCTAAGATTTCGCATCGTGAATAACTGCCCCCTAATAGGGGCACTAGACGCTTGCGGCGGGGGTGGGGGAGGGCAATCGTGCTATTTCACCCCTCGATGTACCTCAAGGAAATCGTCGTCAACGGATTCAAAAGCTTCGCCGACCGGACCCGCATTGAGCTCCGTCCCGGCGTCACGGCTGTCGTTGGACCTAACGGCTGCGGCAAGTCGAACATCGTGGACGCAATCCGCTGGGTGCTCGGCGAGCAAAGCGCCAAGTCGCTCCGAGGAGCCAGCATGCAGGATGTCATCTTCGCCGGCACGGATAAGCGTAAGCCGCTGCCCCAGTGCGAAGTCGAACTGATTTTTGCGGATTGTGAGAAGGAACTCGGAACTCAGTTTGCCGAGGTCTCCGTGATGCGTCGCATCCATCGCGAGGGAACCAGCGACTATTTTATTAATGGCAAGCCGTCCCGGCTGAAGGATATTCACCGGCTCTTCATGGATACGGGTATCGGACGGATGTCCTATTCGTTCATGGTGCAGGGACAAATCGACCAGATTCTCTCGGCTAATCCGGCGGAGCGCCGTTATCTTTTCGAAGAAGCGGCCGGCATCACTCGCTATAAGGTGCAACGGCGGGAAGCGTTGAACAAGTTGTCAGGCGTTGACGCTAACCTGGCGCGGATCACCGACGTCGTTAGCGAAGTCGGCCGTCAGATCGCCAGCCTTCGCCGCCAGGCCGCTAAGGCTTTGCGTTACCGCCGCTTGCGGCATCGTTTTACGCACCTCGACCTCGCTTGGCAGGCCAAGCAGTTTGGTGATCGTCGGACGCAGATCACGACCCTGGAAGCGGACGCCGCACAGTGTGGATCCGAGGTAGAGGCGTTGAGCGATGGCCTGCGTAGCCGCGAAGCCGCCCTGCTTGATACGCGCGTACGGCGAGCCGAATTGGCCGAACAAGTCCAGCAAGCCCAGCAGGCTTTATTTGAAGTACGTACCACCCGCGAAAACGCCGAAGCCGAGGCTCGAACCGCTGATCTTCGGGCAGATGATTTAACGACCCGCTTGGTTGATATTCGCCGCGAGGGTCAGGAGGCCGAACAAGCCATCTCCGAATACGAGATGCGTCTGCGCGGTAGTTCCGATGCTAAATCGACCGCCACGGGCTCGGTGACCGCGACGGATGCCGCCTACCGTGATAAGACTTCGCAAGTCGAAGCAGCGGCTAAGTTCTTGGTCGAATCCGAGAATCGTCTGCGTCGGGCTCGCCAAGATATTTTAATTGCCGAAGGTGAGATGACTCGCGCCCGTGGCGATGTCACGAATCTCGAAATCGATCTTCGGGGCTACCAGGCCCGCCATGTCGATGTGTCAGCTTCCGTCTCGCAAGCGATGGTGGAGCGCGAGGGGCACGATCGCCGCGTCGCCGATTGCGGCCAGGTCGTTACCGGCCGCCACGGTGAACTGCAGGCCGCCCGTGCCGCCGAGCAGGAAGCGGTTGAAAAAGGCAAAGCGTTGCTGACGGATTTTCGCGCACTGCAGCAGACAATTTCCGAACAAGATCGCAGCGTCGCAAAACTTTCCGCTCAGCTTGGCTTGCTCGAACAGATGCAGTCGCGGCTGGAAGGGTTTTCGGAAGCCGCCAAAGCGGTACTTCGCGGAGAACTTTCGGAAGCTATGCCGGCCGGCAAAGCCGCCGCTTTGGCCGACCTTGTCACCGTCACTGATATTTCCGCTGCCGCCGCCTTGGAAAATATCTTAGGCGCCGCCTCGGAAGCGGTCGCCCTGGACAACGCCGATTTCTTGCCAGGCATCGTGGCGAAGATGGCTGAGCGCCAACTCGGCCGGGCGGTCTTTCAGGTCGAAGCTCCTCCCGCTTTCCAGAGCGGCTCGGCCGCTCCCAGTTGGCTCCGGCCCGCCGGTTCGGCGGTCCAGCCCAAGTCGGCCACCCATGCACGTCTGGTCTCCAATCTTTTCGATGGCTGCTACGTTTGTCCCACCTTGGGCGACTTTATCGCGTGGTGGCGAAGCAATCCGTCCTTTGAATTCTTCTTGGTCGCTACGACCGAGGGCGATCTGATCGATCGTCGCGGGCTAGTCTACGCGGGTCGGCCTCGGAAGGTCTCATCCTCCACCGGCTCGGGAGTTTTCTCCCGCGAGAGCGAAATTCGTTCGGTCCGGGCAAAGCTGGAGGCCGAGAACGATCAGCTTACGACACTCAACGAGCGCGCCTTGGGTCTGCAGTCGAACATGGATGCTAACGAGGTGGAAGTGGGTACGCGTCGCGGTGCGACGCAGTTTGCAGCGCAGGAGCTCTCCGTCGCTCAAGCGGACGAGCGTGCCGCAAGGCAGACTTTGGTGGCGGCCGATGAGCGGATTGCTCGCGAGCAGCGTCAATTGAACGAATTGGAATCGGCCAAGGCCGAGGCCGTGATGAGGCGCGATCGGGCCCAGGCGACCCTGTCGACGAAAGATGCTCAGGTCGCTGAATTACGCACGGCTATCGCCACGGGAGAAACCGATGTCGAGTCCGCGCGCTCGGAGACCGAAGTGCGTCGTAATGCTTTAGGTGAAGTACGGCTTTCCTTGGCCGAGCAGCGCCAACGTCTTGAATTGGTCGGCCGCGAGTTGGCCGATCTCGAGTCCCGTCGCGCGGAGGCTTCGGCCCGCCTGGCTTCACGCCGGACCGAAGCGCAACAAAACGAACGTCAGATCGGCGAACTGCGCACTCAATCAGTTGCGGCCCGCGAGTTATCTGGCCGTTTGGCCGGAGAAATTGAAACCCGTTCTGTCAGTCTTGCCCAAACGCGCGGAGAGCTGGCCGAAAAAGACGCCTTGCTCGAGACCGATGACCGGGTGCTTTCCGTCGACCGGGAAAAACTTCGCGTGGTTGATATGCGGCTTAAATCTTTAGAGGTCACCCTTGCCGAACAGAATTCCCAATGTGGGTTTATTATCGAAAAAGTTCAATCGGAGCACCAATTGGATGTTTCCTCCGTCGACTGGCGTTTGCAACTTTGGCTCGCTGATGGCGAACCTGATGGCATCGCGACTTTCGATGATCTTGAAGAGCCGGAAGAAGAGGGGACTCGACCCGTGCGTAAGGCACCCGTCCGCGAAGGCGAACCAACGGAAGATGAGTTGACGGTCTTAGGGGCGACTGATTGGCCGCCGCTTGTCCGGGAAATCGCCGAACTCCGTGAACGCATGTCGGGCATGGGCTCGATCAATCTCGTCGCCGTGGAAGAATATTCGTCGTTGCGCGATCGCCACGACTTCCTGACCAAGCAAAGCGATGACCTTTGGAAGGCGAAGGAAGAACTCTCCAAGGCGATCGAAGAGTTGAACCAGACTTCGCTCAAATTATTCACCGATACTTTCGAACAAGTTCGTAAGAATTTCAAATTCACCTTCGACCGTCTCTTCGTCGGCGGAACCGCCGACTTACAGATGGTGCAGGCCGAAGATCCACTGGAAAACGGTATTGAAATCATCGCCCAACCTCCGGGGACTAAGTTGCGCGGCATCTTGCTGCTCTCCGGTGGCCAGCGCACCATGACTGCACTCGCACTGCTGTTCGCGATTTATATGGTCAAGCCATCGCCCTTGTGCGTCCTCGACGAGCTGGATGCCCCGCTTGACGATACTAATGTGGGCCGCTTCACGGATATCATCCAGGAATTCACGCGTTTTTCGCAGTTCCTGATTATTACGCACAATAAGCGGACGGTATCCACCGCTGACGCGATTTTTGGCGCGACCATGCAGGAGAAGGGCGTGACCCGGCTCTTCTCGATGCGGTTTAATAAAGATAGGGATGAAGCCGAACCGACCCAACCGGGTGGCGGCTTCACGATGGCCCGCTGACGCTTGCTTGCCTTGGCTCGGCGTAGTTCTAGGCTGGCGTGGTCATGCTTCGTTACTTCACCGCGCTCATTTTATTGCCGGCTCTGACGTTCGCCGGTATTTCGTTCGAAACGGATGCTAAACCGATCGATCGGACCAAGCCGGGGGCGAGCTATGCTGATATGCTTACGCGAATCATGCCTTCGGTGGTTAGTATAAGTACCGCGCAGGTCATTCCGCCGGAAGTTCTCCGTCGTTATCGTGGCCGAATCGACCCAGCCGACGTCAAGGTAGATGCCAAGACAGGCGAGGTGACAATCCCGACGGGTCTGGGTTCGGGCACGATCATCAACCCCGACGGTTATGTCGTGACCAATCGTCACGTTGTCACGATGCAGGATGGAAGTACGGCCAAGACGGTTTTCGTGAAGCTCTCGGACCGTCGTGAATTCCGGGCAAAAGTTCTGGGCGTGGATGCGAACACGGATATTGCGGTACTTAAGATTGATGCGCGTGATCTGCCGTTTGCTCGTTTCGCCGATAGTGATAAAGCCCGGGTGGGTGATATGGTGTTCGCGATTGGTAATCCCCTCGGTGTCGGGATGACCGTTACTTCAGGCATCGTTTCGGCCCTTGGTCGCTCGGGCATGGGTTTGACCTTCGAAGATTTCATCCAGACCGACGCAGCCATCAACCCCGGCAATAGCGGCGGGCCCTTGATTGACTTCGAAGGCCGTATTTTAGGTATGAACACGGCGATTCGTACCTCGGGTGGGGGCGGGAATATCGGTATCGGATTTTCCATCCCATCTAACCTGATGATCAGCGTGGCTTTCGATTTAGCGAATACCGGCAAGGTTGTCCGCGGGATGATCGGTATTCAAGGGGAGGACCTTTCCCCGGAGGAGTCGGCCAAACTTTCGACTGCGGGTCGGGGCGCGGTCCGCGTGACGGAAGTCACGGACCAATCTCCTGCCGCTAAAGGGGGCTTACGCAAAGGAGACATCATCATCGCACTGGAAGCAAAAGCGTTTGATAGTTGGAACGACCTTCGACTTGCTATTTCGCGCAAAAAACCAGGCGACGCCGTGGTCATTTCCTATTTGCGTGGTGGGCGCGGTTCCTTGGCGCGCGTCACCATCGCTGAACGGCCTGCTGGCAACTAATGCGTTCGCTGACGACCATTCGAGATTTAGCTGGAGGGCGGATTCCTCCTCTCACTCGGACGGCATTAATCTGCGGACTAGTTGCCTTTCTGCTCACCATTTTGATTTTTCATCCCACAGCCGGGGGAGAAAATCCGGCCCCAACCCTTTTTACGGGAGCCCATCTGATACCGTTAGGGGACGTTCGGGCGGAAAGCTTAGTATTGCTGGATCCATCGGCAGCTTACCTTCCCGGGCGATTTACCCTTCGGGGGCAAGAAGCGGGTGCAATAGGGCAGTCCGAGGATACCCCTTTTACTCAATTCCAGCCCCTGCTTCAATTTGACCCAGGCAAGTTCGAGGAATACGACAAAAGAATCCTCCGCGAGACCCCCAAGGCGGTTTCAGTGTACCCACCCGAGGCGCTTCCTCTGGCGGGCTGGGGGCCCTTCGGATCCTTTGGGTCTACTGGATTTAAGCAATCGGGCATACCCACAAGGATAGGATATTACGAAGTCTACAGCCTAAGTGGGGCTAATAAACCCATTATTAGTGGGAATATAACCCATTTTAATGGTAATTTAACTAAAATTAGAGATAAAAATGAAAGAAATAGCAAAATTTTTTCCACAATAGAGCTTTCACTTGGGGTTGATTCGCTTGGGCTTCAGGCTCCGCCCGCCATTTTGCGCTCATCGGGGGATAGGGTTACGGATTTATCGGTAATTCAATGGGCAGCGGACGGCAATTGGGCTCGGCGCTTACCCCCCGGAACCTATCGGCTGATCATCGGGCCATAGGGGTTAAGGGCTACCTGTAAAAGCCTTGCAAAAATCCGCTTGACGATGGCTTTGGCGATGTTCATTCAAACCCTTCCCATCGCGCCCAAAGCGCTTCGACGGATTGCCCCTGTAGCTCAGTTGGCAGAGCGCGTCCTTGGTAAGGACGAGGTCGACGGTTCAAATCCGTTCGGGGGCTCCACAAATTTCCACACACCAAACCTAAACCACCTCCTCACCACCAAAGCCATGGCCAAAGAGAAGTTCAATCGCACAAAGCCTCACGTCAACGTCGGTACCATCGGTCACATCGACCACGGTAAATCGACCACTACTGCCGCCATCGTGGCAGTGCAGGCCCGTAAGGGTCTGGCCGAGAGCAAGTCCTACGCGGAAATCACCAAAGGTGGCACCGTGCGTGACGCTACCAAGACCGTGACCATCGCTGCCTCGCACGTTGAGTACGAGTCCAACCTCCGTCACTACGCGCACGTTGACTGCCCAGGACACGCTGACTTTGTTAAGAACATGATCACCGGTGCTGCCCAAATGGATGGCGCCATCCTCGTCGTTTCCGCAGCTGACGGCGTCATGCCTCAGACCAAGGAGCACATCCTCCTCGCTCGTCAGGTCGGCGTTCCTAAGATCGTCGTCTGGCTGAACAAGGTAGACCTCTCCGAGCCCGACTTGATCGATCTCGTGGAAATGGAAGTCCGCGACTTGCTCAACAAGTATCAATATGATGGCGACAACGCTAAGATCGTCCGTGGCTCTGCTACGGCCGCTCTCGATGCGACGCCAGAAGGCGAACAGTCGATTCAGAATCTCCTTGATGCTCTCGATGCTGAAATCCCTGAGCCTAAGCGCGAAGTCGACAAGCCTTTCATGATGGCTGTCGAAGACGTCTTCTCCATCACCGGTCGCGGCACTGTTGCCACGGGCCGTATCGAGCGTGGTGTTGTCAAGGTCGGCGAAGAAATCGAAATCGTCGGTCTCCGTGACACTCTCAAGACCACCGTTACCGGTGTTGAAATGTTCCGTAAGGAACTCGATCAAGGCCAAGCTGGAGACAATGTCGGCCTCCTCCTCCGTGGCGTCGAAAAGAGCCAAGTTGAGCGCGGTCAAGTTCTCGCCAAGACTGGCAGCATCAAGCCTCACACCATCGCTAAGGCTCAGATTTACGTTCTGAAAGCTGACGAAGGTGGTCGCCATACTTCCTTCACCAACAACTACCGTCCTCAATTCTTCTTCGGAACCTGCGATGTCACTGGCACCGTGATCCTTCCAGAAGGCGTGGAAATGGTAATGCCTGGCGATAACGTCACCATCTCGATCGAGCTCCAAAAGCCTGTCGCCATGGAAAAGGGCCAGCGCTTCGCTCTCCGCGAAGGTGGCAAGACCATCGGCGCCGGCCAGATCCTCGAAATCACCAAGTGATTTAAACGCCGCAAGGCTCGACTACGGTGCCGAGGTTCCCTCAAAAGGAGCCCGGCACTCGTCTCTTTAAACCCAAGAACAGGACGGTAGCTCAAATGGCAGAGAAGCGGTCTCCAAAACCGTTGGTTGTGGGTTCGATTCCCTCCCGTCCTGCCACTCTCCAAACCAAACACCAGCATATGTTCAGCCTCCTCGGACGCCTTCGCGCTTTCTGGAACGAGACCATCACCGAGGTCTTCGTTAAGGCTTCGTGGCCAAGTGCGAAGGAATTGGTTGATTCTACCCTGGTCGTCATCACGGCCGTCGCTCTTTTGGGTGCCGTTGTTTTTTTCTGCGATTTCTCACTTTCTAACTTCGTTCAGTTCGCCACCAAGCGCGTTCGCTGATTACCCCCATGTCGAATACCCCTTCTGATTTTCGTTGGTACACTCTCCAGACCCTCTCGAACAACGAGAGCAAGGTTAAGCGCCTCCTCGATAAGGCCATCCGGGATGAAGAGATGGGCGATCACGTGGCTGAAATTCTCATGCCCGTTAAGACCGTTAAGGACTTCCGTAACGGCAAGAAGCGCGAGAGCGAAATGAAGCTCTATCCGTCTTACCTTTTTGTTCGGGCGCGTTTGTTCGATGACGAAGGTCTGCTCCTCGAAGCTCCCTGGAGTTTCTTGCGCCGAACGGATGGCGTCATCGGCTTGATCGGCGGCATGAAACCCGTTCCCCTGAAGACCGAAGAGATCAATACCATCCTCCAACAAATGGCGGATGCGGCTGATAAGGTCGTTCCCAAAATCAATTTCCACGTCAGTGAACGCGTCAAGATTACCGATGGTCCGTTTGCCAACTTGGCGGGTAATATCGACAAGATCGATGCCGACCGCGGAAAGCTCGAAGTCTCGGTTGATATCTTCGGGCGCTCCACCCCGGTCGAACTCGAATTCTGGCAAGTCGAACGCGACGATCGCGACTGATTTTTCATAAACCCTTTAACCCAACCATCTAAACCACCATGGCAAAGAAAGTCGTCGGCGAAATCAGGCTCCAGCTCCCCGCAGGTGCCGCTAATCCAGCTCCTCCTGTCGGCCCCGCCTTGGGTGCCAAGGGCGTCAATATCATGGCGTTCTGTAAGGAGTTCAATGCTCGCACCAAGGATCAGGCCGGCTTGATCCTGCCCGTCATCATCTCGGTCTACCAAGACAAGTCCTTCACCTTCATCCTTAAGTCCCCGCCCGCTTCCGTCCTTCTCAAGAAGGCCGCGAAGATCGAAAGCGGTTCCAAGGTGCCTAACCGCGATAAGGTCGGCAAGGTCACCAAGAAGCAGCTCCTCGAAATCGTCGAGCTCAAGAAGAAGGACCTGAACGCCGTCAACCCGGACAACGCCGCCCGCATGATCGCCGGCACCGCTCGCTCCATGGGGATCGAAGTCATCGGTTAATTTTCCACTCAACCCAACCCTCACCCAACCCACTGCATTCCGCAGGAGACGAAAGTCGCTATGAAACACAAAACCAGCAAGCGCTACCGCGCCGCTCTTCAAGTCGCCGACTTGAAAGCAAAATATGACGTCACCCAAGCCGCCGAGATCATCAAGAAGATGCCGAGCGCCAAGTTTGACGAAACCGTGGAGATCTCCGCCTTCTTAGGCGTAGACCCTAAGCAGTCCGACCAGATGGTGCGCGGAACTGTATCCCTGCCCAACGGATCGGGGAAGAAAATCAAGGTCCTCGCTTTCACGGAAAACCCGGCCGAAGCCCTCGCTGCTGGTGCTGATTTCGCCGGCCTCGCCGACATGATCGCTAAGGTCAACGGTGGCTGGATGGATTTCGACGTAGCTATCTCGACAACCTCCGCGATGAAAGACGTCCGTCAGGTAGCTCGCGTGCTCGGCCCAAAAGGTCTGATGCCTAACCCGAAGTCTGGCACCGTTTCCGACGACCTTCCGAAGACGATCAAAGAAGTCAAAGCCGGTCGCGTTGAGTTCAAAATGGATAAGACGGGAAATATCGTCATCGTGGTAGGTAAGAAATCCTTCTCGGTTAAACAGCTCACGGAAAATGCCCAGGTTGCCTTGGCTGCCTTGGTCAAATCCCAGCCCACCGGTTTTGCCGGTGGTCGCTTTATCAAGTCCATCACCCTGAGCGCCAGCATGAGCCCAGGCGTAGGCGTCGACCTCAAGCCTTACTCCGCCGCCACGGTAACCGCCTAATCACGCAACCCTAGATAAACTACGAACATGCGCGCTGAAAAACAATTCCTCGTCGACGAAGTAGCCGCCCAACTGGCCACTTCCAACTATCTCCTGATTGCTAACTTTACGGGCGTCAGCGTGAAAGATGCTACGTCCGTCCGTGATCAACTCCGCGTCCATGGCGCCGAGTATCACGTCGTCAAAAATAGCATCATGAACATCGCGGTAAAGCAGGCCAATCTCCCTGATTTATCTTCTCATTTAATCGGCCATACGGCTTTGGTCACGGGCGGCAAAAATCCGACCGGCGTCGCCAAGGTCTTGGTTTCCTTCTTCAAGGAGTTCTCCAAACTCGAAGTGAAAGCTGGCGTGCTGGATGCCAAAGTCCTCACCAAGTCTGACATCGACGCTCTTTCCAAGCTTCCTTCCCTCGAAGCTATCCGGGCTCAACTGCTCTCGCTCTTCAATACGCCCGCCTCTCAGGTCGTCCGCCTCTTGGACGCCAAGCGTCAAAAAGACGAAACGGTCGCCTAACCCCTTTCCCTGCAAAGGCGTGGCCATGTGGTCACGTCCGAGCGGGGGGAAATCCAACCCAATACAACATACCATCCAACGAACTCCGGTTAGGGGCCTAGTGCCCTCAAATGTCCTCAAACGACGCTAACCATTCAAGGAACCAAAAAACCCATGAGCAACATCACCAAAGACCAAGTCATCGAATGGCTGAGCGCCCAAAGCGTTCTCGATATCGCCAACCTCGTTAAAGATCTTGAAACCAAGTGGGGCGTTTCTGCCGCCGCTCCTGTCGCCGTCGCCGTCGCTGGCGCCGCTGCCGCCGCCCCGGTGGAAGAGAAGACCACTTTTGATATCATCCTTAAGTCCAAGGGTGCTACGCCTATCAACGTCATTAAGGAAGTCCGTGCCATCACGGGTCTCGGCCTTAAGGAAGCTAAGGACCTGGTTGATACCGCTCCTAAGCCAGTTAAAGAAGGCGTTTCGAAAGACGAAGCTAAGGATATTGAAGCCAAACTTAAGGCCGCAGGTGCCGAAGTTGAGGTTAAATAACCCGCTTTTAGTTTCTTAGAAATTTCAAGTGCGGGGAGGGGAGAAATCCCTCCGGAAATCAAACTCCTCCCCGCTCTTTTTTCCCAACGGCGCCCAGTCCGTCCCCCACTAGGCAAACACAGTAAAACCGAAACAACCAGACACTCCGAGCCCACCTTCACCAGCCATGCCTCAAGAGCGCAAAAACTTCGGTAAACTACGCGAAGTCATCCCCCCCCCGAACCTGATCGAGAATCAAATCTTCTCGTTCAACGACTTCCTCCAGCTCGACGTGACGTCCGCTGGCCGTAAGAACGTCGGCCTCGACGCCGTGTTCCGCGAAGCCTTCCCAGTTGAAAGCAACAACGGCAACTTCCGTCTCGAGTACCTCGAGTACGGCTTGGTCATGCCAAAGACGAATGAGCTCGAATGTATCCGCGAGGGCACGACTTTCGCCATCTCCGTGCTCTTGAAACTCCGCCTTCGCGAGAAGGGCGCGTTCAAAGACGAAGAAATCTTGATGGGCGAAGTCCCGATGATCACAGATCGCGGTTCCTTCATCGTCAACGGTGCCGAGCGCGTGGTCGTTTCCCAGCTCCATCGCAGTCCGGGCATCTGCTTCGAAGAATCCACGCACACGAGCGGCAAGATCTTGCACGCTTTCCGCATCATTCCGGATCGTGGTACCTGGATCGAAGTCCAATTCGACCAAAACGACCTGCTCTGGGTCTACCTCGATCGTCGCCGTCGTC
Organism: uncultured Opitutia bacterium; assembly: GCA_903850885.1. Classification (GTDB taxonomy): domain Bacteria; phylum Verrucomicrobiota; class Verrucomicrobiia; order Opitutales; family UBA953; genus UBA953. Next base: position 28,109 of record CAINMU010000125.1, on the reverse strand, counting down.
GTCGTAAGTTCCTGGTAACCACTTTGCTCCGGGCGTTTGGTTACAAGGACGACAAAGACATTCTGGCCCTTTTCTATCAGCACCGCGAATTGACCGCCAAGGCCGCGCTCGACCTCGAGCCCGAAGCCCTTTCCCAGCTCGTCTATGCCGATCCGATCGTCGACGTCGAAACCGGTAAGGTCGTCGCCAAACAGTACGATAAGCTTTCACGCGAAACGCTTAAGGAAATCCATAAACAACTACCTAAGCAGAAGTTTGGCGTCTTCGACACTCAGTTCGACGACGGTGCGGTCATTCTCTCACTTCGTAAAGATATCGGTACAGTCCGTAACGAAGAAGAAGCCCTTAAGGAAATTTTCCGTAAGCTTCGCCCAGGCGAGCCCGTGAACGTCAAGGGAGCTCGCGCTCACATGCAGCGCCTCTTCCAAGATCCTCTCCGTTACGACCTCGGCCGCGTCGGTCGTTATAAGCTCAACCAGAAGTTGAGCCTGAATGTTTCCCTCGATACCCGGACAATCACCCCCGAGGATATTGTCGAAGCGACGAAATTGCTTTGTAAGCTTCGTGCCGGCGACGGTGCGATCGACGACATCGACCACTTGGGATCACGTCGCGTTCGTAACGTTGGCGAACTCTTGGCCAATCAGTGCCGTGCGGGACTCAAGAATGTGGTCAAGACCGTCAAGGCTCGCATCAACGAGTATGACCAAAGCGTTGATTCCATCACGCCCCAGAAGCTGGTTAACCCCAAGCCATTCGGCAATGCGATCCGCGAGTTCTTTGCCCGCAGTCAGCTGAGTCAGTTGATGGACCAGATTAACCCGCTTGCTGAACTGACCCACAAGCGCCGCCTCTCCGCCCTCGGGCCCGGAGGTCTGAATCGCGATCGTGCTGGCTTTGAAGTCCGCGACGTCCATCCATCCCACTACGGCCGTATCTGCCCGATCGAGACTCCAGAAGGTCCGAATATCGGTTTGATCAATTCGCTGTCCACCTACGCCCGCATCAACGAATTCGGTTTCATTGAAGCCCCCTACCGGAAGGTAGTCCGCGGTAAGGTTTCCAACCAAGTCGAATTCATGACGGCCGACCAGGAAGAAAAATTCAAGGTCGCCCAAGCAAACTCGGAATTGGACGAAACGAGCCGATTAAAGGGCAAGGTCACCGTGCGTTTCCGCGACGACATCCTCGAAGTCGAACCCGAAGACGTCGACTACATGGACGTTTCGCCCCAACAAGTGGTGTCAGTCGCCGCTGCACTTATTCCTTTCCTGGAGCATGACGACGCTAACCGCGCGCTCATGGGTTCCAACATGCAACGCCAAGGCGTACCGCTCGTGATCACCGAAGCCCCGCTCGTGGGCACCGGCCTAGAGCGTCGCGTCGCCATCGACTCGAAGACCGTCATCGTTTCCGAAGGTTCCGGCATTGTCGCCGCTGCGGACTCACGTCGAATCGTCATCACGAAAGACGGCGAAGTTGTCCATGCACAGCTCGAGAACAAGAAATTCAAGACCGATGAATCCAAAGGCATTTACGTCTATGACCTTCGTAAATTTTTGAAGACCAATTCGTCCACCTGCTTCAACCAACGCCCGTTGGTGCGTCGTGGCGATAAGGTCAAAGTCGGCGATATCATCGCCGACGGTGCCGCGACTGATAAGGGTGAGCTCGCCTTAGGCCGTAACGTCCTTGTCGGCTTCATGCCCTGGAACGGTTATAACTTCGAAGATGCTATCTTGCTCTCCGAACGTCTGATTAAGGACGACGTCTTCACTTCCGTGCACATCGAAGAATTCGAAGTGACGGCTCGGGACACGAAGCTCGGACCTGAACAGATCACGCGCGACATCCCCAATCTCGGCGAAGAAGCCCTGCGCAACCTCAACCGCGACGGTGTCATCCGTATCGGTGCCGAAGTGAAGCCCGATGATATCCTCGTCGGTAAGATCACGCCGAAGAGCGAAGGCGACCTGGCCCCTGAAGAAAAACTCCTCCGGGCGATCTTCGGTGAGAAGGCTCGCGACGTTAAGGATACTTCCCTGCGCGTGCCCTCGGGTATTTCCGGTATCATCATGGATGTGAAGGTTTCCTCCCGTACCGATAAGGACGATGGACGACTTTCACCCAACGACCAACGCCGCGCGTTGAAGAAGGTCAACGAAGAGTACCGCACCGCCGATTCTCGCCTGCGCGAAGAAATGACGGAATCGCTCTCGAATATTCTCCTCGGAGAAAAAATCCCTCTCGACGTCAAGAATTCCGAAACCGGAGAAGCCATCATCCCTGCTAATCGCAAGATTACCAAGACGCTGCTTCGTCGCTTGGCCTCAGTTTCTCGTTCCATCGAGATGAATGATTCGCCGGTGAAGCAGAAGATCCGGCAGATTGTCGATGGCTACCACCGTCGTTTTGATGAACTGGAGCAAGAGCGCGCCCGTAAGGTCGAAGCGATTGAGCAAGGCATCGACGAAGGCGGCGCCATCAAGAACGTCAAAGTTTACATCGCTACCAAGCGCAAGATTCAGGTCGGAGACAAGATGGCGGGTCGACACGGCAATAAGGGCGTCGTCGCCCGTATCGTTCCGATCGAAGACATGCCTTACTTGTCCGACGGCACCCCGGTGGACATCTGCCTCAATCCTTTAGGCGTTCCTTCTCGTATGAATGTCGGTCAGGTTCTGGAAACCCACTTGGGTTGGGCTTGTTCCAAGCTCGGACTCAAGGTGGCTACCCCGATCTTCGACGGCATCCCTGAGAAGCAGATTCGCGAATACCTGAAACAGGCCAACTTGCCTGAGACCGGTAAGGCCATGCTCATCAACGGACACACCGGCGAAGCGTTCGACCAAGACGTCGTGGTCGGTTACATCTACATGATGAAACTGAACCACCTCGTAGCGGATAAGATTCACGCCCGTGCCACCGGTCCTTACAGCCTCATCACGCAGCAGCCCTTGGGCGGTAAAGCTCAGTACGGCGGCCAGCGCTTCGGTGAAATGGAAGTCTGGGCCCTGGAAGCATATGGTGCGGCTTACACCTTGCAGGAACTCCTTACCGTGAAGTCTGACGACGTCGCCGGACGCACCAAGATTTACGAGCAGCTCGTCAAGGGAGACAACACCCTGGTCAGCGGCACGCCCCAATCGTTCAACGTTCTCATGAAGGAAATGCAGGCCCTTTGCCTCGACGTACGTCTTGGCACCGGCACGCCTAATCCCGCCGAGCGCAACTAAGCGATCTACGCCCACCCAACTAAATCTTATACGACATGATTCACCCGGAACACACCCCCGAGTTCACGCCTAACGAAACGAAGGAACAGTCCTTCGATTTCGTCTCCATCTCGATCGCCTCCCCTGAGGAAATCGTGGCATGGACCGGTGAGCAATTCCTCGACGAACTCGACGAACACGGCAACCGCAAGGTCAAAGGCCTCAAAGAAGTTAAGAGTCCTGAGACCATCAACTATCGTTCCTTCAAGCCAGAGCCTAACGGGCTCTTTTGTCAGCGTATCTTCGGTCCGGTGCGCGACTATGAGTGCTACTGCGGCAAGTATAAGAAAGTTAAGTATAAGGACGTCGTCTGCGATAAGTGCGGTGTCGAAGTCACCGTTTCCCGCGTGCGTCGCGAGCGCATGGGTTATATCCGCCTGGCCATCCCGGTTTCGCACATCTGGTTCCTGAAGAGCATGCCCAGTCGTTTGTCACTGATGCTCGACATGACCACGCGTCAGCTCGAACAAGTCATTTACTACCAGAAATACCTCGTCGTCGACCCAGGTCAGACCGGTCTCGAAGAAAAGCAACTGCTTGACGAAGAATCTTATCGCCAAGCGGTCGAGCAACATGGTCCAGACGCATTCAAGGCCCGCATGGGTGCCGAAGCGCTCCAACAGTTGCTCAAGAAGATGGACCTCGCTTCGACGGTGGAAAATCTTCGCGACCAGCTCCGTTCCACTCGCTCCAAGCAGATCAAGAAGAAGATCGCTCGCCGGATGAAGATCATCCAAGGCTTCTTGGCCTCGGGTAAGCGTCCGGAGCACATGATCTTGACGATCCTGCCGGTGATTCCTCCGGACCTCCGTCCGCTCGTTCCTCTCGAAGGCGGTCGCTTTGCGACTTCGGACTTAAACGATCTCTACCGCCGCGTCATCAATCGCAATAATCGCTTGAAGCAGCTCATCCAGATGAAGACGCCTGACGTCATCATCCATAATGAAATGCGCATGCTCCAGGAAGCGGTCGACGCGCTTCTCGATAACGGTCGTCACGGTAAGCCCGTGAAAGACCGCGATCGTCAGCTGAAGTCAATCAGCGACATGTTGAAGGGTAAGCATGGTCGTTTCCGTCAAAATCTACTCGGTAAGCGCGTGGATTATTCCGGCCGTTCCGTCATCGTCATCGGGCCCGAGCTCAAGCTCAACCAATGCGGCCTGCCGAAGAAGATGGCTCTCGTGCTCTTTGAGCCATTCATCATCCGTCGTCTGAAAGAATTAGGCTTTGCGCATACCGTCCGCGGCGCGCGTAAGCACATCGAACAAAAGAAACCCGAAGTATGGGATATTCTCGAAGAAGTGACCAAGGGTCACCCAGTCTTCCTCAACCGCGCGCCTACGCTGCACCGCCTTTCCATTCAGGCCTTTGAGCCCATCCTCATCGAGGGTGACGCTATTCGTCTACACCCTCTGGTTTGTACGGCCTATAATGCCGACTTCGACGGTGACCAAATGGCCGTCCACGTTCCGCTGTCCCTCGAAGCCATCATGGAGTGTAAACTCCTGATGATGTCGACGAACAACATCTTCTCGCCCTCCAGCGGTAAGCCAATCCTTACGCCGTCGCAAGATATCGTGTTGGGTGCTTATTACCTGACCCTCGAGCCCGCGGACAAGCCTGCGGCTGATACGCACCTGCCGGTCTTGGGTTCCGTTTCAGAAGCCATCTTCGCCGAAGCTGAAGGCTCCTTGCACTTCCATGATTGGGTTCGTTTCGCGAACCCGGATGTTGGCCGTGACACCGTCTATGGCGACAAAGTGACGCGGGCGATCGTCACCACGGTGGGACGAATCATCTTCAATACCATTTGGCCTGCCGAAATCGGCTTCGTCAACTTCACCGTCAAGAAGGGCCAGTTAGGCGACTTGATTTTGAACACCTACAAGCATTGCGGCCGCGAGGCTTCAATCCCCGTCCTGGATGCCTTGAAGGAGACCGGTTTCCGCGTCGCCACCAAGGCTGGGATTTCAATCGGCGTGAGTGACATGATCTATCCGAAGGAAAAAGACGGCATCGTGCGTGAAGCCACCCTCAAGGTGCGTGAATTCCAACGTCAGAACGAAACCGGGACTATCACCAACGATGAACGTCGTAATAAGGTCGTGGACACCTGGTCGAGCGCGACGGACACCATCGCTCAGTCGGTGTATAAGACTCTGTCTGAATCGGCGAAGGTTGCTGGCGTCCGCAAGGGCGACCCGCGCCACCCTCACCGCATGCTGATCAATCCCGTTTACGTCCTGATGGACTCCGGTGCCCGTGGTAACAAGGCCCAGGTTAAGCAGCTTTGCGGTGCCCGCGGTCTGATGGCCAAGCCATCTGGTGAAATCATCGAACGCCCGATTCTCTCTTCGTTCCGCGAAGGTTTGTCGGTTCTCGAATACTTCATCTCGACACACGGTGCTCGTAAGGGTCTGTCGGACACGGCGCTTAAGACCGCCGACGCCGGTTACATGACGCGTAAACTTTGCGACGTCGCCATGGATGTGATCGTCACCGACCACCGCGACGTTACCGCAGGTTCTGAAGTCGTGACACTCGGGGATACTTCCTTGGGCCGCCACCTCGCTGCTGATGTCGCTAATCCATCCGGGGCCGTTAAGCCTATCGCGAAGGAAGATGCCGTCCTCACCGAGGAGCTGATTGCCAAATTGCGCGATGCTGGCGTCGACCGCGTGCATGTCCGTCTGCCTAACGGTGTCTGGAAGACGGCGATTTATGATGGTGACGAACTTCTCGTTTCGCTTTCCGAGCGTATCGTGGGCCGTTGTCCTTCCGATGATATCGTCAACCCGCTGAATCCTTCCGAGGTCATCGTGCCTTCGGGCGTGCTCATTGATGAACCCGCCGCTAAGCGTATCGAGACCGTGGGTATCGATCGCGTCAAAGTCCTTTCGCCTCTCACGCACATGAATGTGAATGCGATTCCGCCCACTTCCTACGGCCTCGATCCTTCGACTGGCCGTATGGTCGAGCGCGGCACCGCGGTCGGCATCATCGCTGCCCAGTCGATCGGTGAGCCTGGCACTCAGCTCACCATGCGTACGTTCCACATCGGTGGCGTTGCTCAGCTGAAATCACCAGAGGTTAAGGCGAAGAGCGCCGGACGCATCTCCTTCCTCGATCTCAATTGCGTCGACATCAAGGGCGGCCAGGTCGCCATCAACGGAAACGGTTCCATCCGAGTCCTTAATGACGCCGGTCAACCGATTGAAGAATACCGTATTGTCGCCGGCTCCGTGATCGCGGTGAAGGATGGCAAGAAGGTAGAGAAGGGTGAGCCCATCGCTGCGTGGGATCCGAACTTCACGCCAATCCTCGCGAATAGCGACGGTAAGGTTCGCCTGATTGATATGATTTCAGGAGTGACCTACACCGAAGAGCGCGACCCGTCGAATAACAGCTTCTTCAAGTATGTGATCGAGCACTCGGATGAGCAAAATCCGCAGGTCCAGATCGTCGACTCTTCTGGCCGCGAAATGGGCACGTTCTCCATCCCCGCCGGCGCCCGCGTCGAAGTGGATGAAGGCGACATGGTCCACTCGGGTAGCATCTTGGCCAAGATTCCTCGCCAGGCTGCCAAGACTCAGGACATCACCGCCGGTCTGCCGCGGATTTCTGAACTCTTCGAAGCTCGTCCGCCCAAGGACGCTGCTGAAATCGCCAAGATCGACGGTACCGTTCGTTTTGAGCCTTCGGTCCGTGGCAAGAAGCGCTTGGTTATCTCCGACTCCATCGGTCGCGAAGAAGAACACCTCATTCCTCACGGCAAGCACATCATCGTGGCCGCCGGTGAAAAGGTGAAACAGGGCCAAGCCCTGACCGAAGGCGCTGTCGATCCGCACGACATTCTGGACATCCTTGGACAATCCAAGGTGCAGGATTATCTCATCACCGAAATTCAGAAAGTTTACCGAACCCAGGGCGTTGTCATTAATGACAAGCACATCGAAATCATCGTCTCCCGGATGCTCCGCAAGGTGCGCATCACGGAGCCAGGCGATTCTGATTACCTCTGGGGCGAGCAGGTTGACCGCACGATTCTGGGTCATGCCAACCGCTCTATCAACGAGCGCGGTGGTCAGATCGCTGAGTCCGAGCCTATCCTCTTGGGTATCACCAAGGCTTCCCTTGAAACCGAATCCTTCATCTCGGCCGCCTCTTTCCAAGAGACCACCCGAGTCCTGACTGATGCGGCTACCATGGCAAAGCGTGATAACCTCACTGGCTTTAAGGAAAACGTGATTATGGGCCACTTAGTCCCTGCCGGAACTGGCCTCCCTGCCTACCGTCGAATTCGCGTCTTCCCGACCCCAGTTATTGCCGAATAAGCGTCAGAAAAGTAAAGATTAGGATTTAGAGCCTCCTGCCCTGCTTAAAGCAGGGAAGGAGGCTTTTTTTGGGGTTTTGGGGGTTGATACCGATACGTTTATTATCATACCTGAATACTTCCCCTAATCTATTCCTCATCATGACACGCTTTCTTATCGCGGCTTCTTGTCTCTCGATTTTGCCAGTAGCCCAAGCAGCCAATTGGATCCCTTCTTCTCCGCTGGTGCAAATCGGGGATGACACCGATATTTTCTTCGACTCATCGGTCGCACTTGAAATTACGGACAATCTTTATTCCGCAGCCAGCGCTAAGGCGGCCACGAATTGGACCGTGACCCCGGGGCTCGCCTTGGAGTACGGGAAAGACACCCCAATCTCCTTAAGCCTCACGGCAAAACGCAGCTACGTTTACTTCAATAAGGCCGAGTTCCGTGGCCTGGAAGACTCGCGCGATGCCTTGAGCGGCAATCTTCGTTTCGCCTCGGGCGGCCCGCTGACCGTGACGTTGGATTCTTCCTATCGGGTTTCCGCTCGAAATGACAATCTGGCCTTGGATGGCGTCAGTCCTAATGTCTTTTCGGCTACGCTGGTCCGCCAAGCCAACTACAGCCACGCCATCGATATCGATTATAAATTGACGGAGAAGATTAAGCTGAGCACCGGCTTCACGAATAGCTATAATCACTACCTTAACCCCACGATCAACCATGTCGCGGCGGTACCACCGGTCGCAGCATACGACACTTACAACACGAACACGCTTTCGGAATTAAACACCAAGGCCATGCCAATCAGTTTTGATTATCAGGCATTCGAAAAATTATCCTTCGGCTTCAATTTCGAACACACGGTCACAGATTATTCGGCTGCGCCTTATTTTAACACAATCACACCTGTTCGCCCCGCCTTGACGTCGAAGCAATTCAAGAAAGATTTTTATGGCCTGACGGCCAAGGGTCAGCCCACCGAATCCGGCAAAATCAACCTGACGGCAAAGGTTGGCTACGCTAATTCGCGAACGGACAATGGTCCAACCACCGGAGCCTTATCTTATTCGATTAACGCTTCGCACGTCCTGACCGAACGTATCAGCCATAACCTGACGCTTTCACGGGATATTTCGCCTTCCGCTACCGGGGGGACGACCGCTTCCAAGACGTACACCTATGCGGTGACTTTCGCGGCGATGTCGGACATGAACCTCAATTTATCGGTGACCAAGAGCGATGTCCTTGCCGGTTCGACCAACGTCGGCACCATGGTCTATACCTTGGGCACGGACTATAAGTATAATAACCACCTGAGCTTCCAGGCTAGCTACAGTTTTACGGATTCCAAGATCAAGCCCACGACCGCTGCCAGCTTCCAACAGAACGCCCTGACGGCCTCCGCCTCGTTCCGTTATTAAGAAGCCTTTTTGGGTCGCGGTAACTGCAGGGCGGATTGACCGTCCTAATCATTCGTCATACTTTACTGCCATGTCATATTCCTTAAAGGCCACCTGTGGGGTGCTGATGACCGTCTTTCTGATGGCCTGCACCCGTTCTGCACCGGTCGCCGAGACGGCGCAGAATGTCGACACGGGTACCCCGGTTGCGGCCGAAGCACCCGTTAACGCTGGGGCCGTTGTCGTCGCTAAGCCCGTCGAAAGTCGCAACACCTACCGCTTACGTGCCCGGGATTTCATTCGGGTCGGGGTCATCAACGAAAACGACACCCAGATCGAACGCCGAATCAATCCCGACGGCACCGTTGATATTCCTTTCGTTAAACAGCTAATACCTGTGGCCGGCCTGACCTTGACCCAGGCGCAAGATGAGATCGCCGTCAGATTTCGCAAATACTTCAAGGAGCCTCAGGTCGTGATCTCGATTGTCAGTTATTCGGAGCGTCGCGTTTACGTCTCAGGTTATGTGGGTAAACCCGGCCCGGTTCCTGTCCCGCCTGAAGAAACGCTGACTTTGGGTCGAGCCCTTTCCATGGCGGGTGGCATCTTGCCGCGCGGCCGTCGCTCTGACGTCGCCGTAAAGCGGATGCGCGACGGGGTCATGCAGGTCATCAGTAAGGATATGAGGCGCATCGATTCGGGCGACGATCCTGACTTCGTCCTCGAAGATGAAGACCAGATCTATGTCGATGATAGCCGTATTTAATCACTAATTTTATGGAGCAACCAAATCCTACGCCCGAAAAACCACCAGCCGAAGGCAACTCGCGGGGCGGTCGGGGTTACGGCTCCTATGGTAATCAGGGAAATTACGGCAGTGGCTATGGTTCCTACGGTGCCGGCAATTACGGCGGTGGTAACCCCGGCTACGGGAATCCCGGGAATGGTAATGCCAGTTACGGCTACGGTCGTTACGGGGCGGGCGAAGCTGCCAACCCAGTCATGGCTTACCTCGCCATGTTGCGCGAGCGCTTCTGGTGGATTATCCTCTCTGCGCTAATCTTTGTCACCGTCGGCCTGCTCTTTACCTATAACACGATGCCCGAATATCGAGCCACGGGCCGACTGCGAATCTTTCGCCTGACGCCTAATATCGGGGGTGGCAACTCGGCGGCGGAAGATAATTTCAAGATCGTCGGCAACGACGACTTCTTCACCGCAGTCGAAGCGATGCGGAGCGCCACCATCATCGAAGGCGTTTCAAAGCGCCTCACCACGGCGGAAAAAAAGATGGTGCTCGAGCCCTACCAGATGGGCAATGTCTTCAGTGGTCCATTGACGGAGCAGGAAGTTTTCGCCCGGCAGCGAGGCGTCAATCCGCAGCGTCAGACTTTGGTCGTGAACGTGGAGTTCACGCACCCGAACCGCGACCTGGCCCGCCAGGTGGCGCGGTTGTTTTGCGAAGCGATTCAGAAATACAGCGAAGACGAGCGTCTAACGATCACCAACCCACTCGTCGAAAAAGCCCGCATCGAAATCGAGTCATTGGAAGACAAGGTGCGTAAGCTTTATGAGCAGAAGAATGAGATCATCCGGAATCAGAAACTGCTCTCAATCGCTAAAGACACTAACACGCTCACGGCTGAACGGGCGGTTTTGGTGAAGGACCGCGAAGAGGCGCGAAAGCAGATCGATGAGCTGGAAATTATTTGCGCGCTTCTTCAGGAATATAAGAAAGCCGGAAAAGATCCGTGTGACCTCGCCCAAGTGCGCACGGATGAGCGAGTGTCAACGCTCGTCTCCAAGGTCACGGATTTGAAGGTGACCTTAAGCACGATGGAAAAGAAATATACGGACCAACATCCTACGTTGATCTTAAACCGCGAGCAACTCGACCAGACGCGCAAGGAACTGGATCAAGCGGTCATCCTCTCAGTGAATCGGATTCAGGCGTCCTTGCAGAATGCCAAATCTCGGTCGGAGGCCATTATCCGGAATTTGGGCACGAAAGAAGAAGAGATTTCCAAACTCCAAGCCGCCAATGTGGAATTGGAGCGGGTGGATAAAGACGTGCGTGCCAGCGAAGAATTCCTGAGCCGTTTAAAATTAAGCTACGAGGAGGCCAAACTACGTTCCTCAACTTCGGGGACGAGCACTTCCATTCGGGTGCTCGATATGCCGTCAGTGGCCGATAAGCCCATCAACAAGAATTACTATTTCAATGCTTTGATGGGCCTAGGCTTGGGCGTTTTCTTCGGGGTCGGCCTCATCGTCCTGATGGGGACTTTCGATGACCGCATCAAATCCGCCCGGGATGTCGAAGGCGGGCTCGGTCTCCCCTTGTTAGGTACGGTGCCCAAGGTGGCAGTTACGACGGGTCCGGACCGGGCTTTGCTCGCTCGGCAGGACAAGGACAAAATCGCTGCGGAAGCAATTCGCGCCCTCTACTCGGCGATGAAGGTCAATCAGACAATCACTGCCAGCAAGGTATTCCTGGTCACTTCGACGCGACCCAGCGAAGGTAAGACTTTTATCGCGACGAACTTGGCGCTGGTTTTCGCCCAACATGCCGAACGCGTGCTGGTCATCGATGCCGACCTTCGTTTGCCTAACGTCGGACCTTCCCTTGGTTTCACGGGCGACTCAGGTATCAGCCGATGGTTTAACGGCGAAATGACGTTGGATGAAGCCATCGTGAAGGAAGTGGCCCCAGGGCTTGACGTGCTTCCCGTGGGGATGAGCTGCAAAAACCCGACGCAGGTTATTAATAATCCGAAGTTCACCGCAATGATCGATGAGCTGCGCGGTCGTTACGACCGCATCTTCATTGACTCTCCGCCGATCGGAGCGGTGTCCGACGCGCTGCACGTGCTTCCCAAGATAGACGGTGTCCTTTATGTCGTGCGCTTCAATGTCGTGAATATGCGCAACGCGCTATCGTGTCTGGCTCGTTTGCGCGAAGCCGGTGCACCGCTGCTCGGCGTAGTGCTCAATCGCATGTCCCTTCGGATGGCATCGACCTACACGGACTCTTACGATTCTTCGTATCGCAAATATTACACCGATGCCGCGGAGGCGCCACCTGCGGAAGAGCCCCCGAAAGCTTGATCACGGCGATGCGCTTCCTTGTCCTATCGCTGGTCGCCCTCGGTTTGGTCGCCTGTCAGAACGCACCGGTTACTGGTCGCTCCCAATTCATCATGGTGAACGAATCAGAAGTGGCTTCGATGTCGTCTGGCGAATTTTCAAAGATGAAGAAATTGCCCAACGACGCGCGCCTGGCAAAAATCAAGGAAATCGGCCTCAAGATCGTCGCTTCCGCCCGTCGCGATGACCGCAGCGGAGTCTTGCCACCGGCTGCGAAGTGGGAATTTGCGATCATTGACGACAAGAGCCCGAATGCCTTCGCGATGCCGGGAGGGAGAATCGGTTTTAATTCCGGTATGTTCCAATATGCTCCGACGGATGATGATATTGCGGTCATTCTTGGCCACGAAGTCTCGCACGTCATCTGCCGACATGGCGCCGAACGGATTTCTCAAGGCCTCGGCGTCGCGATGGTCGCGGCGATCACCGATGAGGCGACTAAGAATAAGTCCTCCCAGACTCGAGCGACCTGGATGGCTGCCGTTGGGGTGGGCGCCCAAGTCGGGATTCTGCTTCCTTTCAGCCGCAGCCACGAGTCTGAGGCTGACCACCTCGGGTTGATGTTCATGGCCCGAGCGGGCTACAATCCCGAGGCGGCGCCGGCCTTCTGGGCTCGGTTTGCCAAGATAGGCGGGTCACGCCCTCCCGAATTCCTTTCCACGCACCCAGCGGACGCCACGCGCATCAAACAGCTGCAAGCTTGGCTGCCCGAAGCCAAGGCGCAGATGCCAAGTAAGCCCTAAGGGTTATACTCAGCGGATGGGCTTGGCAGGACAGCTTAAATAAACGCCCTTGGGGTCGTTGAGGGCCCGCAGGGAGCGTAATATTTCAAGATGGGAGCGGAGGAAGAGCAGGGCGGGGTCATGACCCGAAGTTTTGGCAAACAAGGGCGACTCATTGTCGTCATTGGAAAGAATTTTCTGAAGGAAAGTTTCTCGGCCGGCATGCAGGCTGGGTACTTGGATGATTTCGACGGAATTTAATTTCGCCATTTGCGCCGCGAGTTTGATCGCATCGCGCAGACCGCCGAAGCGATCGACAAGTTTAATGTCTTTCGCCATGCTGCCGATCCAGACGCGGCCCTGGGCGATTTCATGCACGTCGTCCCGGTTCATCTTGCGTCCTTCAGCTACGATTTTAAGAAAGTCTTCGTACACCCCATCGACCATGATTTGGATAACGGCTAATTCTTCAGGACTGGCGGCGCGGTGCATCTCCAGAAGATCAGCGTAGCGTGCCGTCTTTACGCCATCGGTGCCTAGGTTGATTTTCTTAGCCAGTTCTTCATAATTAAAATGTAAGCCGAAGACCCCGATGGAGCCGGTGATAGTGGAAGGGTCCGCCATGATCACGCTCCCTTTGGCGGCGATATAATACCCGCCGCTGGCGGCCACGTCGCCCATCGAGACCACCACCGGAAGACCTTTAGTGCGAAGGAGGCTGACCTCCCGGGCGACGATATCGCTCGCAAAGGCCGAACCGCCTGGGCTGTTCACCCGCAGGACGATAGCCTTGACGTTGTCGTCGCCGCGAAGAATACGGAGATCGCGGGCCAGACGGTCGCCGCCGACGTCTTCAGGCGAACCCCAGCCATCGACGATTTCCCCTTCGGCGTAGACGACGGCAATGCGACCACCCCCTTGAGGAAATTTCACCTTATTAGCATATTTGTTCAGTGAAACCTGGCGAAAGGAGGTATTGCTCTCGTCGGCTCCAGCCCCCGCTTTACGCATGCGTTCGATGAGTTCGTCTCGTTGGAGGACCCCGTCGACAAGCTTCAGGCTCAAGGCTTTTTCCGCATTGAAGACTCCACCGGTATTGGCGGCCCGAATCAGAGCGGCTTGCGAAAGCTTCCGGGCGGAAGCGACATCCGCGATGACGCGCTTCCAGATATTGCCGAGTAGCAGCTCTTCTTGTTCGCGGGCGGGCTCACTCATGCGGTCGCCCAGAAAGGGTTCGACGGCGGATTTATACTTACCGACTTTCGTGACTTGGACGCCGACGCCGAAACGCTTGAAGGTTTCGCCATAATACGTATTAAAAGAGGCCAGACCCTTGAATTCAACTTCGCCGGCTGGGTGGATATAAATCTTATCAGCAATACTGGCCATGTAGAACTCGCCTTGAGAGCCATTTTCAATCCAAGCGATGACGGGCTTACCCGTTTTTTTGAATTCAACAATGGCTTGGCGTAATTCGGCTTTTTGCACCAAGCCAGCTTGGAGATGGCCGGAAAGCAGCAGTCCCACGATATTTTTATCTTTAGCGGCGAGGTCGACAGCTTCCAAGGCACGCAGCAGATCAAGGGTCGGTCCGGCGCCGCCGCCGAAGAGATCACTCAGTCCGGGGGTGCCGAAAGCGGGAGTGTCATTAATGCTGAGGTCGTTGCCGACCACTAAGACGGTCTTGGGTTTGACGACGGCAATAGCGACCTCTGGCCGATTGCCGGCAGAGCTGACGAGGGCGACAACGGCGATGACGACGAGGGCGCAAGTCGCCATACCGGCGATGAACGTGCCTAGGGCGGAGGCGAGGACTGACTTTAGAAAATCTTTCATGACTTTATGGAGAGAACGCTTGGGGTAAGGATTTGCCTAAACTGTATTAGGGTGTGGTCTTTTCGCCAATCAAAAGAGGCTAGATTGTTTCAGGTTTCCGCTCGTTTCCGTCCTAGACCGAGTTAACGTGATTGCATGCTCGATTCTTCTCAGGATGTTGGTGCAGCCACTTCACGCAAGGCGCTGACGATCAACTTGGACCGTTCCGCGTATGGGGCGTTCGCTGAAATTGGCGCGGGGCAGGAAGTCGTTCGCCATTTCTTTAAGGCGGGGGGTGCCTCCGGAACCGTGGCTAAAAGCATGTCGGCTTACGATATGCGCGTAAGTGACGCCATTTACGGGCACCCGCGTCGGTATGTTTCGCGCGAACGGTTGGAGCAGATGCTGAATCACGAATACGGCTTGCTGGTCGACCGATTGGCTCCGGAGCGGGGTCCGCAGACGAGATTTTTCGCCTTCGCGGATACGGTGGCGACGACTCCGCATGACGAAAAAGGGCAGGGACACTCCTGGATCGGGATTCGCTTCCAGTCGGAGCCCCTCTCGCCTCCCAGCGAGGTTCTGATTCACCTCCGACTGTGGGATAAGGATGCGAATCGCCAGCAGGATGCGCTGGGGGTGGTTGGCGTGAATCTTATCCACGCGTCTTTGAATGCACGCGCCAGCGTCGACGAATTTCTCCTGGCTTTGGTGGATGAGGTAGGCGTGAAGCGCGTCGAGGTCGAGTTCGCCCATTTCTCCGGCCCGGCTTTCAACGCTTTTGATAATCGGGCGACGGCGTTGCGGCTGGTCCGGCTGGGCTTGACGGACGCCGTTTTATTCGGCCCGGAGGGCAATCCAGAAGTCCCAAGCGAATACCTTTATAAGAAATCGGTCCTGGTGGCGCGTGGTACGTTCCGTCCCGTATCTTTGGTGAACGAGGATATGTTGGCCTGTGCGATGCGCAGCCTGCCGGACGCTGGCAGGGATGTCCTGCCTCTTTTCGAGATGTGCATCGGAGCTGACTCGCATCCGGAATCTGAATTGATTGACCGCATCCGTTTGGTCGGCGCGATGCAGCATCCGTTATTAGTCACGCGCCACCGCGGATGGTATCGGATGCCGGCTTATTTCCGCATGCACACCACGGGGAGCATCACTTTGGTCGCGGGCATGAACAACCTCGTCGATTTGTTTAACCCGGAGCACTACGTCCACCTGGAGGGCGGCGTTTTGGAGTCATGCGGGCGCCTCTTTAAGGATGGGGTGAGGGTTATGGTGTACCCGATGCGTGGCGATCAGCTCCGCCGGCTGGTCCTTGACCCGGTGGCTTGCAAGGTTTGCTTCCCAGAAAGTTACAACGTGGATGAAAACGCCATCGCCACCGCAAATGATATTCAGATGCGGCCGAGCGTGTCCGGGTTATTCCAACACCTGCTGAATAACGGGTTTCTCGTGCCGATTTCCGGCGCTGACCCGATCGCCATGGCTTGCCAGCCGCGAACCTTAGCCCAGCGAATCCGCGCGGGGACGCCTGGATGGGAGCAAGAAGTGCCTCCCGCGGTCGCCGTCGCCATCAAAAGCCTGAAACTCTGGTCCGTCTAACCGATGTCCGACACCCTTACTTCATTACCAGCTGGTCAGGCGACGGAACTTTCGCTTTCGGTGGAAAGAGCGTATCGGGAGGCGCTGGTCATCGATCGCCTCGGCGCTCTCTGGGCTTTGATCTTAGCAAAATGCTTCCTGGCTCAATGGGCGATTGGGCGTTTTGCAATTCCCGTGAATGGGCTCATTTATATTTGGACGCTCACGCTCACGATGGCGCTCGTCGCTACGGCTTATTATCTGCATGCCCACCGCATTGCCTTTCGTTTTTTCCCGACGCAGGTGAGGGTGGGCTCGGCCGGTTTGCTGGGACTCGTGGTGGCCTTAGCTTTCGTGGCATACGCCCATCTGGGGCTGAACTTAATCACGCTTGCGGCTACGGCCGGATTATCCGCCGCCTTGCTTGGAAGTTGGTCGATGACCCAGGCGGCCATGCGTCGGGCGTGGGAGCCGTTGCTGGGGGCTTTAGTCTGGTGGAGCGCCGCCCTGATGGCGATGCATGGCAGGGATGCCGACGCCTTATTAGGGATCGGTGCAGGCTTCCTGTTCGCCCAAGCCCTACCAGGGTTTATTCTTTGTCTCCGGATGGCTCGCGAAAAACGCGTCTAATTAAGCCGCGTGTTCTTTGCCGCCGGCGCTATTGAGTAAGTGCGTCATGAAACGCTTCATGGCTGGCGTGAGCACGCGCCCTTTGCGATGTAAGATGGCCAGGGGACGGGCTACGCGACGATCGCGAAGGCGGAGCATGACGAGGGTGCCCTGTTCGACTTCTTGCCGGATCGTCCCTTCGGGCACCAGCGCGACGCCCGCATCCACTTCGACGGCACGTTTCAGGGTCTCGATATTATCAAACTCCATCGTCGGCTCCAATTCGATCCGCTGTTCGCGGAAGAATTGATCCAGCGCTTTGCGCGTCGGCATGTCTTGGTCGAAGCCGATGAATTTACCGCCCTGTAATTCGATTAGGTCGATTTCTTTCTTACCCGCGAGTTTATGGCGCGGGGAGCAGATGGCGACCAATTGGTCTTCCATGAACGGGGTGATTTCTACTTGGCGGACTTTTTGCGGGAAAGCCACCAGGCCGAAATCTACGGCATTGGAAATCACGTCTTCGTAGACGAGGTTGGAGCGACGGTATTCTACCCTTACGTTCACGTGCGGGAATTCCTGCATGAAACTTTTCACATGCGGCGGCAGTTCGTGCAGGCCGATGGAAACAATCGAGGAAATATGCACGGTACCGCTGACGACTTTGCGCATCTCTTGCATTTCGCTGACGACCTGTTCGTAGCGGTTAAGGATGTCCTTCGAGGCCTCGTAGAGACTCCGGCCTTCGCGCGTCAGGCGAAACTGCTTTTGACTGCGGTCGACGATGAGGACGTTGAAATGTTTTTCCATCGAACGAAGCTGCTGGCTCACGGCTGACTGCGTGATGGCGTTTAGTTTGGCGGCCTTGGAGAAGCTCTCGTTATCCACGAGGTCACGGAAGATTTTCAGGTTCTCGATGTGCATGGGGGTGCGGTACCATGATTAATAAATCTAATGGGTTAAGGCTTCAAGTGTAGTTTTACTTATCATGGATTTGCCCCCCGTGGCTTCGTTCAGGGGCAGCCAACGTTGACTCCCGCCCCTTTCTCCTTCCCATTGGTCTAAATGGTCACCTACGACCAGTTTAAGGTCAATTACGAAGGGCTTCAGGCCCGTATCAGGCAAGCCTGTGCCCAGTGTAACCGAAATCCGGCCTCCGTGCGTCTTCTTCCGGTCACCAAAACCAACCCCGTTGAGGCGGCGATTTGGGCCTATCAGTCCGGATTAAGGTCGGTCGCAGAAAACCGCGTGCAGGAGGCGGAAACCAAACGACCTTCGGCCCCCGCCGAGCTTCGTTGGGAATTGATTGGGCATCTCCAGTCTAACAAGGCGAAGCAGGCGCTCCAGGTCTTCGATGTCTTGCAGACGGTGGATTCGGCTGAACTGGTGGCCCGGTTAGGCCGCTTGGCGGCTGAGCTTGGGCTTGTCCGGGAGATCATGCTGCAAGTGAATGCGGGGCATGATCCAGCCAAGTTCGGCTGCGACTTAACGGAGGCGCCCCGGCTGCTTGAGGTGGCAATGGCTCAGCCCGCCTTGCGAGTGACCGGGCTGATGGCAGTCGCGCCGCTTTCCGATGATCCAGCTGTCGCCGAACGAACTTTCACGAATCTTCGGCAGTGTCGCGATACGCTGGCCGCGAGTTTTGGGGTCGCTCTGCCGGAATTATCGATGGGGATGAGCGGAGACCTTGAATCCGCGGTCGCAGCAGGTTCTACTTGTCTCCGTATTGGCTCCGCGTTGTACGGTAGCCGCTCCTCCGCATGATTCGCCGTCTTCTTATTCGTGACCTCGCCTTGATGGATCGGACCGAACTCGAATTGGGGCCGGGTTTCACCGTAGTGACGGGAGAGACCGGCGCAGGGAAGTCCGTCCTGCTGGGGGCATTGTCACTGCTCGCTGGTAATCGTGCGGCCAAGACAATCGTTCGCAAGGGCGCGGAGGAGTGCGTGGTCGAAGCCGAACTGGAAGTCGGCGATGATCAGCGCTTCGATGAGGTGCTGAAAGGACTCGATCTGCCTAGCTGTGAGGACGACTTGCTCATTATGAAACGCTCCGTGCATGCGACAAAGTCTGGTCGCATCTCAATCAACGGCGGTGCGGCGACTTTATCTCAGCTACAGCAACTCGGCGAACTATGGATTGATTTTCACGGGCCAGGAGAGCCGCAGAAGCTGATGCGAGTCGAGACGCAGCTTGAAATGATCGACTTGCATGCTGGGCTGGGGGCTTCGCTGGCGACGTATCGGGCGGGCTGGCGGCAGCGAAGTGAATTATTACGCGACGCGGACGAGGCGGCGACGGCTGAACGTCTGTCCGAAGACGAGGAAGCCTTTTTGCGCTCGCAACTGGGCAAGTTGGATTCGCTCGATCTGACCGATGAAGCCGTGGCTAAGCTTGAACGCGACCACGCTCGCTCCTCGCGGGCTCAAGAGCTTGCTCTATTACTCGGCCAGCTCGAAGCTGGGTTCGGCTCCGAGGGAATAGGAGAGGTTTTACCTAAATTGCTCAAGGCCTCGGATGAAGTGGCCAGAATCGATCAAGACGCCCAAACCTTGCGCGACCGGATTATTTCACTGGCCTCCGAGGCGGAAGATATCCGGGCAGATTTCGCCCGTTTAGGTCGGGGGTTGTCATCGGATGATGAATTGGCCGCCGGTTTGGATCAGAAAATGAATCTCTGGTTGGAGTTCCGCCGTAAATACGGACCAGATACTTCTTCGGTGCGAGAAAAACGCGAAGGACTTCGCCGGCGACTATCCTCGCAGGGCGACGTCGAAGCCAGGGTCGCCCAGTTGAAAGCCGATGCCGCTAAGGTTGAAAAAGAATTACGCAAACAGGCCGATAGCTTGCATGCTTCGCGCACGAAGGCCGCGGAAAAACTTGCGACGGCAGCCCGCAAGATGCTGGGGGCGTTGGGCTTTAAGAAGGCCGACTTGCGAATCGAAGTGGCCACGGCATCGCTTGGGCCCACGGGAGCGGATGCGGTCCGCTTCTTGTTCTGCCCCAATGCCGGCCAAGACTTATTGCCGCTCGACCAGATTGCCTCCAGCGGTGAGGCCGCCCGCGTTATGCTCGCGCTTAAGACCGTTCTGGCAGCGGTCGATCGGACGCCAGTTTTAGTCTTTGATGAGGTCGATGCTAATGTCGGCGGTGAGATCGGGGCGCAAGTCGGACAAGAATTAGCGGCCTTGGGCAAGGGGCACCAGGTCTTTTGCGTGACGCACTTGCCGCAGGTAGCCGCCTTAGGCCATGCCCACCTTGTCGTGACGAAGACCCAGGATGATAAATCGACCATGGTCGAAATCTCTCCCGTGCATGGGAAGCGTAAGGAACGTGAATCGGAGCTGGCGCGGATGCTGGGTGACCGCACCAGCAAGGTGGCGCTCACGCATGCACGTGAACTGTTAGACGGCGCTAAGTAAGACTCACTTCTGGACAAAACGATCGAGTCGGAGACGTTTGATCATTTTTAACCCAATCGCAGCAGCCCAGGGCTTGGGGAGGCGCGCCGAAAAGATGCCAACAAGATTATTCTTCCAGCCGGTGATGACGTGGGGCTTGTGATGGGCCATCGCGATCAGGGCTTCGTCAACGCATTCGTCCGCCGTTTGTCCGCCGAGGCCGGTGGGTCCGGCGAAGCCAGCGGCTTTCGAGAAATTCGTAGAAACGGGACCAGGACAAATCGCGACGCAGCGGATGCCATGAGCTTTGGCTTCCGCATCAAGCGCGATGCTCCAGTTAAGCAGGAATGATTTCGTGGCCGCATAGGTCGTCATGAGCGGAGTGGGCTGGTAGCCCGCCAGTGAGGCCACGTTCGCCACCATGCCTCCGCGAAGTTTTAATTCCGCCCAGAGCAACCCCGTGAGTTCGACGGGCGCGCGGACATTGACGTCAATCATCATGAGTGTGTGAGCTAATCCCGGGGCCGGAAATTCGCCATATGCCCCGAAGCCGCTATTATTAATCAGTAGTATTCTGCCATCGCGCGGCATTAGTTTTTGTAATTCACCGACAACCTTCGAGATGTCAGTCGGTTGCGAGAGGTCGCAGGTAAGATGAGTGAAGTTAAGAGCATTAGAAACCCCTTGGGGAGCGGTTCGGGAAAGGTTGAACACGGCCGCGGCGACTCCAGAATCACCGATGCGCGAGAGTATTGCGCGTCCAATCCCCGACGAGGCTCCCGAAATGATGATACAGGAAAAACTTCTGAAAAATCTATCGATGGTTTCGTTCTTTGACATGGCCGCAGAATCTCACGTTAACCCCAATAACACAACACACATGACAAGTGCTCCGATCGTCGTGTCAGGAATCCATATGGACCTCACCGATGCCCTGAAAGAAACCGTGTGCGCCAAAGTCGAAAGACTCTTGCGCCACAACCCGCGGATCGTCCGCGTGCATGTCGAGCTCGTCCATACCCGCTGCAGCGACCATAGTCGCGAGTTTGCGGCCCAAATCCGGCTGGAGTTACCGGGCCCGGATATCGTGGTCCGGGAAGAGTCCGATGATTTATATAAATCAATTGATTTTTTGGTCGATAAGGTCGACCGCCAACTTCGTCGGCGCCATCGTCTAGAAAAAGAAAAAAGGAATCATCCGCATCCGACAGATCTAGGCGAATTAGGGCGGGCGGCGTAAGGACGGTGCGTAGTAAGCCGGTTGCCGGCGAGGGCTCGATAGGTCGGTGAAAGCACGAAGTCAGAACGGGCTAAAAATCAGTGAAAAACAGATGGAAAGCCGGTGAGGACGTCGGTGAGTAACGGACGGTCAGTCATCAGCAGGCAGCAAAAGCCCAAGTTAGCACCGTCGGAAGAAGCAAGTACAGGCCCCCAGCTGAAGTCAGCTGGGGGCCTTCTTTTTGGGGGATAAGCAAGGGCCTCCGGAGTTCCTCACGTAACTTTCTCGCCCTTGGTCCCATCTCCTCTTTTATCGCCCCATGCGGATATATTTTATGGGCATCTGCGGGACGGCGATGGGCAATGCGGCTTTGCTGATGCGGGCGCTTGGTCATGAAGTCATGGGCTCAGATACGGGCATCTACCCGCCGATGTCAGACCATCTGCGGAGCGCGGGGATAGATATCCTCGAAGGCTGGTCTGCGGAACGGTTAGCGTCAATCAAGCCCGACCTAGTCGTCGTCGGGAATATCGCTTCACGCGGACACCCGGAGGTCGAATGGCTTTTGGAAATGCGTACGCAGCGTTACCTGTCGCTGCCCGAACTTCTCCGAACGCATCTCCTCAATGAACGTCGAAACATCGTAGTGGCTGGGACGCATGGGAAGACGACAACGACTTGTATGGCGGCCGTCTTGCTCAAGGCCAATGGCGCCGAGCCGGGCTGGCTGGTCGGTGGCGTCCCGCGCGATTTGCCCGATTCTTCAGACCCGGGAATCAAAGACGGCCCTTTTGTTATCGAGGGCGACGAATACGATACGGCCTTTTTTGACAAGCGGAGTAAGTTCATCCAATACCTGCCGCACATCCTGGCGGTTAATAATTGTGAATTCGACCATGCGGACATCTTTCGCGACCTCGATGATGTGCTCCGCACGTTTTCTCACGTACTCCGAATCGTTCCGCGTGACGGTGCGATTGTGGTCAATGGCGATGACGCCAACGTGCTCGGGCTGGTAAAGAATATCACCTGGGCCCCCGTCGTCCGCGTCGGCACCAGCGCGGCCAACGACACCGTCATCGCCGATTTTAAGGAGTCGGCGGATGGCTCGTCATTCACTCTGCTCTGGAAGGGCAAGGAGTGGGGCAGGGTGAAGTGGGCCTTGCCCGGTCTGTTCAATGCACGCAATGCCGCGATGGCGGCGGTCTCGGCCGGTCTTTTACTGGATGGTCAAGATCCGACGAAGCTGAAACTGAACGCGCTTGATAAGTTTCAAGGCGTCCAGCGCCGTCAGCAAGTGCTCGTCGACCGCCCCAACTTGACGGTGATCGAAGATTTTGGACACCACCCGACGGCCCTCGACCTGACGTTGGAATCCCTGCGCGTCCGCTATCCTAAGCATCGCCTCGTCGCTTGCTTTGAGCCGCGCAGCAACACCGCTGCTCGCAAGGTGATGCAGGATGCTTTCCGTGAAGCGCTCAAGCAGGCCGATGAGGTCTTCTTGGCTCCGCCTCATCGCGCCGAGAAGCTCGGCGAAGAGCGTTTCGATAGCGTGGGTGTGGCCGCTGCAATCACGCAGGCGGGCAAGAAGGGTTTCGCTCCGGCTTCCCATGACGCACTTTTAAGCGAACTGAAATCTTTGGTGAAATCTGATGAATCACCTCGCTGCGTCATCTTCTTCTCCAACGGCGCCTTCGGCGGCATCATTAAAAAATTCGCCGAGAGTATCTAATCGAGGAAGCATCCCAGCGTTCGCATCGGGCTGATGGACTCATGCAGTCAGCTGATAACCTAGTCGAGGAGGCCCAGTATTTGCTTGGCCGCTGCCGAGTCCTTGGCGATCTGCGCCTGGAGCGCCGTGAGGTCCGCGAATTTTTGTTCGGTGCGCAGGCGACGAATAAAGCGAATGCGCACGGTTTCACTGGTGGTCGGTGCCGTGCCGCTAAGAATATGCGCCTCAAGGAGCGGTGCGACTTTGCCGGTTTCGACGGTTGGGCGGATACCGTAATTCGCCACGGCGGGCAGGGCCTCGCCCTTGAAGATGACTTCGACGGCATACACGCCGTAGGCGGGCTTGAGTTCGGGCTCCCAAGCGACGTTGACCGTCGGAAAGTCGATGGTTCGGCCGATTTGTCGGCCGCTGATGATCACGCCTTCGGCCTCATAGGGTCGCAGGAGCATGGCATTGGCGAGATCGAGTTCGCCCTCAGCGAGACATTGTCTGATCCGAGAGCTGCTCACGGTTTCGCTGCCCAGCTGGACGGCGGCGATGAGGCGCACGTTCAAGCCGGCTTGAGCTCCGTGCGCGATCAGGCTTTCTCCATTTCCAGTTCGTCCGCAGCCATATTGAAAATTTGAACCGACGTGGAGCGATTTCAGGTCAAGGAATGTCTTCTTTAGCCAAGCCGGAAAGTCGGCCGCTTCGATGGCGGCATGATGGCGATCGAACCTCTCATGATGAACCATCTGAGCGCCCGCTTCGGTAAGCCGCTCGTCTTTCTGGTGGCGGTTAAAAATCAACGGGACGGGTGCGTCAGGCCGGAGGACTTTGCTTGGATGTGGGTCGTAAGTGAGCACGCCCACAAGTCCACCGTCCTGCCTTGCCGCCGCCCGGGCGGAATGAAGCACCGCGCGATGCCCGAGGTGGACGCCGTCAAACGCGCCGATGGCGAGGTGAAGTGGACGGCTCTGACTCATCCAAGGGCGATGCTGGGGACGGCGTCTCGCACGGGAATCAGCCGTGCGTGCAATTGTTCGCGGGAGCAGGCGCCGAGTTCTTGGAGCGTGGCAGCCTGCGCGATATTTAAGTTTCCGGAGAGGGTGCGGCGTAAAGCAGACAGGTGTGCGCCTGGACCTAATTTCCGGCCAAGGTCATGCGAAATCGTCCGGATATAGGTGCCCTTGGTGCAATGTATGCGGAAGGTAATCTTAGGACTGACCCACGAGGTAAGGACGAAGGCATTGATGCGGATGAAGCGAGGTTCGCGCTCGATTTCGATACCCTTGCGGGCGAGCTCATAGAGTTTCTTGCCGCCGACTTTCTTGGCCGAATGCATCGGTGGGGTTTGATATTGGTCTCCCAGCATTGTATCCATCGCGGCTTGGATTTGTTCGGACGTCAGTTCGGGTACGGACGTCGTCTCGACGATCACGCCGTCGGCATCTTGTGAATCTGTCACGGCTCCTAATGTAGACTCTCCCAAGTATTCTTTCTCTTGGGACATCAGGAATTGCGAGGCCTTGGTGGCCTTGCCGACCAAGATGATCAGCAGGCCCGTCGCCATCGGGTCGAGCGTGCCCGCATGACCGACGCGGCGGGTTTGATAAAGTCGGCGAACGCTATCGACGACGTCATGCGAGGTGATGCCTTGGGGTTTATCTACCAGCAGCACGCCTTCTGGTTCGGCGACGAGGTCACTCATCGGGCGGAGTATTCACGGTAATGCGCTGCAACGACCGCAAGGATTTTTCCCCGGTCGGCTTCAAGTTTATAGCCCAACATATTGAACCCAGCCGCGAGCACGTGGCCGCCGCCGTTGAGTTTGCCGGCCAGTAAGTCCAAGCGAAGCTTCGGGTCGCGCCCGCGCAAGCTTCCCCGCACGCCGTCTTTACCTTCTTCCATGAGCACCGCGATTTCCACGCCTTCGACGGAGCGGGGAAATTCAACCAGGCCCTCTTTATCTTCTTTGCTCGTGCCCGTGGCCGCATAATCGGCCGGCGTTAGTTCGCCCGAGCAGATTTTGCCATCTTCATGAAAACGGATGCTGTTCAGAAAGCGTCGCGTGAGCTCAAGCTTACCCCGGCTCTCTTGTTCGAAGACGCGGAAATTGGCTTCGGCGGGGTTAGCGCCGCGGCGGACGAGTTGCGCAATGATTTCAAAGACGCTGGCGGTCGCGCTCGAATAACAAAAGCGTCCGGTGTCGGTCAGGATGCCCAGGTGGAGGCATTTCGCCGTGATCGCATCGCAGGCCAGGCCTTGGCTAAGGGCGGCGTCGGCTAGGATGTGACAAGTCGCCGCCGCTTCGCGGACGACGATATTGATTTTAGCGTAATCCGGATTGGAGGCGTGGTGATCGATGTTAGCCAAGACGCCGGCGGGAAACTTGCCGAGCAGCTCTGTCCCTACCCGTGACGCATCGGCACAGTCGACGGTAATGGCTTCGCGTCCGTCGGTTGTGTATTCTTCGTTAGTCAAGAAGGTCACCCCCTCGACATAGGGGGTAAGATTGGGAGGGACCCGATCCCGGTTGACGCATAGGGCGTCAACCCCCGCAGCGAGCAGCATACGGCATAGGGCGACTTGGGAGCCTACGCAGTCACCATCGGGCCGCATATGGCCTAATACGGCTATTTTACGACCTTGGAGGCCTTTTACGAGGTCGCGGATAGCCTCTCCGGCCGCTGGCATGCTGATTCCCATAATTATGTTAGATAGAAAGACCCGGTCACGGTCGCTGGCAAAGTCAAAAGCTGGGGTTATTGCCAATCGTGGGGGAACGCTTGAACCCCATCGAGCTTCGGGCATAGTCCCTGCTTAATAGCCCTTCGGGGTTACCCCACCACTATGGATAAGGACAAAAACAACAACTTTACTCCCCGCGCCCGTAAGGTCGTGGAACTCGCCCGTGCTGAAGCTCGTCGCTTCAATCACGGTTACGTAGGCACTGAGCACATTCTGCTCGGCCTCATCAAGCTGGGCGAAGGCGTCGCCGTGAATGTGCTCGGTCGCATGGGGCTCGACCTCAAGACGGTCCGGGCTGCCGTTGAGAAACAAGTTGGGCCAGGCCCCGAAGAGGCCAAAGCATCGGAAACGATTCCCCTGACGCCGCGCGTCCAAAAGGTGATGTCTCACGCGGTGACCGAGGCTCGTAGTCTGGGTCATGCTTACGTCGGTACCGAGCATATCTTGCTGGGTCTCTTGAAAGAAGGCGAGGGCGTAGCGGCTCGCGTGCTGCAGTCACTCGATGTTGATTTAGAGCGCTGCCGCAAAGAAATCCTCGCCGATATCGATCCGGCGGCTTCCGCCTCGGAAGCTTCGGAAAAAGGAGATGAACCGCCGTCCGGCGAAGAGTCGCAAGGCGACGAACCGCCCTCCTCGCGCAAATCTTCGGAAGAAGCCAGTCGTCCCGGTCGCAGTGAACGTCTGTCATTGCTCAAGACTTTCGGTCGCGACCTGACCGAACTCGCCCGGGCCGGAGAGTTGGACCCCGTCATCGGGCGCAAAGAAGAGATTCGCCGCGTCGTCCAGATCCTATGCCGCCGGACGAAGAATAACCCCGTGCTGATTGGTGAAGCTGGCGTCGGCAAGACCGCGATCGTCGAAGGCTTGGCCCAAGAAATCGCCGCCGGTATCGTGCCGGAAATCTTACTCGATCGTAAAGTCATCACCCTCGATCTCGCCTTGATGGTCGCGGGTACGAAGTATCGCGGTCAGTTTGAAGAGCGCATCAAAGGCATCATGGACGAGATCAAGCGCGCCAAGAATATCATCCTCTTTATCGATGAGATGCATACCATCGTCGGAGCCGGCGCCGCCGAAGGGGCCATGGATGCTTCCAATATCCTGAAACCAGCCTTGTCGCGGGGTGAAATCCAGTGCGTGGGCGCCACGACACTTTCGGAATATCGCAAGCACATCGAAAAGGATGCGGCCCTCGAACGCCGTTTCCAGTCCGTCAAAATCGACGATCCGTCGCCCGAAGATGCGGTGCTGATCCTTCGCGGCATCCGTCACAAGTACGAGGAGCACCATAAGTGCGAGTATACGGATGCGTCCATCGAAGCCGCGGTCCGTCTTTCTCATCGCTACATCACCGCGCGGCACCTGCCTGACAAGGCGATTGACGTGATGGATGAGGCCGGAGCTCGCGCACGTATCCGTTCGCTGAACGTCCCGCCCGACATCGATGCCGTCCAGGTCGAAATCGACCGCGTGGTCAAAGAAAAGGAAGACGCTTCGCGTCACCAGAAATTTGAAGAAGCCGCCAACCTCCGTGATCAAGAGAAGAAGTTCCGCGCGAAGCGCGAGAAGATGCTCGAAGAGTGGCGTAAGAAGCGTGACGAAAAACGCATTACGGTGGGAGAGGATGAGATGATGCACATCGTCGCGGATTGGACCGGCGTCCCGCTGAATCGCCTGGAGAAGAAAGAAACCCAAAAACTGCTCGACCTCGAAAAAGACCTGCAGCTTGCGGTCATCGGACAAGAGCGTGCCTGTGAGGTCGTGTCTCGCGCCCTCCGCCGTTCGCGCGCCGACCTGAAAGACCCTCGCCGTCCCATCGGTTCCTTTCTCTTCCTGGGCCCGACCGGCGTGGGTAAGACGCTTTTGGCCCGCTCCCTGGCGGAGCGCATGTTCGGCGAAAGCGAAGCCGTCATCCAGATCGACATGTCCGAGTACATGGAGAAGTTTACCGTCTCGCGTCTCATCGGCTCGCCTCCCGGCTACGTCGGTCACGACGAAGGCGGTCAGCTCACGGAAGCCGTGCGCCGGAAGCCTTATTCCGTGGTGCTTTTCGACGAAATCGAAAAAGCCCACCCTGATGTCATCCAGCTTCTGCTGCAGGCCTTGGAAGACGGTCGTTTGACCGACTCCTTGGGTCGGGTGGTGGATTTCCG
>CAINMU010000124.1 GCA_903850885.1 uncultured Opitutia bacterium | reverse complement strand
GGACGCCAGACCAAGAACCTTATCATCTTCTGGAACGTCCGCTGAAGGTTCGCGGATGCGCATGAAAAAGCCCTCGCGAGAGGGCTTTTTGCTTTCAGGAAATAGTCCGACTAGGATTTGAACCTAGACAAGGAGAATCAGAATCTCCTGTGCTACCATTACACCATCGGACTGTCCTGAGTCGTCTGACGATGAGACTTCGTGCCCCAGCGTCAAAAAGAAAGAGGTGCCGAAAAAGGGCAGAAACAGGCAAGGGGTAGGGGTTGGGGTCGGGGCAGGGATAGGTAAAGGCAATCAGGTGATAGTCCTTAGGGCCGAGCGATTGGCACTCTGACCGAGCGATGCCTTACTTCCTGCATGGAAATCGCTAGCCTCACGAACTTCGTCACTTGGCAGAAAGCGGTCCGTCTCGCCGCGGACGTGATTAAGCTCACCCAGCGAACCTCCCTCAGCCGTCACCTCTGGGCCTGCGACCAACTACGACGCGCCGCACTGTCGGTCCCAAGTAATATCGCGGAAGGCTATGAGCGAAGGGCGGAGAAAGGTACCGATCGATTCTACCTCATCGCAAAAGGTTCCTGCGCGGAAGTGCTCACGCAGATTAAGGTCGCGCAACTTGCGCACCTGATGAGCCAGCAGGAAGCCGACCCTATCCTGGCCCAATGCGAAGAAATCCTCCGCTTGATCGCCGGAGTCCTGAAAGCGCGTCGCCTTGCACGCGACTCCTATGCGTTCGCGTCACAACCCTCGCCCGATAAGCCGCGTCGTTAACTACCCCTACCCCTACCCCTACCCCTACCCCTAGTTCTACTTCCTCTTCCTCTTCGGCTTCTTGGCATTACGCGGCACCAAAAGACGCAACAGCCTCGTAGCCTCTTCGCGATCAATCTTCGAGTCGGCGATTGCAAAGGTGAGCTGCTCCCATTTGACCGAATCAGGCTTCGGCTTCACCCCATTCAAGCGGAGAAAGACCAAGGCCGCACCCAAGGCCGTCCGTTTATTCCCATCCAGAAACGGGTGATTCCGGCAAAGGTAGAAAAGATAAGCCGCCGCGACTTCAGCGAGATCAGCAAACGGCGAGAAACCTCCGATGGTGACCTGCGGGGCCGCGACGGCGGATTCCAGTAACGAAGGTTCGCGCAGGCCGTCGGCACCGCCGAAACCCGCCAGTGCCGCCGCATGGATTTCGCGAACGATTTCCACCGAAAGGTGGAAGCAATTCTCTGGCGTGAGCTTCACGCGAGCTTCCGCATCGTGCGGGCATAGTCCTTCATCACGCCGCGGACGGCTGCCGTCACTTCCTCCTTGGAGGGACGGGGGCGGAGAGGCGTGATCGTGATCGTGCCGCCTTCATGCACCTCGACATTGACGTCATCCCCGACCTTCAGGCGGGCGAGCTCCATCAGAGCGGCGTCAAAGACGAGGCCCTGGGAGTTCCCGAGCTTGGTTAGTTTTTTATGCATGGGTAATACAATGTATTACTCCTTAAGCTTGTCAAGTCGGTCCAACAAGGAATTCACCCCAGGATGAATCTCCAAAATCCGCCCTCCTTACCGAACCTTACGGGGCTTCTTCGCGGTGGCGAGTTCGTCGTCGAGCGCGTAAGCCGGCCATGTCTCGCGCGTATAACGCTGCAGCTCGATGATGGCGCACCGCACCAGCTCGGAGGGCTCGCCCTTCCACATCAGGCCGACGTTCATGGGCTTGAAGCTATCGAGGGGCAAGGCGCGCACTTCCGGATGATCAATGGCGCCGCCCAGTGCGAGGTTCACACCGTAGCCTTCGCCGTTGGCGACATAACTGGTGACGAGCTCCATGGAGGTGGCTTCGATGGTTTGCGGCCAGACGACCCCATGCTTCTTCACGTCACGCTGGAAACTTCGCATGACACTCGTCGAAGTCGGCAAGCCGATGAGTGGCACATTCACCCTCTTATGCTTCCAGAGATCTTCGGCACGCTGGACCGCAGACTTGCTTGGCACCAGGAGCACGAGTGGCACCCGCGTCAGGCGCAGCTGACGAAATTTCGGGTTCGGACGCTCATCGATGGGGACGACCGCGATATCGATCAAGCCATCGGCCAGCCAGGTCTCGAACTGCGTCTGATAGCCGGACCGCATGCTGAGGAGTAATTTCGGGAAAGAGCTGCGGAGGCGCCGGGTGACCGTCGGAACATGGTGTAACAGCAGTAATTCGGAGGCTCCGATGCGTAGTTCGGGCTTATCTTCGCCCCGCAATTTATCAGCCACGACCGGCAAGCCAGCGAAGAAGGGCTCGATGTGTGCGAAGAGCTTTTTGCCGGGCGTCGTGAGTCGGAAAGGCGTCCGCTCAAAGAGTCGCACCCCGGCCTGTTCTTCCAGTGCAGTCATCTGCCCGCTCACGGCCGGCTGCTGAATGCCGTAAGGGATGTGCCGGACCGCCGCGCTGATGCCCCCGTGTTTGGCCACGTAATAGAATAGCTCGAGGTGATGGACGTTCATCGGGGTGAAACCATCTTCCGGCTCGCCACCCCTTGAAGCAACGCCCTTCGGGTCTGGCTATCAGATAAATCAATGCCGCCATCAGGTTTATCGATTAACGCCCGGCCGCGAACCGGCGGTATAATATTATCCTTAAAAATGAGTGCGTTCCTTCTCATCTGCGTCCAGGTCGTCGGGGTCGTGGCGCTCGCCGACTTCCTCGCCGGGATCGCCCACTGGCTCGAAGACGCCTATGGGACGGCCGAAACGCCCGTGCTCGGCCCGCTGGTAATCCGGCCGAACATCATCCATCACCACTACCCCCGCTTCTTCACCAAATTAAATTGGTGGCAGAGTTCGTGGGATCTGCTGCTGCTCGGCGCCCTAGTCATCGGCGGCGCCGCTTGGGCGGGCGGGCTCACCTGGCACGTCTGGCTATTCACGGTCATCGCAGTGAACGCCAACCAAGTCCATAAGTGGTCGCATCAAACCCGGGCCGAGAATGGCCGAGTCGTCTCGTTCCTGCAGGACTGCTGGATCCTCCAGACCCCGCGGCAGCACGCGTTGCACCATACGGACCCGAAGAACACCTACTATTGCCCCGTGACGAACTTACTGAACCCATTCCTCGAGTTCATCGGTTTCTGGCCAAAGCTCGAAGCCGTCATCGAAGCGTTCACCGGCGCCACCCATCGAGCCGACTCCTCAAACCGCGGCGAAGGCCCGGCCCCCGCCTGGGTCGCCGAGCTCCGCCGCCCCTCGCCCGTGGCTGCCTCTACTTCGCCAACGGGACCTGGGAATTGCCCATGAGGTAGGCGAGGAGGTCGCGCTGCTGCTCGGGCGTGAAGGCCTGCAGGAGTCCTTCCGGCATAAGCGAGACCGGTAAGGTCTGCTGTGATTTGATCTCTTGTTTATCGATCACCGTCTCCTGACCGACGGAGCGTAGCGTGAGGGTGCGTTCACTTTGCGCACCGACAATCCCACTGAGCACGCGGCCATCCTTCAATGTGAGGGTGTTGAGATAATAAGCGGCGTCCACGACGGAGCTGGGATCGACGATATTCTCGACGAGGTAATTGATATCGTGACGACCGCTGCCGGTAAGATCAGGCCCGAGCGCACCGCCTTCGCCATAGAGTTTGTGACACTGTCCGCACACGCCGGCAAAGATTGCCCTACCCTTGCTCTGGGCGCCCATGGCGAGTGATTCAGACGTATGCCGCGCCTTGAGTTCGGCGACGAGCTTGAGTTTGTCCCCCGAGGTCTCACGAACCTCGCCCCAGACTTTGGCTAATAGTTCAGTGAGCTTCGCGTCATTGAAGGCACGAATCTGGCGGGCCGCGGCCGGCCCCAAGTCCGCCCTGGGGAGCTTACCCTCCGCAATCACTTTTAGAAGTTCGGTGGCAAATTTCGGGCGTGAAACCAAGGCCATGATGGCCTGCGGCCGTTCATGTGGGTAAAGTTGCAAATAGCGGGCGATGATCTTCTTCGCGACGGCACCATCGTCAAATAGCGTCAAGCCCTGGATCGCTTCTAGGCTCAGGCCGCGGATGTTTAAAAACTTTTCGCAGTCGGTGCGGAGGTTCTTGTCCTTGGCTTCGATCAGCGAAAGCAGGGCGACCCGACGTTGCTCCATGAGCGCGCCCTCATCGAGGGCGATCTTGCGGATTGCTTCGAGCGCCTGGCCGTCGCCGAAGATGACGTTAAGCTGGCGCACTTGATCGAGCGCTGCGCTGTCCGTCTTGGGAATGCTCGCGACAAACTTCTCCCAAGCCGCGGGCGGCGGAGCCTTGCGCCAGCCCTTGAGGGCCTCGGCGATACCGGCGACGATGGCAGCTTGGCCTTCGGGCATCTCCGCAAAATTCGCAAGTAAGTCGTTCAAGGCGGCAGGCTGCTTATCCGATGCTTCGGCAATACGTCGGGCGAGCAGTTTGGTGACAAGCGGAATGCGGCTGACGTGCGCGCAGTTCGCAAGTTCTTCGAGCGGAAGCTCCCTAATGCCGGTCCAGACCAACAACGGGAGATTATGGTCGGTGACGTCTTGATCGTAACGCAACAATTGCTGTGCCACCAGCGTCCGGACTGCTGGACTGAGATGCGGTAGGGCTTCGGCCAGGGCCAGTCGCGCACGCTGCCCATGAGGATCGCCAGCGAGCTTCAGAATCGCGGTCTCCTCTTCATCGCAAGCGGCGATGAAGCCGAACTGATTGGCATACTTATTGAGAGAGTTATTCCGATTCACCAGCGGGTCGGTGAGTTCGCGTTCGATGAGGCGCGCCAGGACATCGATACGCTTCTCACCGAGAATCGCCTTGGGCGCGTAGTGCTTGGCATGTTGGGCGGCAAACGGCTTGTCGCCTGCCTTGAAGGTACGCATGGCCTGCAGGGTCGAATGCGCGTTAAGCGCGAGGACGCTATCGGCTTCGCCAGCGAGTTTTTCCCAGGCGATGGTCGCGGATGAAAGGTCGACGCCCTTCCAGGCACGTTCACGGAGTTCCCAGCGGGCCATGCGCACGAGCCACTCGTTCTGGCTGCGTTGGAGCTCGACGAGTTCCGCGGGCGTAGCTTTGGCGAAGTCGACGCCGGGCTGCTTGGGCTCGCCGTAGCTGACCTTGAAGATGCGTCCGGAAGTACGGTGGATGCCGTCTTGGTCGTGGCACTCGCCGATGTCGCTCCAGTCAAGGATGGTGACGGCGCCGTCCGGTCCTTGGCTGATTTCGATGCCGCGGAACCATTCGTCGTCGGACTTCAGGATATCAGGCTGGTGCTTCATGATGAGCGCGCTGCCTTTCCGTTCGATGGCTTCGACGTTGGTGCGTCGGCCGTGCAGGTTGAGCGTCATGAGCTTATCCCGATACTCCGCCGGCCAATTGTCTCCTTGGTAAATCATCATACCGACATGCGCATGGCCGCCGCCTAAACTATCTGCGCCGCCGCGACCTCCGTCGGCGTCGTTCCACTTCTTGCCGGTATCCCAATGATAATGATCGGCCTGTTGGTCGATGAGTTCGTAAACAAACGGATAGGGATCTTCGCCGTGCATGCGCTTGAAGTGCGCCCCATGGATGCCCTGCCAGCCGTGGCCGATGACGGTATTGATGAAGAGCAGTTCGTGATCTTTGGTCCAATCGGAGCCCCAAGGGTTGGTCGTACCATGGCAATACGGCTCGAAGATTTTCGTTACTGGGTGATAACGCCAAAGGCCGCCAGCGGTAGGCTGCCGCTTTTCTTTGGGTACGCCCGGGACATCGACCCAAGAAGTGCTCGAAATGCCGACGCGGCCGTAGAGCCAACCATCCGGCCCCCACTTGAGTCCATTGGCGAAGGTATGCCGGCTGGCCGCCGTCGTGCTGAACCCATCCAACACGACTTGTGCCGGACCGGCGGGCTTGTCGCCGTCCATGGGGATAAAGAGGAGGTTCGGCGGGCACACGGCCCAGACGCCGCCGAAGCCGCGCTCGATGCTGGTGAGCATCTGCACCTCGTCGGTGAAGACGGTACGCTTGTCGAATTTACCATCGTGGTCGGCGTCCTCGAGGATGATGATTCGGTCGCGCAGGTTGAGGTCAAAGCGCTCCTTGCCGTCGGAGTAAGTATAGTTCTCGGCAATCCACAGGCGGCCACGCTCGTCCCAGCACATCGCGATCGGCTGACGGACGTCGGGCTCGGCGGCGAAGAGCGTGGCCTTGAATCCTTCCGGAAGGTGTAACTTGGCCAGGGCCTCGGCCGGTGTCAGCAGCGGGATGGTCTCGGCCTGATTGTTAGGCGGCTCCGGAAACGGCGCGGCGAAGGCGGCGGCACCGAGGACGAGGGCGAGACTGCGGGCGAACATGGGGGTAAGACCACCCTGTGCGGAGGTGGTTCCTCTTCAATCTCAGACCAGAGGAAAGCCCGCTCAAAAACCCTTCACGATCTGCCCGTAGACGTCGGTCGATGCGATTTGCGCCGGTAGGGCCACAGACGATGACGCAATCAGTACAGGCCAGTCGAGCGGGTCCTCGGGGATGCGGCCATGCGAGCCTTTCACGAGCGAAGCGTCCTGCGAGATGACTTTCATGAGCGCCTTGAAGCCGAGTTTCTTCTTCAGCAGGAACCAAGCGACCGCAAGCATCGGGAAATGAATCTTGGGATCGATGAACAGTTCGACGGGGTCGTAGCCAGGCTTGCGGTGAATATCCACGCAGCGCGCGAAGTCGGGCTCACCCTGTCCTTCTTCCCACCAATAATACGAGAACCAGCTGTGGTCGTCGGCGATGACGACGAAGTCGCCGCTGCGCACATGCTGGATGCCGGCGGCGGCTTGACCTGCAGCGTCGAGCACCTGGGCTACGCCGGGCGTCGCGAGCAGGACCTGGCGGACTTCTTCCCGAATCGACGGATCAAGCACGACGACGTGCGCAACTTGGTGATCCACGACGGCGAAGGCCTTGGAGTTAAAAGTGTCCAGCGTGAGACTCCCGGCCTCGGGCTTGAGTTCAAGCCAGTCGTGCGCGCGTAGGACCTTATTCAGCGGCACGGCGCGGTCGACGGAGGTAATGGCGTATTCAGAGACGATGAGGACTTCGACGCCGCGGGCTTCGAGGAATTCGGCGAGGTCGCCGACGAGTTGATCGACATCACGTCGTGCGCCGTCGCAGCGCGGGTCGGCCGGGCCGAAACGCTGGAGGTCGTAATCGAGGTGCGGCAGGTAGACGAGACTGAGGTCGGGCTGCTCGTGCTCTTCGATCCAGCGGGCGGAAGCGGCGATCCACTGCGATGACGGCAGGCCGGCGCGCGGACCCCAGAAACTGTGGAACGGGAAATCACCGAGGTCGCGCTTGAGCAGCTCCTTGAAGCGCTGCGGGTAGCTCGCGATATCGAAGATTTTCCCGCCGTCGGCCTGGTAGACCGGGCGCGGCGTGACGGAGATGTCGGCCGCGGTACCCATATTGTACCACCAGAAGAGGTTCGCGACCTTGAGCTTGGGATTCTTGGCGTGGAGCTCGTCCCAGACCTTCGGCGCGAGCACGACGCGGTTTGACTGCTTCCAGAACTGCACTTCGCTGAGCGTGCGGTCATACCAACCATTGCCGACGATGCCATGCACGCTCGGCTGCTTGCCGGTCAGGTAATCGGACTGCGCGGTACAGGTGACGGCGGGGAACGCCGGGCGGACCTGGGCGACGCTGCCCTGGGCGGCGCGCGCGGCGAGGCGTGGCATGACGCCGGAACTCAGGTCCCGGGCGGAGAGACCGACGACGTTCAGGACCGCGCGACGCATGGCTGCTGATCCCGCGCCCGCAGTTCGTCGGCGGCCTTACGCACGACGGCGGAAGGCATCTCGTGGACTTGGGTGGACTTGCCGATGGCGGTCGGCAGGACGAGCGTGAGCTGGCCACCGAGGTGTTCGCGGAATTCCTCGAGGCCGGCGAGCATCGGTGCGCCGCCGTCGAGGTGCATCTCGGGCGCGTAGATCTTAAAGCCGAGGGCGACGAGCAGGTTGAGCGAGCGCTCAGTCTCTGCCTGGCCGAACAGGCCGAGCTCGCGGGCACAGATAAGGTCGAGCGCCAGGCCGACGGCCACGGCCTCACCGTGCGTCAGGCGATGGTTCGTCATCGATTCGAGCTTGTGCGCGGCCCAATGACCGAGATCGAGCGGGCGGGCGCTGCCGAGCTCGAAGGGGTCGCCATTGCCAGCGATGTGGCGGGCGTGCAGTTCGGCGGAACGGCGAACGGCACGGCCGATGGCTGGAATATTCCCGGCGGCGAGCAGCGTGGAATCCTTCTCGAGGTTGGCGAAGAAGACCGGGTCCTTGAGGAGCGAGACCTTCACGGCTTCGACGAGGCCATCGCGTAGGCCACGGGCGTCGAGCGAAGCGAGTAGTGCGAGGTCGTTCACGACCGCAGCAGGCACAGAAAAAGCACCGGTGAAATTCTTCTTACCGAAAGTGTTGATGCCATTCTTCACGCCGACGCCGGCGTCGCCCCTGTCCGAGGGTCGTGGTAGGCATGCGCACGAGGCGGACGCCGCGGTGAGCCGTGGCGGCCGCGAAGCCGACGGCGTCAAGGAAGGCGCCGCCGCCGATGGCGAGGACGTAGGAATGGCGGCAGATTTTGTCGGCTTCGATCGCGGCTAACGCGGCCTTAACCACGGCAGAGTCTTTCTTAGCAGCCTCACCGCCAGTGAGCACAAGCGGGGTTCGAGTAAAGTGCACGCCCATAGCCTTGCCGTAGGCGACGACCTCGGCGACAAACCCTGGGTGAGCGTTCGCTAGGCCAGCATCGACGAACGGGATGACCTTGGCGCCGGCAAAGAGGTCGGCGAGGACCCGGTTGCCCGCAGCGAACGCGCCTTCGGTGAAGAAGATGCGATGGCGGTAGGTTACCGCGAATTCGAGGTCAAGGGAGTCGTCCATAGCCCTGGGGGAGGG
>CAINMU010000123.1 GCA_903850885.1 uncultured Opitutia bacterium | reverse complement strand
TAACACGACGTACATCCGTCCGCGAACGGACGTGATAGCAATCACGTCCCTACCTAAGGCAGCTATGTCGTGACGCGGTCCCGACCCTACCTCTTACTCAAAACTAAATTCGCCGTCGGTCGCTTCGGGGGGCGGAGGGTCGCCGGCGAGGATGGTGCGGACGAAGAGATCACGGTGCTCGGCGCAAGGGCCATGCGCACGCAGGGCTTCGACGTGCTCCGGCGTGCCGTACCCTTTATGCGTGGCGAAACCGTATTGCGGATAGCGTTCGTGCATCGCGACGAGCATGCGGTCGCGTTCGACCTTCGCGATAATCGAAGCCAGAGCGATGGCGAGGCTCTTGCCGTCGCCGCCTTTGACGGATTCATGGGCCCAGGCGAAGGGGCGGAGCGGTAGACCGTCGACCAGCACGAGGAAGGTGCGGGCGTCCGACCGTCCGAATAGTTCGCCCTCGGTGCCAGCGGCGGCGAAGAGCGGGGCGATCGCGCCTTGGGCGAGTTTGGCGATGCAGCGAGCCATCGCGAGGCGGGTGGCGCCGAGGATATTATGCGCGGAGATTTCCATCACCGAGCCGGTGGCCCAGGCGGTCTTCAGTTTCCCTTCCGCTTCCATTTCCGCGATACGGGCGCGCAGGTCGGCACGTTTTTCCGGCGAAAGCTTTTTTGAGTCATTGGCTCCGGCCAATTTGCGCAACCACGTCGGTTCGCCGTAAAAGCCCGCGTCGAGCAGCACGGCACCCGCGACGACCGGGCCGCAAAGCGAACCACGACCGGCCTCATCGACGCCCGCGATACCTGGACGGTCGGCACCTTTCTTGCGGTCGAATGATGCCAGCGAGGCCACGGCTTATTCCGCTTTTTTGCGGCCCTTGAAAGGCTTGGGGGCGGGGGGCTCGAGGCCGCGCGCTTCGTAAGCGGTCTTGAAGTGAAGCTTGGCGAAATTGACGAGGATCGCGGGACCGAGCCGGCCGACCAGTTCGATTGCGACATTCTTGGCCTCGGAGCCCGAGCCTTTGGGCAGGTGGATATTGCCGTCGGCGGAAAGCCGGTCGAGTTCGCGGACGAACGCCGCGCGCGCGACGATGGAAGCCGCCGCCACGACCGGATCGGATTCGGCTTTCGTGCGCATGCGTAGGTCGAATTCGACGCCCTTGCGCGCGAGTTCCTTTTGCACGATTGGTTCTTCGGAGAATTGGTCGAGCAGGCCCCATTTTGGACGACGCCCGTTCATTTCTTCGTAATTCTTCAGTGCCTCTTCGCAGGAAGTCGCATGCATCCAGCCCAGCAGGCGGTTCAGGTTTTTGCCGAAGCGCGAGTGCAGCTCGTTATATTTCGCCATGCGCATGAACGTCGTCTTCACCGCGACGCCGGGGGTGGAGCGGATGGCGCGGTCGAGCTCGGCGATCTTGGGGTCGGTGAGCTTTTTGGAATCCTTGATGCCCAACTCGATCCAGGCGCGGATGACATCGCCGGAAGCGATGACGCAGGCCGAGACCACGGGGCCGAAAAGATCTCCTTTACCGGATTCGTCGAGACCGGCGTGTTCTTCGAACCATTCGGGATTATTTTCTTCTTCGTAGCCGAGCAGGGCCTGACCCGTCACGTCGGGCTCGAGGGTGAATTTGACAAAATCCTCAGTACCCTTGCCGGAGATCACGCACTTGCCGGACTTGTAGTGCACGATGTTTAGGTTTTCGCCTTTGAAAGCGAAAGCCGAGTGGTCGACGGGAAAACTGACCCAACGTTTGGCCACGAGGATGGCACGGAGCTTTTCGGCCTGGGCGGAATCGAGTTTGACGGTGTGCATCGCCACCTTCTTGGGATTTTCGTCTGAGTCCGGCTTTGCCTTGCGAGTCATTGCGTTCTAGGTCTTACCCGAGTTAGCGATCAAATCCAGCCCCATCCCATGGCCCGCCCCGAACAAACCCTGATTCAAGCTGCTCCGGCATTAAGAAGGGCGCTTTTGGCTTGGTTTACCCAGCATCAGCGGAGCATGCCCTGGCGGTCGAAACCGTCGGCGTACCGGACCGTGGTGTCCGAGCTCATGTGCCAGCAGACGCAGATCGCGACCGTCATCCCGTATTTCGAACGGTGGGTAAAGAAGTGGCCCGATTTCAAGGCGCTCGCTAAAGCCGATGAAGCCGCGGTGCTTAAACTCTGGGCGGGACTCGGCTATTATTCGCGGGCGCGAAATCTGCTCGGGTTGGCCAAGCAAGTCGCCGCCATGCCGACGCCGCCCCGTACCGCCGTCGAGTGGCAAGAATTCAAAGGCGTCGGCCCGTATACGGCCGCGGCCATCGCGAGCATCGCTTACGGCGAGCCCGTTGCGGTCGTCGATGGTAATGTCGTACGCGTGTTGTCGCGCCTTGCTGGTCATCGCGCCCAGCTCAAGGACGCCGCGTCCGCCACGAAACAATTCACGGGCTTGGCCGATGCATTGGTCGACCCTAAGCAACCGGGAGATTTTAACCAAGCCATGATGGAGCTTGGCGCCTTGGTCTGCCGGAAGGCCGCGCCGGAATGCACGAAATGTCCGGTGGCGAAATGGTGTGATGCACGTCGGCAGGGCGATGCCGAAAAAATCCCGCGGTTTATCAGTAAAGTGCGCCAGACCGCCGTCGTCGAACGCGCCTTGGTGGTGCGTTCGGGGAAGTTACTACTCCGGCGGTATGGGCCGGATTCGCGGCGACTCGTCGGCATGGCGGAGATCCCCGAGATGGTTTCCTTGGGCGTTAAGCCGAGCGGTGAGCCGACGTTAGTGCGGCGACGCACCATCGGCTCGATCACCTACGATGAACGACTCCATGTCGTCG
The DNA here is from genome assembly GCA_903850885.1 of uncultured Opitutia bacterium. GTDB lineage: Bacteria > Verrucomicrobiota > Verrucomicrobiia > Opitutales > UBA953 > UBA953. The sequence goes on along the minus strand of CAINMU010000123.1, from coordinate 1,691 downwards.
TCTCCGCGGCCGGATCTTGGCGGCGTTGGAAAAGTGATACTGAACTTGAATGGATCGCCACGGAGACGTTGGAGCAGGCCGCGTTGACCGGGCCGCATCTGCGCTGGGTGCGCGAGTGGCTTAGTCGAGGCGGTCGGACAGCGCGCGGCAAACGGCCTTAAGGGCGGCCACACGCGCGAAGCGCTTATCGTTGCCTGAAATCACGTGCCAGGGGGCGTGCGGGGTGTCGGTCCGCGCGATCATGTCTTCGGCGGCGCGGATATTATCATCCCACTTCCGGCGATTACGGTAATCTTCCAGCGTCATCTTGTGGCGCTTGTGCGGTGAGCTCTCGCGGGCCTTGAAGCGATTCAGCTGTTCTTCCTTGGAGATATTAATCCAGAGCTTGAGCACGATGGCGCCGGATTCTGCGAGGCGGGCTTCGAAATCATTGATCTCGGCGTAGGCGCGGGCCCATTCCGCATCTTTGGCGAAGCCCTCGACGCGTTCGACCATCACGCGGCCGTACCAAGAACGGTCGAAGATCGCGAGGTGGCCGGCGTTGGGGGTCTTGTTCCAGAAGCGCCAGAGATAGTGCCGCGCCTTCTCTTCTGGCGTCGGGGCCGGCGTCGGGTGGACTTGATAGTGGGCCGCGTCGAGCATGCCGCAGAGACGCCGGATCGCGCCGCCCTTGCCGGCGGCATCGGGTCCTTCGAGGGCGAGAACGGTTGAGATGCCTTTTTCCGAAGCGATGCGGCTGAGCCTACCGAGGCGGGCTTGCAGCTTGGCGATTTGTTGACTGTACCCTTTCTTGTCGAGCGTCGGGTGAGGGGTGGCACTTTCAAGTAGGCCGCGGGGGCGACTGCTGGGTTTCTTTACCTGATGCGCGGCGCGTCGGCGGGAAACTTGGGCGAGTTGGTCGGCGATGACCTGGCCCGCATGCAGATCGCGTTGCTTGGTTTCGGCGGCCGACTGGATGACCTTCCAAGGCAGATTTTTGCCGCTACCTTGGACGCGGAGTTCGCGGGCTTTCTTATGGACGGAAGCTTTCGTCAGCAGCAGGTCTTGATCGGTGACCACCCAGCCTTCGGCGTCGGTGTCTTCGACTTCGCGCAGACGTTTGCGGAGAAGTTTTTCCGATGATTCGAGCCAAACCTTGACCACCGAAGTGCCGTCGGCGGCGAGCAGCTCTTCGAACTGTCGTAGCGACTTCAGCCGGAGGCGGAGGGCTTCGCCAGAAATCTGATCGTTTGCCGCCGCGACGACCGTGTGGGTGAGCCAATCTCCCACCACGATGGTGAGGTGGCCTTTTGCGGGCATCTTTTGCCAGTAGGGCCAGAGAAAAGGGTGCCCGCTATTTTCCTTCGCGTGCGGTAGCGGGGCGCAGATGTGGACCGAGCGCGAGTCGAACCACTCCGTCAACTGATTGGCGAGTTCGGAGGTGGCGAGGCGATCATTACCTCCGAGCAGGATCACCGCGGACTGTTTTTTCGTAACCAAGCGGCGCTGCGCGGCGAGCAACCGCAGATGCAGGGCGGAGCGGGATCGTTCAAGTGCGCTGCGGGTGGCCATCGTCGGGGGCGGTCACTATGGGCGGGTCGCGAACCGATGGGAAGCGCGATTGAGTGACAGGATGGCAACGGCTCAACCTAGCAGCCCAGCGATGTCGGCCACGTAGACTTGACGCCCGCCGGCGTGGGCGGAGTCGAAGC
>CAINMU010000122.1 GCA_903850885.1 uncultured Opitutia bacterium | reverse complement strand
TCTCTGGCTTACGTCCGTCCTGGCATGCGCAAAGTCAATCAGGCGCTGGGACGCCTCGTGCGCGCGCCAGGGCAAAGCGCCCGCGTGCTTTTGCATTGTCGAAGATTTGCCGACGAAGCGTACCGCACCCTGCTCTCGACCGAATATGGCGATCCGGCGGTATTAACCGATGACCGCGAGTTCACGCACTGGGCCAGCCGCAGCTGATTTAAATTCGGCCGATCACGCGACTAGCCGGGAAGCGGATCTTCTTCATCGCGGCATACTTGTCATCCTTCGCCCGATAACCGACGGCGCAGGCCACGACGACTTCGAAGCCAGAACCATTGAGGCCGAGGATTTCGGTGTAAGCGGCAGCGTCGATGCCTTCGAGCGCGCAAGTATCGACGCCGAGGACGGCGGCCGAGGTCATCAATTGGCCAAGTGCGATGTAGAGCTGACGGGCGGCCCATTCACGCTGTCTGGCCGCATCCATGCCCTTGACGACGCCCCCGATCATCATTTGACGATAAGGTTCCAACACCGTGGCGTTGGCGTTACGCTCGGTCACCATCTGATGGAAGAAATCTTCGACATCCTTCTCGGTCATTTCCGTCCGGCGGGCGAAAACGACGAGGTGGGAGGCATCCGTCACCTGAGGCTGATTCCAAGAAACCGGGCGGAGCTTCGCGCGGACCGCCGGATCGGCGACAATGAAGAACTTCCAAGGCTGCAGGCCGTAAGAAGAAGGCGCCAGGCGAAGGGATTCTTCAAGCGAGGCCCAGATGTCGGCAGGAAGCGACTTCGTGTCAAAAGCCTTGGTGGCGTAGCGCCAATTGAGGGCGGAAGTAAGTTGGTCAGGCGAAACGGGAGCGTTCATGAGAACGCCCACAAAGAAGAAACTTCGGGGGATGTCAAATCACGCAGAGCCAAGCCGCCCACCCGAAAGCACCAGGCGACGCTGCGTGCGACTCGCAAACTCAGCGCTGTGCGTCACTAAAAGCAAGGCCGTCCCGCGCGCGGCGACTACCCCGAGCAGAAGTTGCATGATTTCATCCGCGGTTTTTTCATCGAGATTACCCGTGGGCTCATCCGCCAGGATCACCGCGGGTCGATTGACTAAAGCACGGGCAATCGCCACCCGTTGACACTCCCCTCCCGAAAGGCGCGAAGGCGGGTGCTCGAGTCTATCGCCGAGCCCGACGGATATTAATAATTCCTTGGCGGCGGCGGTCGCGACCTGGACGGACGCTCCGGCGATCCTGGCTGCCAGCGCCACATTCTCCAAAGCCGTGAGCTCAGGCATTAGTTGATAATTTTGAAAGACGAAACCGATGCCGCGTCCGATGGCCGCATGGGGCGAAACCCTCTTGCCTGAATCCGGAGACCGCACCAAAACTTCGCCGACATCGGCGAGATCCAAGCCGCCTAAAAGCTGTAGTAACGTCGTCTTACCCGAGCCGGATGAGCCTCGAATCGAAACCGATTCGCCGGCCCGAATTTCTAGGTCGACGCCCGCGATGATTTGCAACCGGCCCGACGGCGCCGCGAAGGCCTTTTGCAAGCCGGTAGCTCGCAAGACGCATTCGCCGATCGAAATGGGATTTGAATCAGGCATCGCGCATCGCCTCCGAAGGTTTACGACCAGCGGCCCACAAGGCCGGGACAAGCCCCGCCAAAGCGGTGGTCAGAAGCGTGAAGCCCGCCGCCACGACAAAATCCGATGCATCGTAATGCAGTGGGACTTTGGAAAACTGGTAGACGCTGGCCACCATATCGCCGTCGCCAAAAAGGCTGTTGATGGTCCCCAAGATACTTTCACGGAAAAAGAGGATGGTCCAGGTCAGTAAGAAACCTAACGCCGTACCGAGGGCCCCAATGAGAAAACCCTGCAGTCCGAATAGCATGACAATCTTCCAGCGCTCCGAACCCAGCGAAACTAAGACGCCGACTTCTCGGGAACGTCGGATGACCGCCGAAAATAAAGTGCTCCCAATCGAGAATGAGGCGACCAGGGTGATGATGAACATCAGGAAGAAGAGCATCGTTTTCTCGAAGCGGATAGCCTCGAGGAAGTTTTTCTTAATATCCTGCCACGGGATGAAACGTAATTCGGGATGACCGACGCCTAAGCGGCCAGCGATGGCTGGAGCCTGCGCGGGATCTTTAAGGCGCAGGGTGATACCATGCGAACGTGACCCCAAGTTCCAAAGCTCGCGAAAACGGCGAACGGGGATGAGCGCCGCCCGGTCATCGACTTCGGTAAAGCCGGTACGGACGATGGCACAGACTTCGAATTCGGCCGGCAACGGGGCCTTGCCCTTCTCCGCGCGTTCCGCCATCGACGGCGACCAAAGCTCGACCTTATCGCCGACTTGGACGCGTAAGGCCCGCGCCAGCCCGATGCCGAGGATGACGCGGCCATCGTCCAATTCTTCGAAGGACCCGGCGTAGACGTAGTTACGCGCCGGTTGATTCTGGTCGGCGACGTCGATGCCGCGCACCCCAGCGATACCCGAAAAATCTCCCTGACGTGCCAAGGCTGGACCTTCGGCGAAAGAAGAGGCGCTCAGGACGGCAGCATCGGCTTTCAACTGAGCGACCAGCCGCTCTGGCTGTTCGATCGGCTTCTGGCCAAGCACCACGCAATCGCCAAAAGATTCGCGAATGCGCAAACGGTGTTCTTCCCCAAAGCCATTCATCACCGTCTGCACCACGAGCAAAGAAGCCACCCCGAGGCCTACCCCTAAGATCGAGACCGAAGCAAAGGCCGGAAAGCGCTTACCGGGCGGGAAAAGCTGACGGAACGCGAGATGAAGGAACCAGGGCAAGGGTTTGCTTAGGATTGTTTCTCCGGCCCGAGGGTCGGGAAGAGAATAACGTCACGGATATTAGCCGCACCCGTCAACAGGATGACCAAGCGGTCGATACCAATACCGAGGCCACCCGCCGGAGGCATGCCATGCTCGAGGGCCAGCAGGAAGTCTTCGTCGATCTTCTGCATCTCGGCACCGGCCTGCTCCTGCAACATCTCCCGCTGCACGCCAGGGTCGTTTTGTTCCGAATAAGCGGGAGCGATCTCCTGGCCGTTGATGCATAATTCAAAGACGTCGATCGTCGAGTCGTCGGCAAGCGTCACCTTGGCCAAAGGACAGAGCTCCTTCGGAATATGCGTCACGAACGTCGGCTGAATCAACGTCGGCTCGATGAGCTTACCGAAAATTTCGTTGGTGATTTCGTAATCTTCCCAGTCCGCCCGCGGCTCGTGCAGGTCCATCTTCTTACAGGCGGCGATTTTTTCTTCCTTCGTCCGGGAGAACCACTGGGCGTCACCCGTCCGCTCCAAGATTAAATCTTTGTATTTCGCTTCGCGCCATTCGCCGCCGAGTTCGATGGCGACGCCATCCGGGCGGGTGACGACGGTCGTGCCGAGGACGTCGGTGCAAACTTTCTGGATCATCGAGCGCACCAACTCCATCATGCCGCGATAATCGGAATAAGCCTGGTAGGCTTCTAACATCGTGAATTCGGGGCTATGCTTCACCGAGACGCCTTCATTGCGGAAGACGCGCCCGATTTCGAAGACCCGATCCATGCCGCCGACCAAACAGCGCTTCAAGTGCAGTTCCAGGGCGATGCGCAGGTAGAAATCGCAATCGAGGGCGTTTGAATGGGTCTCAAACGGACGGGCCGCCGCACCGCCGGCGATGGCATGCAACGCGGGGGTTTCGACTTCCGTGAATTGCCGGCTCCACAGGAACTTACGGATTGATTCGACGACGCGGCTGCGGGTGAACAAGCGGCGACGCGACTCTTCGTTCACCACGAGATCCAAGTAGCGTTGGCGGTAGATTTTTTCGGCATCCGTGAGGCCCGCCCACTTCTCGGGCAACGGACGCAGCGCCTTGGAGACCATGCGATATTCGGCGGTCCGGACGGTGACCTCACCGGTCTTAGTCCGGAAAAGTTTTCCGCGCACCCCGACGAAGTCGCCGAGGTCGACCATTTTTTTGAAATGGGTGTCGTAAGCGTCGCCCAAGGCGTCGCGCGTAAAATAGGTCTGGATCACGCCGCCCCGGTCCAAGAGCTTCACGAAACTTGCCTTACCCATCACCCGTAGGGCGATGACCCGACCGGCGACGGAGACCTCCGGGCCTTCTTCGACACCCTCGGGCAAGAGTCCTGGGCAATCGGTCGAGACGTGGGATTGATTCCACTCGGCACGGTAAGGGTCTTCCCCGGCGGCACGCAGTTGGGCGAGTTTCTCCTTACGAACCGCAAAGAGGTCGTGAGAAATGGCGTTGAGGTCGGGCTTTTCGCTCATGGATGGCTCCCCAAAGGGGTGTCTTCGAGGAGGCAGGGAGGCAAGGGCGAAAGGTTAGCCAACCCGTGGCTTTCCGTGTTGCGATAGGTCCTTTACGGAGAATAACCGAACCCCATGAAGGCGTACCTCGATTTGCTTCGCCATGTTCGGCAGCAGGGTGAAATCCGGCGCGACCGGACGGGCACCGGGACGATCGGTATTTTTGGCGCCCAACTTCGCTTCGACCTCGCGGAAGGCTTTCCCCTCCTGACGACCAAGAAAGTGCACATGAAGTCGATCACGCATGAGTTGCTGTGGTTTCTCTCCGGCAGTACGCAAAATGCCTGGCTGACGGAACGCGGTGTTTCGATTTGGAACGAATGGGCCACCGCCGAGCAGTGTGCGAAGTTCGGTCGGCCAGAAGGCGATCTCGGTCCGGTGTACGGTCACCAATGGCGCCGCTTCGGCGCGACGAAACTGGCCGACGGCACCTATGCCGAAAATGGCGTCGACCAGATTAAACGCCTCCTCGAAGAAATCCGCCGCAATCCATCCAGCCGAAGACTGATTGTCACGGGGTGGAATCCGCAAGAAGCCGATCAGGTCGCCCTGCCGCCCTGCCATACGCTTTTCCAATTTTACGTTTCGACGGATGGCCGGCTCAGCTGCCAGCTCTACCAACGCAGTGCCGATCTTTTCTTAGGCGTGCCCTTCAACATTGCGAGCTACTCCCTGCTCACGGCCATGATTGCACAGGTTACGGGCCTTAAATTAGGGTATTTTGTGCATACCTTCGGCGACGCGCACATCTACTCCAACCATCTTGAACAGGTCGAATTACAACTTTCCCGCGAGACCCGGACGCTCCCGCGGTTGGTGCTGAATCCAGACGTCAAAGACCTCTTCGCTTTCAAGTTCGAAGATATTGCCATCGAAGGCTACGATCCTCACCCAGGCATCAAGGCGCCGGTCGCCATCTGAACCCGTGGAGCTCGGTCGCCCTCTCCTCGCCATCGCCGCGGTCGCCCGCAACCGCGGGATTGGTATTAATAATAAACTACCTTGGCGCATCCCCGAGGACTTTGCCTTCTTCAAAGCCACGACCCTGGGACAAGTCCTGCTCATGGGACGTAAGACTTATGAGTCGATTGGCCGACCTCTCCCCGGTCGCACGACGGTGGTCTTAAGCCGTAGCGGATTTTCTGCACCGGGCGTCATCACTGCCCGCGACTGGCTGGAAGCGGCCGCCGTGGAGCCCGGTAAAAAACTTTTTCTCGCCGGAGGGGCCGCCCTCTACGCCGAAGCACTCCCCTGGTGCTCAGAACTCATCCTGACCCACGTCGACCTTGAACCGGAAGCCGATGCCTTTTTCCCCGACTGGTCAGGTCTTTTTGATACGGGCGAGGTCATTCAGCAGCTTCCCACCTGTACTATGCGGCGTCACCTCCCCTTGGTACGGCATAGTGCTTAAGATAATCCCTTGCCACCGAGGCGATGTAGCATTTTGGCTACCCCGAAGCAGGAAGGCTACAAACTCGAAATAATGGGGTCTTTGGTTCGTTTTCTCCTTTCCAAGAAGTCCCCCCATCCTACCTTTGCCCCATATGCCGGACGGCCTGTTTATGTTCTTCGCAGCACTGACTCTCGGTGCCGCCCTCCTCCTTGTCCTCAGCCGCAATGCGGTCACTTCGGCCATGGGGATGATTCTCGCCCTGGTCGGGGTCGCCGCCGAGTTCTTCCTGCTCGATGCCTACTTCCTCGGCGTCCTTCAGGTCTTGGTCTACGCCGGCGCCGTCATGGTGCTCTTTTTATTCATCATCATGCTTTTGAATACGGATGACCCTGAAGGCACCTATCCTTGGAAAACCGCGGCGATCGGTCTGGCGGCTTTCTTCCTTCTGGGCGCCGGCGTGCTGTGGCTTTTCCACTGGTCCGGAGCCGTCCCCCAAACCCTTGCTGGTCCGACCCCGCCCGAACTGTCAATCAATCCGGCCGAGTTTACGACTTCCGCCAAATCTTTCGGTCGCCTCCTTTATACCAAATACCTTCTGCCCCTGGAAATCGCCGGCTTCCTCCTGCTCGTCGCCCTGGTCGGCGTCGTCTCGCTGAGTAAAGACGCCAAAGAAGATAACGCTTAATTTCCGCCATGGAAAACACCTCTCTCGCCCATCACCTTATCTTAGCGGGGCTGCTCTTTGTGCTCGGCCTCACCGGCGTCCTCGTTCGTCGTAATCTCTTGGTGGTTTATATGTGCCTCGAGCTCATGCTCGCCGCCGCCACCCTCGCACTGGTGGCCTTCTCGCGCTTTAACCGCACGATGGATGGCGCTGTCTTGGTCTTCTTCGTCATCACCGTCGCCGCTGCGGAAGTCGCAGTCGGCCTCGCGTTGATCGTGGCTCTCTTTCGTCGTCGCGGCACCGTCCAATCCGACGCCCTCAACACCCTGCGCGACTAAGTCTCCCGATGGCCCACTATCTTCACTGGATTTTATTCCTCCCCCTCTTTGCCGCCGCATTCTCGGCCCTTTTCCTGCGTCGGCAGGGCGCGATTGCCGCATGGTTCTCCACCGCCACCGCCTTCACGATCGCCGGTCTGGCGCTCAAGGTTTTATTAACCGGCGGCGATGTCACCTGGCATATCGAGCTAGCTAAGTTCGGCGATATTTCGCTCGGCTTCGGCTACCTGCTCGACGCGAACGCACGTCTGATGCTTTTCGTCGTATCCTTCGTGGCCGCCTGGATTCACCTCTTTTCCGTCGGCTACATGCAAGAAGACGAAGCCCGCGGACGCTTCTTCGCCGGGCTGTCGATTTTCATGTTCTCCATCCTGGGCATCGTTGTCGCCGACAACCTGCTCATGACTTTCATCTTCTGGGAGCTCGTCGGTTTCAGTTCTTACATGCTCATCGCCCATTATTTCGACAAGGATTATGCGGCGGCGGCCTCTCGTAAGGCTTTTATCACAAACCGAGTCGGCGACCTTGGCTTCATCCTCGGCATCGCGATGTGTCTCTCGCTCTACGGCACGCTCAACTTTTCGGAACTCGCCCAGCTCAAACCCGTCGGCGGCTTCCCCGTCATTTTGGGCGCCTTGCTGATGTGCGGCTTCCTCGGTAAGTCAGCCCAGTTCCCGCTTCACGTCTGGCTGACGGACGCGATGGCGGGCCCGACTCCGGTCTCGGCCTTGATCCACGCGGCGACCATGGTGGCCGCTGGCGTTTACTTCATGGCCCGCGTGCACTTCATGCTCGCCGCCGATGTCCTGAACTTGATGGCGATTTCCGGAGCCGGCATGGCCGCCTTGGCCGGTCTTTGTGCCCTGGCTCAGACTGATATTAAAAAATCCCTCGCCTACTCCACCCTCGCCCACCTGGGCATCATGGGTTGCGCGCTGGGCCTTGGTCGCCCTGACCTCGCCGTGTTGCATATGGCAATGCATGCCTTCTTCAAGGCTGCGCTCTTCTTGGGCGCCGGCTCGGTCATCCACGGCTGCCATCACGAACAAGATATGCTCAAGATGGGCGGCCTGCTGAAGAAGATGCCGCTCACCGCCGCGACGTTCATTGCGGCGACGCTTTCTAATTGCGCGGTGCCTTTCTTCGCGGGCTGGTATTCCAAAGATGCGATCATCGAAGCGGCGCACGAACATAACTTCGCAATCTTCGCGTTTCTCTCCATCGCCGCCCTGGCCACCTGCCTCTACAGCGGCCGCATGATCCGCCTGGTCTTCCTCGGCGAAGCCAACTCCGAAGCGGCCGAGCACGCTCACGAATCTCCTTGGACGATGACTCTTCCGATTGTCGTGCTTGGATTGGTCTATTCCATCGCCGGAGGCTTCTTGGCCCACTCGCTCATCCCCGCCTCCGCGCTCGGGGTGGTCGCGAAGCCACTCGAAGAGATGGCCTTCCACCTTACCGCGCCCGCTTCCATCGTCGGACTACTCGCGCTGCTCCTCGGCTTCGGTGGCGCCTTAAAATTTTATGGTATCACCCGAGGCAAGGACGCCCTGCAGCTCTTATCTCCTCGCACCTATCACCTCCTCGAACACCGCTGGATGGACGGCCTGTATCGCTGGTATATCGACAGCATCCAACGTCGCTTGGCGGAGTTCATCGCTTTTCTCGACTTGCTCCTAATCAATGGAGTCGCCGTGCGCTGGATCGCCGGCGGCGTACCCGCAGTCCTTGGCTACTTCACCGGTCGATCTTTCCATCGCGGCCAAACCCGCGGCTACGCCCTCTGGATCGTACTCGGGACACTTTTCTTGGCCTGGTTCCTCATCGCCCGCTAACCCATGGACACTTTTCCTGCCACCCTCCTGCAAGTTGCGATCACCGCACCTGTTCTCATCGGCCTGATCCTCATCGCCGGACGCTCCCTCCCACGGAGCTTTGCTTCTGGCTTTGCCTTCACCGGCTTCGCCCTTCCAGCCGTGATCGCCCCCTGGCTGCTCGTCCTCTGGACCAATGATGCCACTTCGCCTTTGCAATTCCGCGCCGACGGCCCTTGGGGCTTTGGTTTCGCTTTGAACGGACTGGGTGCGCCGCTTTTGGCCATGACATCGCTCATCGGTCTGGCTGCCGGGATCAAGGCGCTTACCCAAGATGTCGAGGCACGTAACACCTACCTTGGCCTCATTCTTTTCATGCTCGGCGGTACGCTCGGTGTCTTTGCGACCGACCACTTGATTGGGTTTTATTTCTTCCACGAGTTCGCACTCATTCCGACTTTCATCCTGACGCTCTTCTGGGGCGGCGAAGGACGTCGGCCGGCCGCCATGCAGATGGCGATTTACCTTACCGCTGGCGCGATGGCCTCCCTCGCCGGCATCCTCATCGCGCTGGACGCAGCCAATCTCTCCTTTGCCAATGCGACTTTCGTCAATGTCGCCGATAGTTTGGGCACGGCGAAAAACATTCCTGCCGCTACCGGCGCCCTGGTCCTATTCGGACTCGGAACACTGGCCTCGCTCTTTCCCTTTCACTCTTGGGCCGCCCCTGGTTATTCCGCCGCCCCGACGCCGGTCTCGATGCTGCACGCTGGTGCGCTTAAAAAATTCGGTATCTATGGCATCATCCTTCTGGGCTTAAGCAGCCTGAACATCAGCCAAGGCACCCTGGGCTCTTGGTTCCTCTGGTTAGCCGTAGGCAATGTCTTTATCGTTGGCCTGATTTGCCTGACACAGCGCGACCTTAAACAACTGCTCTCCTGGAGTTCGGTGGCGCACATGGGCCCCATCTTCCTTGGCATCTGGGTCTGCGGCGCCTCCGGCAAAGCTGCCGGACTTGACGCCGCCGCTTTCCTGATGGTTGCTCACGGTTTATCCTGCGCCGCCCTCTTCCTGCTCGCCAATGCGGTACGTCAACGCGCTGGCACGTATCGCCTAGAGGAAATGGGCGGTCTGGCCTCTCGCACCCCCGTGCTTGCCGCTTTCTTTATCGCCGCGACGATGGCATCGATCGGCCTGCCTGGCTTCGGAAATTTCTGGGGAGAAGTCGGCGTCTTCCTCGCCCTGCGCGCCCAACCTCTCTGGATCCAAGCCATCGTCGCATCGACTGTTATTATTTCTGCCATCTACGCTTTACGGGCGGTTGCCGCTACCTTCTTCGGGCCCATGTCAGACGGTCTGGCACGTCGCTTGGAAACCGCTCCCTTCGGCGATATCAATTGGATCGAACGCATCGCCGCGAGCGTCCTCCTCGCCGCCTCCCTGACCATCGGCTTCATCCCTTCGTTGATCACTAAGTCGACCAACCCCGTTTCCACCGGAGTCGCGAACTTTTCGCAACGCACCGCGACCGCCCCTGCGATCAAGCCAGCCGCCCCCGCCCAATCCTTACCTTCCGCCCGATGAGTC
>CAINMU010000121.1 GCA_903850885.1 uncultured Opitutia bacterium | reverse complement strand
GGCGGATCGATGATTCCTCGGACCGAATTGATTTCCTGCGCTACTACTGGAATGCCCAACGAGTCTTCATTGGTAAGTCTAAGGTCTATACTTATTATAAGGATTGGTTCCGAAAAGACCTTGCCGCCCGTCTGCCGGCGGATCATCCGGATGCTCAAATCTCGCATCCTGATCGCATCAACACATTCTGCAATGACCTCGAGTTTGGTTTCGAATCATACAAGGATCTGTGCACTGCGGATGGTAACTATGGCTTCTTGCGCGGCCTCCGCATCCTCAATGCTAAGATCTGCCGACCTCTTTTGCTGGCTGCCTTCATTGCCAAGAAACTTGAAGATCCTGTTACCCGACGATCCTGCGTTCAGGACATCGCCCGGATCTGTGAATCCGCGATGCATCGCTGTTCAGTTGGCGACCAGGTTACTAACTCCTTGGAGCACGGTTTTCAACGTGCAGCCCTTAAACTCATGGAGCTTTGCAGTCAGGGGCTAGAATGGTCCGAAGTGCTGGCTGTTACACGCGGGATGATTTCGGATCCGGGGTATAAGGTTCCAGTTAATGAGCAGATCACGTCTACGCTCGGCGCCTTGACTCTAAGTCCTAAGGATCTTCAGAAATACCGATGGCGCGCATTCTTCGCGACGATCGACCGCTATCAGGCCACGCCCACGGGACCCATTGTTCCCAAGGTCAGTGAGATTCACCTTTCCTACATCGTGCAGGGCAATACCCCGGTGCATCAGTCTATCGGTAATGTACAAGTTACCTACCGCGATGGCGCAAATAACCTGCAGCCCGTGATCAATCCACCACTGACTGATCTTGCCATGGGGCGCTGGACGCAGGAAAAGATGCGCATCCGCACGGCCAATCTGAGTAGTCTTGCGTGCCAGGCCTTCGCTCTTGGTGGCGGCCTTACCTGACCGCCTAAATCCAGTTTCTTTCAAGTGTTCTTCGATAAGATGACCTCTTGAAATTCTAGGTGATTAGGCATACCTCCGGGTATGGCTACGCATTACATGAAGGCTGAGGGCGGTTTCCACTCACGCATCTGGTTCGCGAAGGCGGGACGAGGCATCCCTCAGGACTTCGGCATTTCCCCCACGGCTGACCGGCACCTGGCCAACGGGACCTACAGCTTCTCGCTGGCAGCCTTCGACCCCCGGGGCATGGACGTTAAGGAGGCCACGGCCCAAGGTAAGGAGACCTCCCTGTTCGAGGGCATGGGCGCCCAGTTTGGCGCGCAGATCTGGCGCATGGCCCATGAGGCCAAGGTGGGGGACTACATCTACCTGGAGAGCGAGAACCATAACCTCCACGCGGTCGGTGTCATCACGGGTCCGTATCGCCCCAGGGACGGGCAGTTCGATGAGGCGATCCTAGCCAAGGAAGGCCTGCATAGCATCCCGGTCCGCTGGTACCCGGTGCCCAACGGGATGGGTGTCATCCAGCTCGGCCGCCTGGATAACGCGGTCTTCCGTAACATCATCGAGAAAGACGAGCTGGTGGAGCTGCTCTTCGACCTGACCCAGCCTTACCTTTCTGCCGGCTTGTTCCAGAAGGGCCGTGATGATGTCCCGGCTTCCAAGCCCCAGACGAAGACGACCGGCGACTTCAATAACACCCCCGCCAGCCAGCCTGCGCCCGCCAGCCAGCCGATCACTCCGCCGCTGCCTGATTCTTTCACGACTCCCATCCACGTGGCCCGGGAAGGCGCCTACATCTACGAGAATATCGATGACGCCCGCCTGCGTGAACTGATCCGCTCCAAGGAAGTGGTCGGCACCGACCACTACTTCCGCCATGGCATGAAGAACTGGATGCGCATCACCCAATACGCGATGATGGCCGGCATTTCGCTCTAAGGACACCGCCAGCGTCTTGCGGCTTACCCGCTTGCTCGTTCCGCTGAAGAACTTACAGTCATCTCATGTCGGAACGTGATCAGAACGAATACTATACTTTGCTCGGCGTATCGCCGGACGCGACTCCCGGTCAGGTCGAGTCCGCTCACAAGGCTGCCCTCAAGGCTACCGAAGGCCCAGGTATGGAGTTTGCCAGGAAGGCCGTGGAACAGGCATTTACCGTATTGGGTTATCCGACCTTACGTGCGGCCTATGATTCCGGTTCGGCGGCGAGTCATCGTCCCCAGGTGCGTCACTGTGAAGATGATACGGAAGAGGCTTCTTTGCCCCGGCAGGTGGTTAATCATCCGCGCGACCCGAAGGGTTATTACAAGCTACTGCGCGTCCCGGTGTACGCCAGTCAGGAGGAAATCGTCGCGGCGTATCGTCACATCGCTTCGAGTAATCCTCTCGATTTTCCTGTGACTGATCGGCCGATGGCCGCGATCCAGGTTGCCTTCAACGTATTGAGCGAGCCGATGCTCCGCGCCGCTTACGACCCGGCGTTCCTTTCTTCCGGAACATCTGCGGGCGCCCAGAATTTACGCCGTGTTTTTCGTACTTTTGAGCCCCCGTTTCATGCGGGGAGGGGTGTCGACTCGTCGCGCACCCGTATCCCGGATGCTCTTCTTCAGGAAATAGCACCGAGTCCGAGTCCTAAGCCGCAGGGGTGTCTCGGCATCTTCCTTCTTTTGATCACGTTGTTCATTTTTTGGGCTGAAACTTGAGCCTGGCCGAATACGGGGTCAGGCCCATTTTATTGGTTTACTCGAGGTTAAGCGACTCGATGTCGGTATAATTGTCGGAAGACGACTGCTGCATGGTCGCGAAGTCGGGGAAGAAAGTGGCTTTCATGAGTTCTTCCAGGCTGATGACTCGATGTCCGACGACGACGTCCTCGGTGGTCTCGAATTCTTCGGTGGTGCCGAAGACCTCGATGAGGAAGTAGCGACTATCAGGGGTGCTGCCGCGGACTGCTCCCGCGTAGTTGAGCGTGATCGGAAGGTTGCCCGGTTCTGCCTGCATGGATTTATCCACTCGAGACAGCACGAAGTACTTGCCGCGGCTTAGCATGAGCGTGGCGAGGGCAGCCGGGTCGGCGATCGGGGTAGGGGAGGCAGGGAAGGGGGGAATCATGAGGGTAGGCAACGGTGTGCCCACGGCAGGCTGTATGTCAAATGGCCCTCGATCCCCGAAGGTGGGGAGCGCCATTCCTCAGAGCCTCTTGACTTCCCGGATGTCTTCGACGTCTCCGTCGATGATCATCTTGTCGAAACTGCTAATGAAATCGTCCGTGAAGCGTATCTGGGAGCTCGTGTAGATGAAGCCCCAAGTCTTCACTAAGCAAATTGCCTTGGTGCCCCGATAGACGATGATTGTGTGGCTATCGATGCGCGACCATCGGTTGGCGCCGAAGATGTTGACGGTGTCCGCCATGGAGGCTAGCGGCGAGAGCAAGAGTATGGTTAGCAGTAGTTTTCGCATACTGATTATTTCTTATAAAAGAGTTATTGGAGCAAGTCTATTTCGGGCTTTCCGGGGCTTCCATGTCCGAGCCTGGGCCGAACGCGGGGTTAGGCCTTACCTGTAGAGTCCTGAACCTAAGTTAACCCGCCTCGTTCTTGCCAACTGGCCAACCGATCAACTGGTCAACTCTGCTCTGCTTAGCCGAGCCAATGCCTCCACACCATCACCATCGCTGCAGTATCAAGTTCGCAATAGCGCATGAGCTGGCGGCGCATGGATTTGCGGACGGCCTGGTCTGAGGCGGCGAGGCCATAACGGATGTGCTCGTAGGCGAGCATGGCGCCGGGGCCGTTCTTGACGACATCGAGTTCGTCGAACTTGGAAAGATCGAGGGCGTTATCCTTGGAATCCTGCAGGGTGAGGGCGGGTAGGGCGTCGTAAGGATTCTTCACAGGCTGGCCGTGCTGGTCCTGCGCGTACTTGGGGAAGAGTTTCTGGATGGCGGGGTTCTTCCAGACGACAGGAAGGACCTTCTTGATGGAATGGCTTCCCATCATGGCCGGATCGTAGAAATGCCCGCGCGAGATCTCAAGGAGGTCGAGACAGCGCTCACTCTTGACGGCGATCTTCTTGGCTTTGGCGTTCGTGCCCCAATTACGATCCACCCACGAGACGAGTTCGGCCTTGGATTTGTCGCCGCGGATTTCGTCGGCGAGTTCCTGGGTGACGACGACCTCGTAGTCGGCCCAATGGTAGATGGTGCCTTGCTCGCCAAGGAGCTTGCGCAGGGATTCGAGGAAGCCGAGGTTGGGATTGTCGTTCTCGGTGTCGAGCCACTCGACGTGTCGAAGCGACGCCCCAGGATTATCGATGACGTGGCAGCTCCACTGGAACGCGACCTGTCCATACGGACGACATCCCGCCGCCGAGGGCAGGGCGCAGCGCGTGCCTTCGTAGTCTAAGAAGAATAGCGGATAGTTCTCGGGCTTGCAGCGCATCAGGGTCGCGGCATCGCGGACGATCTCCGGCGAGATGAACGGACGTCCGGTGCGCACGGCCATGATCTGGCGTTTCCAGCCACGCTGGAACTCGCCATCGCCGGCGACGTCTTCGTCCTG
>CAINMU010000120.1 GCA_903850885.1 uncultured Opitutia bacterium | reverse complement strand
CGGTGGAGTTAAAAGCGTATCAACCGGTGTCTTCCGATCTGACCGCATCTCCCGGCAAAAGTTTCACGCCATCGATCTCGACTTCGCCACCAATCAACTGGAACCAAAGGCCCCTGCCCGCTCGCATGTCATGCGAGATCGTTCCAACGGACTTAGATTTCACGCGATACACGTCCGCATCCTGGCTGATGTGCGCCGAGCCTTCTCGTCCATCGTTCGAGATGATGAGCACCTTGGGCGACTCGAGTTGCTTGGGCGTCGGCGTCCATTCGGCATAACGGGGCTTCAAACCCGCGCGGTCTGGCTGAATCCAGATCTGGATAAGATGAAGACGGTCGGACTTTGAGGGATTGAACTCACTGTGTTTCACGCCCGTGCCGGCGCTCATCACTTGAATTTCGCCAGGCTTCAGTTGCGCATGGTTACCCATGCTATCGCGATGCTCCAAGGCACCTTCGAGCACATAGGTAAATATTTCCATATCCTTATGACCGTGCGTCGGGAAACCCATGCCGGGAGCCACGATATCCTGGTTGATCACCCGTAAAGAGCGGAAGCCCCTATGCTCGGGGTCATCATAGTTGGCGAAACTGAAGCTGTGACGGGCCACCAGCCAGCCGTGGTCGGCTTGCCCGCGCTCCCCGGAACGTCTGACCGTAAGGTTCATATCGGTGCCAACATGAGTAAAAAAACGGCGAAGTCCATCATCCGTCGATTTTTTCGGACAGTAGAGGCTGGGCGTTTAAATCGCTCCATCACGACCCATTTAAAAACAACGAGGCCATCTGCTTGGAGATTGAACGCAGCGACGGACATCGGTGTACTGCCCCCATGCGTTTTGGCAGCATCCTGATAGCAATCACCTCCGGGTGGCTTGCTTGCTCCTGCTCCACCCCTGCGCCCGAACGCCCACTCGTCCTAGTCCACGTGATGCCATGGTTCGAAAGCAAAGCCGTTAGCGGCCACTGGGGCTGGCATTGGACCATGGGGAAACTCGACCCCGAACAAGGAGTGCTGGCTTCCCACGACCGACCTCTGCTCGGGCCTTACGATTCGTCCGACCCCAACGTCATCAACGCCCAAGTCGCCTTGATAAAGGCCGCTGGTATCGACGGCGCCATCATCGATTGGAATGGCGTCGAGGGCTTCGCCGACTACGCGATGATTCATCGGAACACCCAGCTGCTCATCGCGGAACTCAAGAAAGCTGGCCTGAAGTTCGCGCTTTGTATCGAAGACAATCCGGGACAGCGCTTCATCCAAGAACAGAAACTGTCCCGAGCCCAAGCCGTCGCGAGGGTCGCGACTTCGTTCGCCTGGGCCGACAGGCATTGGTTTAGCGACGCCGCTTACATCCGCATCTCTGGTCGTCCAGTGCTCCTTATCTTTGGCCCACAATTCCTCTCCGGCCCAGAATGGTCCGCGATCCGGTCGACGCTTAAAAATAATCCGCTCACCTTCGCCCTGCCCCACCTCCGCCAGCAACCAGACATCGATGGAGCCTTCGCCTGGATACCCGTCAGCGAAGGAAAAACAGTCGGTGAGGCCACATGGACAGCCGAACTCGCTGAGCTCTACAGTAACAGCACCAAGGAGCGACGACCCACTGTCGCCGTCGCCTTCCCAGGCTATCGTGATTTCTATGCGCAAGCGGGCGCCGGCAAGACCTACGGCTTCATCGATTACCGCGACGGCGCGACCTTCGCCCAATCCTTCGAACAAGCCATGAAGAGTGGCGCACCGATTGTGCAGATCGCCACCTGGAATGACTACGGTGAAGGCACCGGCATCGAGCCGACCGTCGCCCGCGGCACCCGTGACCTCGAGTTCATCATGAGACACCTTCGCCCCGACGCCGACCCGGCGGAATTGAAGAAGATCCTCGAGAAGCACAATAGGTAGGTGGTGGCGGTTGGCACCCTCGCGGATGACCGGGCCGGTCATCCCTACCCAGCACTCTGGCCTATACTCCAACCTCAATACTCCATACTCTTCTTCCTAAGATGCCCCGCCTCCTCGCCCTACTCTTGTCCCTCGCCACTGCCGTCGCCGCTCCATTGCTCGATCACACTCCGGGCATCGTATCTTATACCTTTCGCAACGAGTTCAAAGCCGACATGCCCGGCACGTTCGATAAAGTAAAGGCCTTCGGCATCACCGATATCGAGATGTCCAATCTCTTCGGACAAGAACCCACCAAGATCCGCGCCTTCATGGACGCACGCGGCATCAGCTGCTCCTCCTATGGTTGCCAATATGGCGATGCCCTCAAAAAGACCGACGAAGTAGCCGCCATCGCCAAGACGCTGGGGGCGAAGTTCGTACGCGTCTCGCTTCCCAGCGGCAAGAAGCCCTTCGACAAGACCGAAGCCGCCCAGCGCGCCGCCGAAATGAATACCATCGGCAAACTACTCCGCGAAAAACACGGCCTAACCTTCTGCCTCCACAACCACGGCATGGAATTCGTCGCCGAAGGCCAAGGCACATTGTATGATTTCCTAATGGAGCAGACCCGGCCGGAAGACGTCAGCTTCGAACTCGACGTGCTCTGGGCCTATCTCCCTGGAGCCGACCCGGTCGCACTCTTCGAGAAATACGGCGCCCGCATCCCGCTCATGCACGTGAAGGATGTCCGCAAAGGACTTCCCCGCATCTGGGGGCATAAATATGACTCCGATAACGATGTCACCCTGGGCACGGGCCAGCTCGACCAGGCCGCCATTATTGCCGCCGCCAAGAAGGCCGGCGTGAAGCACTACTACCTCGAGGACGAGAGTTCCCACTCCCTGACGCAAGTCCCGCAGTCGATCGCCACCCTGAAAGCCGATCGCTGAAAACACCCGAAGCGGAAAAAGACAGCATAAGGGCGGTCTCTCGGCCGAGGTTGGGGTTGAAATCCGATGATCGAAGGTCTCATTTATAGGCCTACCAGCGGAACACCCCTGCTTCGCTGACTGTCTTATCTCCATGCCTCCCAAGGCCACCCTCTTTCTCGGCGTCTTCCTCGCCGCTCACTGTTCAGCTGAACCGATTAATTTCAGCCGACAGATTCGCCCGATACTCTCCGAGAATTGCATCGCCTGCCACGGCCCAGACGAGAAAGCCCGAAAAGCAAAACTGCGCCTCGACGACGAGCAGGACGCGAAGCGCGATCGTAAAGGCGATTACGTGATCCTGACCGGCAAGCCCGAACAGAGCGAACTCATCAAGCGACTCGAAGCCCAGGACCCCGAGGAAGTGATGCCGCCGCCGAAGCAGCACAAAACTATTTCGCCGGCGCAAATCGCACTCCTCAAGGAATGGATCAAACAAGGCGCG
Organism: uncultured Opitutia bacterium; assembly: GCA_903850885.1. GTDB lineage: Bacteria > Verrucomicrobiota > Verrucomicrobiia > Opitutales > UBA953 > UBA953. Next base: position 3,825 of record CAINMU010000120.1, on the reverse strand, counting down.
CCTTGGGGACGTCATTGGTCGTACGAACCGGTGGTTCGGCCAACGGTACCCAAGAACACCGAAGCCAACCCTATCGACGCCTTCCTCGCCGAACGGCAACAACCGGAAAAACTTTCGTGGTCCCCTGAAGCTCCGCAAAATATCCTCATACGTCGCATCGCCCTCGACCTGACCGGCTTACCGCCGACGCCAGAGGAAATCACGAAGTTCTCGACAGCTAAGCACGAAGACATCGTCTCCTCCTATCTCGCCAAACCCGCCTACGGTGAACACTGGGCGCGCCAGTGGCTCGATCTCGCCCGCTACGCCGACAGCGCCGGCTACCCCAGCGACCCGGGTCGTGAAATCTGGGCCTACCGGGATTGGGTGATCAAAGCTCTGAATAAAAATGAACCGTTCGATCAATTCATCGTCGAACAGATGGCGGGCGACCTGCTACCCAACCCCAGAGAAGAGCAGATTATCGCGACGGCTTTTCACCGCAACACGATGACCCAGAACGAAGGCGGCACGAGCGATGAAGAGTTCCGTAACGCCGCCGTCATCGACCGCGTCAATACTACCTATGCGATCTTCATGGGCACCACGATGGCCTGCGCCCAATGCCACACGCATAAGTATGACCCCATCACCAACGCGGAATATTTCCAGTCTTACGCCTTCCTCAACCAAAGCGCGGATAGCGACAAAAAGGATGAAGTGCCATTGCACGAAATCTATCCGCCGGGCGTCAAAGCTCAACGCGACCAATGGATGAAGGACGCCGTCGTCGCCGAAGCCGTTTTTAAAAAGCCGAATCCAGCTTGGCTGGCGGGCTTCGACGAATGGCTGGCCAAGGATCCGAAGCTCACCGAGAAAGGACTCAAGACCGCCCTGGCTGCCCCGATAGACAAACGCACCCCGGCGCAGAAAAAACTTCTGACCGATTATTACGTCCGCAACATTTCGCCGGCGACCAAAGCGGAACGACAGGCGGCCAATGAACTGAAGAAGAAAATCGCCGACTCCAAGCCGGTGACGGTTCCGATCATGCAGGACCTGCCCGCCGCCCAACGTCGCAAGACCTTCATTCAATTACGCGGTAACTGGCAGGCACTCAGCGACGAGGTCAACGAAGGCGTGCCCAAGAATCTTTCCGCCTGGGATGAATCTTTTCCGAAGAACCGCCTGGGCTTCGCGCGCTGGATCGTCAGCCCCAAGAATCCGCTGACCGCCCGCGTGACCGTCAATCGGCTCTGGGAAACAGTCTTTGGTGTCGGGATCGTTCGGACCAGCGAAGAATTCGGCAGCCAAGGCGACCTACCCATCCACCCCGAGCTGTTGGACTGGTTGGCGGCCGAACTGACAGAAAGCGGATGGGATATTAAACATATCATCACCCTCCTCCTGAACAGCCGCGCTTACCGCCAGACTTCCGCCAGTAGCGCGAAGCTCAATGAACTGGATCCGGACAACCGCTTCGTCGCCCGTGGACCGCGCTTTCGGCCTTCGGGTGAACTGCTCCGCGACCAAGCGCTCGCCGTCAGCGGCCTCTTAAGCTCCAAGATGTACGGCGCACCGGTTCGCCCAAGCCGACCGAACCTCGGGCTCACCATCGCTTTCGGAAGTTCCGGGGACTGGACGACCAGCACCGGCGAAGATCGCTATCGTCGTAGCCTCTACACGGATACCCGACGCAGCACCCCCTACCCGAGCTTTGCGACCTTTGACGCGCCAAACCGTGAGACGTGCGTGGTCCGCCGCGGACGCTCCAACACCCCCTTGCAAGCTTTCGTCACGCTCAACGATCCCGTGTTCGTCGAGACCAGTCAAGGACTCGCCCGTCGCCTACTCAAAGAAGGCGGCTCGACCGATGAAGCTCGGCTGCAGTTCGCGTTCTCTCTTTGCCTTTCACGTGCCGCGGACGCCCATGAACTTGCGACCTTGAAAAGCCTGCTCGCGAAGTCCGTCGCGAAGTATAAGACTGACGCCGCACTCGCCCTGAAGATGGCGACGGATCCACTCGGGCCGGCCGACAAAAGTGCGGACATCGCGACCCTCGCCGCCTGGACGGCCGTCGCCGGCGTCATCATGAACCTCGACGAATTCCTCATGCGCCGCTGAGCCAAACAGACTACCCCCACCCCTAACCCTTTCCGTCAGATGCCCCCGCTCCATCCCATCCGTGAAGCTGAATTACGACTTCAGACCCGTCGTCATTTCCTCAGCAGCGTCGGCCAATTCAGCCTCGGTGCCATCGCCCTGCATGCGCTCAAAGGCGAAGCCGCGCCCACGGCCCAGGATAATCCACTCGCGCCTAAGAAGCCGCATTTTAAAGCCAAAGCCAAACGGGTCATCTACCTGCACATGTCAGGCGGTCCGCCCAATCTTGATATTTTCGATTATAAACCAGAGCTCGTGAAACGTAACGCGGAGAACTGCCCGGACTCCTTCCTCAAGGGCCGTACCTTTGCATTCACCACCGGCGTACCCAAACTCATGGGCACCCCGCGGACGTTCAAGCAATACGGCAAGGGCGGACTATGGATGAGTGATGCGGTGCCTAACTTCCAAACCGTCGCCGATGACATCACGCTCGTGAAAGCGATGCATACCGATCAGTTCAATCACGCGCCCGCCGAACTCCTACTCTTCACCGGCCATGCGCGCCAAGGTCGTCCGTCGATGGGTTCATGGGCTACGTATGGACTCGGCACCGAGAACCAAGATCTTCCGGGTTTCGTGACGATGATTTCCAGTGGCACGCAACCCAGCGGCGGCCAAGGATGCTGGGGCAGCGGCTTCATCCCCTCGGTCTATCAAGGCGTCCAATGCCGCAGCAAAGGCGACCCCGTCCTTTTCGCCAATGATCCACCGGGCATGACGCGCAATCTCCGTCGCGCCACCCTCGATGCGCTCAAAGACCTCAACCAACGCCAACAAGACGAACTCGGACATGCCGAGACCGTCACGCGTATTGCGCAATACGAACTGGCCTTCCGCATGCAGACCAGCGTGCCCGAAGTCATGGATATCTCCAAAGAGCCTCAGAGCGTGCTCGAGGCCTATGGCGCCAAGCCCGGCGAATCCAGTTTCGCCAATAATTGTCTACTCGCGCGCCGACTCGTCGAAAAAGGCGTACGCTTCGTGCACCTCTTCGACTGGGGGTGGGATTTCCATGGTACGGGAAAAGAAACTGGCATCAAAGAAGGCCTCACCAAGAAGATGGCGGCGACCGATAAGCCGACCGTCGCGCTTATCAACGACCTCAAACAACGCGGATTGCTTGACGATACCTTGATCGTCTGGGGCGGCGAGTTCGGTCGCACGCCTTTCCGCGAAGGCCGGACGGCAGCCAGCGAAGTGCTCGGCCGCGACCATTACCCGGATTGCTTCACCCTCATGATGGCCGGCGGCGGCGTAAAAGGCGGCTTCCAGTTCGGCGAGACCGACGAGATGGGCTTCGCGGGCGTGAAGGACAAGGTCCACGTCCATGACCTACAGGCCACCATCATGCACCTGCTGGGCTTCGACCACGAACGCCTCACCTATCGCTTCCAAGGCCGCGATTATCGCCTGACTGATGTGCATGGGCGCGTCGTACGCGATATACTCGCGTAGACGCGAGGGGACACATGGGCAAGGTGATACGGGGACAAGGGGAGATACAGCGCTCAAAGGGGGCAGCATAGGGAGACCGGATAGTTTGCTGGGGGATACTTCTTCGGGTCTCAGGTCTCAGCAGTCGGGTATCGGGTACGGGTTATCAGGTACGGGCACGGGTGCGGGTCCTGAACCTGTACCTGGTGCTGAACACCTGAACCTGATACCTGACTGCTGAGACCT
>CAINMU010000119.1 GCA_903850885.1 uncultured Opitutia bacterium | reverse complement strand
CTGTGCCATTGAATTCGAAGGTATCGCCATGGAATCCAACGGGGCGAGCGTACCGTATATCTTCACCTTCAGCGCATTAAGCCAACAATATTACAGCAGCGAAGGGTTTTATGCCGACAGCCTTGTCACTCCGTTCAAAAACTTCTTTTCCCAGCCGACCGCTATTAAGAGCTCCGTAGGTCCGGCTTTTACCACGCTGATTCCCGCCTTATTCCAGACCGGTTATGTTTACGACATCACCAAGCAACCATTCCCCTACTACGATGCTACCCATCCGGAACTTAGCACCAATACGCTTCAACCTAAATTTGGCGGCCCCATCATCCCTTTTCCTGCAAATTGGCCGACAGATTCAACGTTGCCCTATAAAGCAATGATCGGTCCCATCAAGGGAAGGACTTCCGTTGCGATCGGCGACGTCGTCATCGGCGAAGGCGACCAAGACAACCGCCAGTTCTCTTTCCGCATCGTCGCCGGCACCAATGGCACCACCAACCCAACTAAGAAAGTCATTCGCCTGAAACCCGGTGAAATCCGCATCATCACTACCTCCAGCAACCCCGGAGCTCAGGCCTTTGGGAGCGACCGCAAGAATACTGTCATCGGCGGTGATATAGAAAAAATGTCCCTGGAAAGCCGGGCTTTTTATAAAATGACGCACTATGCCAACGTCTATAAACAGCACCCTTCGACCAAACAATACCTCCGCCTCGCCGACCTCACCCAGATCCAATGTTATAACTTCAGCTTCCAGCGGAATAAAGGCGGACCGCCGACAGTAGACTATGCTGCCTTCAGCGAACTGTGGGACCAAGCAAGAAACGCCCGAGTCATTCGCGATGCTTTCAATGGATGGAACGGGGAAATGGTCGGGACTCGCACCTACGTTACCCATGGCAACGCTGGCATGCCGCCCGTCGTACCGGCCGCCCTCCCGACAACCGTCACCACTTACGGCTTGGACCATTTCGTACTTACAGGCGAGACCATCAAGGTTACGATGAGGAACGAAGGGTATCTTGGTTACCACAATTGCGTCTTGGATCGGCTGCAAGACGATGATGACTTATCGCCTCTTTCCGTCGACCCATCCAACCCCAACGCTTCACCGGTCTGGGGAACTATCGCACCTGCCAGCTGGGAAAAGAAAGTTGGCCGCACGCGTACGGGCAAGATTTCCATCGCCGGCAATCAGGTCTGGAACTTCTACCTCATCAACAACAAGGACGCGGACGGTAAAGACCTGAATCCTAACCGTCGATGGTTCGGCGCACCCGAAACCGTCGTCGCCGGCACGACAAACCTTGCCGACGTAGCCGACGAGGGCAACGAAACGGCCCCTGGCTGGCACCTCGTAGATGAACCGCTCTTACTCAACCTGCAGGCCATGACCTCTGGCTGGCCGATGTATGGCAACGGCAATCACGACTGGAATCTTATCATGGTGGCCCCAGCTCCTTGGCAAAAATATGCGGGAGGCACTCCTCCCACCGCCAATTACCAGGTACTGTTTCCGGAAACTACAGGGTCATTCCAACAGCCAGAAGTTACCGGATGGAAGGGTAATACGCTGAAACAAATCAACGCCCTGCAACTTGACCACGTCGCCGATGCACCCGGAAGCACCAAGATCGGTAAAGCCACGAGAACGTCTTACTTCATGATGGACCTGTTAGTGCGGGCCGCCGACATGACCGAACAAACCAGCCCGCGCAGCACTACCTGGTATCCTAAAGATACCTCGACCAACGGCTTTGAGGCGAATGGCTTCACCGTCGGAGCACTGGGAGATCGTTTCAAGACGCAGGCCGAGATGCTCAATGCGCCAATGTCTCCCTTCTTCCTCAGCACCCGTGCCCAGCAAGCCCACCTCTTCGGGTACGACGGCAAAGCCCATTCGCCCATCGGCTGGGTTCTCAGCCAACGCGGCCTGGACGCTTTGGGCTCAAATAAAACCCTAGATACCGATTCCTCGGGTAAATTGGCCTTCTGGGGCAAGAGCGTCACGAGCGCCGGGCAGTCTAATGTGATTCTTCACCCCCTGCCCCGCCGCCCGATGCTCTCGCTGGCTCAACTGGGCTCCGTTCCCTTCGCCCAAGTCAACACCGACCCCGACCTGACCGTTGGCTCCTCTTTCGCCAACCCAGGTATCGCCGACCTGACCGAAATCACCGATTGGCCTGGACCCAAAACCCTTAGCACCGAAGAAAGCGCCCTTCAAGGCACCTATCCCGGCGATAAGGTCACCATCCCCGAACAAGGCTATGTGGCCAAAGTCATGGGCGTCCGCACGGTGCGCAACCGCTCGAACGTCCGCACGGATCACGCTTTCGCCGCCAACCTCGCACTCTGGGACACGTTCTACTTCAGCGGTCTCAACCTCGCCACATCTTCTTACTCTCCGGGCAATACAGTTGCCGCCGACTTGGCGACCGAACCTGCCGTAAAAACCTTACAAGATAAAGGGCTCCAGACCTTGGGCGTCACTGGATCCATCGATTTCAGCAGCCTCAAGACCGCCCTCAATAACGGTAAGAAAATCTTGGCGAATAAACGCGTGACCTACGCGGCGGATGGTAAAGATGCCCCCACCCTCAGCGTGGCCGATAACATGGCGCCGAATCAGTTCCCCCACCCCGCCTACCTCGGACGCAACGCGCTTTACGATGGCGGCTTCAACGTAAATTCCACCTCCAAGGCCGCCTGGAAAGCCGTCCTCGGCGGCCTACGCGGCATGACGATTTCTGGAGCGTCCAGCTCCAGCGGCACGGCGCTAACTCGCTTCGCCAATGCCTTCGACCCGTCCGGGCCGAACGGAAAAACGTCGCCGTGGAATAGTTACCGCGAGCTTTCCGATGTCGAAATCGACACCCTCGCTGAAAAAGTCGTGATCGAAGTGCGCCGCCGCGGCCCCTTCATGTCGCTCGGCGATTTCGTTAACCGCCGCCTCCTTGGGCAGACGAACTCCACCTTCAGCCCCAACGCCAACCCGCCCTATAGTTGGACTGACAAGTTCTCTCTCAAAGGCGCCCTGCAAGCCGCGATAGATGCGGCCAACATCAACAAGGACGCCATCGTCGCGGCCGGCGGCACTTTCTCACGACCTGCTTCAGTCCTGGCCGTTATTGACCCCAACGGGCCTGAGACGCTCAACTATGGCGATAAAACCTACACCTTTCAGTCTAGCGCCTATGAATCAAAAGGAGCTGTGATCATACCCAATAATCGCTTCCCGTCTTTAAGAGCCATGAGCGAAACGAACGACCACACCAAGGCGATCGCAGGCCTGGGCGCTCCAGGCATCGTGACGCAGATGGACGTCCTTAACTCCGTGGGCCCGAACCTCACGCCCCGCTCCGACACTTTCGTAGTCCGAGCCTTCGGCGAAGCCCTCGACAACGCCGGCGCTTCGATCGGCAAAGCCTGGGTCGAAATCGTGGTCCAACGGACCCCGGAATATTTCGATCAGACTCCGCCGAAAGTCGCTACCGACTTCGACCCGACCAAAGACGAGGTCAATCGCCGCAAACTCAGCTATCGCACGATCTCACAGGCCAATACCACGGCCTACGACAAGGTGCCCATCCTTGACCAGTATGAGCCCATCACGGCCAGCACCAGCAATGGCGTCGTGACGCCCAAGGTTGATGCCGCCAATCTCAATCGACTCTTTGGCCGACGCTTCAAGACCACCTCGCTGCGCTGGCTCAACGCTTCCGAACTCTAAGCCCGATGTCCCTCCTTCGCTCCTTGGGCGTGTGCTTGATCGGCACGCTCATCACCTTGTCAGCCGCCATAGAGAAGCCCCCAGAAAGAGACTGCACACTGCGGCTGTCTTGGTGGGTCGTTCCGGAAAAAGAATATGAGCTCTACCTGCTGAACGACAAGGAAGCCATCCCCCTTAGCCTCGCCCGTCTCTCGATCAGCCAGGCCATCCCCTATAAAGGAAAAGCCGAGGTCGTCATCGCCCAGAAAGAAATCAGCCAGGAGTTAGATAAAAAAAGCGGGAAGCCAAAAGAAAACTGGATTCCCTATGCCACCTACAAGTTGAAAGCCGATGATGCCGACATCGCGATCTTCTTGCTGCCCGAAGAAGGCAAGGACAGTGCCAAAGCCAAGAGCTTGGACCTAAATCCCACGACCTTTCCCTATGGCTCGGTAATGATCGTCAACTACACCCAAGGGCGGGTTGCCTGTAACTTAGGTGGGGGAGTCTTTTTTGCCGAGTCAGGAGAGATTGCTCATTCCCCCAAGGTATTTGCCGAACAAACGGAGACGCCCTTCGCCCTCGCCGTGCTCGAAGCCAACGGCGGACAGCACTCATTGCGCTCGGCTCAGATTTTGATGAATGAAAAGGTTCGCTTCCTCTACATCCTGCTCGAGGTCGCGGCGGAAAACGCTTCCGAACGCTACCAGGTCCGGAGTCTTTCCAACTTTAATCGCCAACCCGCCGCCCCCAGCCCCAACCCGGCGGGTAAACCCGGCCAAGATAAGAAAACCAGCGGCAGCGCTGACAAGAAAATGACGCCTAAGGATTCGGCCAAGAAATAACCTTCCGCCCCCTCTCACCTATGCGTTTCTTTTCGTTCGTCTTGTCGTTGGCCGTCCTGCTGACGGGGTTCATTCTTAGTCCAGTGGTGCTAGCCCAGACCGAAACGACCCCGCCGACCTCTGGCGAAACTATCGCGATTCAGGCGACCTGGATTCATCTGCCCGCCGGCAAAGTCGAATTAGTCAGCCAACCCAACGGCCAGACCACGCCCTGCGAGGCCGGCAAAGGCATCATCCCGGACAGCACCGAGGTGCCGCGCGGAAATTCGCTGGAAGTTCAGGTCTTAAAGAAAAGCGGGAAGTCTGTGAAGGCGGCGACGCTCACCGTCCCCGCGCACGGCAAGCGTTTCATCTTGGTGCTCCAAGGCGAGTCGGCAGGAGCAACCCGCGCCTGGCTTATCCCTGGAGATCTCCAGGCTTTCCCTTGGGGAAGCGCTTTTTTCATTAATCAATCCAGCCATACGCTCCGCTGCTCGCTCGATGGTCGCTCCTGCGAAATCGAACCCGGCGCTTTTAAGCTCAACCCCTTCGTGGCGAGCGGAGAAAACAAGACTTACCACTATTTGATCGAATATAAGAAAGATGGAAAATGGATAACCGACTGCTCCACCCAGACCGTACTGGGGACCACCCGTCGGTTTATCTTCAGCATCGGGCCAGACGATCCTTCGCAGTCCCAACTTTATAAGACTTCACTGGCTGATTACCGTCACGACCCCCTGCCACCGGCTACAGAAGCGAAGCCGCTGGAGAGTCAGCCAGCCAAGTGACCCGCGAGGCGAGCGGACGGAGAAGCTGTCCGGGATAGTTCGCTGGATCATAATCGCCGCAGGCGACGGCCCGCAACGCCGGGGCTTTGCCTTGGCCATTTACCAGGACGATGATCGCACCGCACTGGGCCAGGCCAGCGACCGAAATCGTCAGCCTCCAACCGCGCCCCGGCCATTCGGTGGCCACAAAGCGCGGGCCGCTTGTTTGTCCGATCAACGGACACTGTGGCCAAAGTGAGGCGATATGACTATCGTCGCCCAAACCGAGCACACAGAGGTCATAGGCCTTGCGCGGCGAACGCCGCGACCAATCCGCCTCATAAGCCGCCGCCGCGGCGGCCGGCGCAAGCGCAACCGGCCAAGGGAAGCGACGCTCCGACGGAACACCGAGCGCATCCAACAGTCCACGAATGGCGTGCCCGAAATTCGAATCATCCGAGGCCAGGGGAACGCAGCGCTCATCGCTGACGTGCCAGTCGACGTTCTTGAGCGTCAGCGCGGTCAGGGCCTGGGTGGCCACCGCCCAAGCATAGAAAGCCTTGGGCGTGGAGCCGCCGCTCAAGGCGACGCTGGCCGGGCCCTTCTCGGCCAAGGCATTGATCCGGGCGGCCAACTCGGCGAAGGATTCATCGCGGGTAAGGACTTGCACCGTTCCAGCGGAGGTGAGCAGCGATGACATAGGTAAAAATTGAGGCAGGAAAGGAACCGAGGCAACTTTGCATCTCTTGCATCTAGAGGTAGGGGCGCCACTGCGTGGCGTCCGTTCGTCGTGCGAGATACAATGAGACGAGCAAGCTATCCCAATCCTACAAATTCTGTTCGCCCACGGACGCGACGCAGTCGCGCCCCTACCCTTAGATGACCGTAGCCCACGGACGCGACGCAGTCGCGCCCTCCTTGCCTTGTGGTAGGGCTGACCACCCTTGGTCAGCCGCGGTTGAGCGAGGCCGCTCAACCCTACCTAAGATGCAACTAGGTCAGCACGCAGTGCTGTCCCTACCTCAAGACAAAAGCCGGCGACCCATCGCGTCCACCTTTGCACTTTTGCACCTTTGCAGCTTCATCACGATGCATCCCGTTCGCCGAATGGTGAACGCAAGGTAGGGGCGAGGCTACGCCGCGCCCATGCGTCAACAGGGCATGACTTAGTCCTGCCCCTACCCTCGGCCACCCTGCGGCGGCCGGATAGAGCTGACCACCCTTGGTCAGCCGCGGTTGAGCGAGGGCGCTCAACCCTACCTAAAGCATCTTTAGGTAGGGGCGCCACTGCGTGGCGCCCCTACCACATAACCTACCAACAAAAAGGGCGTCCTTTCGGACGCCCTTTTCTTTACCCAACTCCCTGATGCTTACTGGCAGGCCTCGCAGGTACCGCCGTTACGCATGGCTTCAATCGAGCAGGCATTCTTTTCTGCGTCGGTGAAGGTAGTCTTCTCGACCTTCTTCTCCGCTTTCTCGACCGTAGCTTTCTCGATGTTCGAAGCACCCAAGGTACGAAGGTAATAGGTGGTCTTCAAACCGGTGCGCCACGCATACTGATACATGTGCGAGAGGACTTTGAGGTCGGGCTTGGGCAGGAAGAGATTCAAGGACTGTGCCTGGTCGATCCACTTTTGGCGACGAGCCGCCGCGTCGATCAGCCACTTGTAATCGATACCGAAAGCGGTGAGGTATTTATCCTTCAAGACCTGCGGAATTTCAGGGATATCCTTGAGCTCGCCATCGAAGTATTTGAGCTGCTGCATCATCTCCTTGTTCCAGAGACCCAATTTCTTGAGATCGCGGACGAGACTGCCGTTCAGTTCGGTGAACTCACCCGAGAGATTGCTCTTCACGAAGAGATTCTTGTAGGTCGGCTCGATGCACGGTGAGCTGCCCACGATGTTCGAGATCGTCGCAGTCGGTGCGATGGCAAGGACGTTGGAATTGCGCATGCCGTATTTCGCGATCTTGGCTCGGACTGGCGCCCAGTCCATGAGGCCACCGCGCTTGACCTCGATCGGCTCGCCGCGCTCGTTCTCGAGCAAGTCGACGGTATCCTGAGGTAATAGGCCGCGATCCCACTTCGAACCCTTGTAGGTGCTGTAGGTGCCGCGTTCAGCCGCCAAATCCGCCGAAGCGTTGTAAGCGTAATATGCCACGGCTTCCATAATCTCGTCATTGAACTCGACCGCCGCTTCCGAGGCGAAGGAGATGTTCCGGCGATAGAGACTGTCTTGCAGGCCCATGACTCCCATGCCGATCGGACGGTGGCGCAGGTTCGAAATCTCGGCGGCCTTCGTTGGATAATAATTGATGTCGATCACGTTATCGAGCGCCCGCACCGCGACCGTCACCGTCTCGCGGATCATGTCGTGGTCGATGGTGCCATCCGCCTTGAGGTGCGAATCAAGCACGACCGAGCCGAGATTACATACGGCCGTCTCTTCGGCACTGGTGTTCAAGGTGATTTCGGTGCAAAGGTTCGACGAATGGATCACGCCGGCGTGATCCTGCGGCGAACGGATGTTACAGGGGTCCTTAAAGGTGATCCAAGGGTGGCCGGTCTCGAAAATCATCCCGAGCATCTTCTTCCACAGTTCGATGGCGGGCATTTCCTTGCCGAAGATCTTTCCTTCTTTGGCCATCTGCTCATAGGCCACGTAGCGACGCTCGAAGTTGGCTCCGAAAGTCTCGTGCAAGTCGGGCACTTCGTTGGACATGAAGAGCGTCCAGTTCTGGCGCGACTTGAGGCGCTTCATGAACAGGTCGGGAATCCAATTCGCCGTATTCATGTCGTGCGTGCGGCGACGGTCGTCGCCGGTATTTTTACGCAACTCGACGAAGTCTTCGATATCGTTGTGCCAGGTCTCGAGGTAGGCGCAGCCCGAACCGCGACGCTTGCCGCCTTGGTTGACCGCGACCAATTGGTCGTTGTGCAACTTAAGGAAAGGAATGACGCCCTGGGATTCGCCGTTGGTCCCCTTGATGTGCGAGCCTGTGCCGCGCACCGAAGTCCAGGAACCGCCGAGGCCGCCCGCCCACTTGGAAAGGAAGGCGTTTTCGGCGATGCCGCGAATCATGATCGATTCGATCGTGTCGTTGACTTGATAAAGGTAACAGGAAGACAGCTGGCTGTGGAGCGTGCCGGCGTTGAACAAGGTCGGGGTCGAGCTGCAGAAACGGCGCGACTTGTAGAGGGCATGCAGGCGGATCACCCAACCTTCGCGGTTCGTCTCTTCCTTCAGGAAAAGGCCCATGGCGACGCGCATCCAGAAGAACTGCGGGGTCTCCAGGCGGCGAGCCGGCTTCACCGTCTTATCAATGATAAGATAACGATCGTACATCGTCTGCACGCCCAGGAGTTCGAACTCCATGTCGGCGGCGGGGTCGAGGGCTTCGGCTAATTTCGCCAGGTCGTACTTGCGCAGGTCGGGCGAGAGGCGTCCGATGGCGATGCCCCGTTCGACGTAGGCGGCGAACTGTGCGCGGTGGAATTCGCGGAGCTTGGTCACGCCGTCGCGGGTGATGCTCCAGCCGAGCACTTCTTCGTAGATATAGGTCAGGCTGATCCGCGCGGCGAACTTCGCGAAATCGGCGTCGCTCTCGACGAGGCTCTTGGCGTTCAACTCAATCGACTTACGCAGGTCGGATTCGCTGATCTCGTTGAAGATACCGCGGCGCAATTCGGCTTCGATCTCGTCGGTCGGCTTGGTGAGTTCAAGACCGGCGGCGGCGAAGGCGATTCGCTTGCGCAGGTCTTCTCCGTTCCACAGGAAAGTCGAACCATCGGGGCTCTTGACCAAGATCAACGACTCCTGACGGTCGTCGACGACCGGCGGCAGCGTGGCTTCTTCTTCGCGCTTCCGCGAACGGAACGCCCGGTAAAGGATATAGGATTGGGCGACTTTATAGTGACCCTGCCGCATCAGTTCCTCCTGCACGAGGTCCTGGACTTCTTCGATGCCGATGATGCTCTGGCCGAGGTCGACGATACGACGTGTCACGCCGGCCGCGACGCGCTCCGAGGGAGCGCCGTCAAGTTCGAGCGACAAGAATGCGTTGCGCACCGCGATTTCGATCTTGTCCTGCTTCCACGGCACAAGCTGTCCGTTGCGGCGCATGAGGCGCGTGATCACTTCAGGGACGACCACCAACGAGGGGCGGGAATCGAAAGAGAAATTTAGGCTCTTGGCCACGTCGTGACGATTGTGACGCACCAAGGCTTCTTCGATGGCCTGGATGACTTGCATCTCGGAAACCTGGACGCCGGAATGCGCGAGGTGGAGGGAGACGTCACAAGCGACGGCGGCGACGAATTCACGGTTCGAAGCCGTGAAGATTTCGGCGACTTGGCGGGAGACCAAAAGATCGGTCAAGGCGCCACCGACGATATCGGCGATATCGGCTGGGCCGAGATTCGCCTGCTCAGGCACGGCGGCACCCGTCGGCGAAGTCGGCAAGGACTCGCGCCAATTGAACCGAGGCTTGGCCTCGGCCGGCGTGCGTACGGCGTTCTTGAGAGCGATGTCGGAATGGAAAAAAGGAAGTTCAGGCTTCATGGTTGGTGAAAGGTTTTAAAAGATGGATAGAGCTCGCGCTGGCGTTGGCCGGCGCGAAGAAAGTTATGGTCGAGAGGATGGAGGGTAAGAACAGGAAACGTGCCAAATGAGCGCCAACGGGGGTGACGCTGATATTTGGCCACAAATCGCTTAGAGTTCGTCGTCGTTGACGACTTCTAGGGCGCCTTGTTTTTGATATTCGGTCACGCGGCCTTCGAAGAAGTTTTGCTCCTTCTTGAGGTCCATCATTTCCGAAAGCCAGGGGAAGGGATTGACGACGTCGGTCGTCAGCGGATCGAGGCCGCAATTACGCAGGCGTCGGTCAGCGATGAAATCGATGTATTGCTCGAACTCTTTCGAGGAGAGGCCGATGCCGTTGACGGGCAAGCAATCCCGGATGAATTCTTTTTCCAAGGTCACGGCGGTCACCATGAGTTGGCGTAATTCCTCCTTGAAGGCTGGCGTCCAGATGTCGGGATTTTCCTTCACGAGCTCGAGGAGCAAGTTGCGGAAGAGGTCGATGTGATTCGATTCGTCGCGCAAGGTGTAGCGGAACATCTGCCCGATGCCGGGGAATTTATTTTGGCGGTAAAGCGAAAGCACCATACCGAAGAGGCCGTAGAACTGCGTGCCTTCCATGCACTGCCCGAATAAGAAAATATTGTGGGCGAGCGCCTGCTTGTCTTCGAGCTTGGTGAGGTCGAGCTTACGACGCAGCCCGCGCGAATTACTGACAACGAAATTGGCTTTCTTCTCGATGGTCGGAATGTCTTCGAACATCGCTTCGCACTCGTGCGGGTTGATGCCCAAGGACGAAATCATGTAGACCAGCGAATCGGCGTGGATGTTTTCTTCGTGGGCGTGGCGTCCGAGCACGAGCTTGAGTTCAGGCGCCGTGACGACTTCGCGCACGACGTGGATGATGTTGTCGCCCACGATACCTTCGGCGGCGGAAAAATAACCAATCGCCATCTTCACGATCCACCGGTCGATCTCGGTGATTTGTCCCGTCTGGTCGCGCCACTGTTCGCAGTCTTTCTGCATGGGGATATCCTCTGGCTCCCAGTGGTTATTCTTCATCGTCTTATACAGGTCATACGCCCACTGATATTTGAGGGGGAGGATGTTGAAGAACATCGATTCGCGACCGTTGATGACGCGCTTATTGGCAAAGGCTTCTTCGGCTTTGGTTTTGTCTAAAATGAAGGTTTTAGGGCCTACTTTGATCGTAATGGTTTCCATGGGCTGGAGAGTGGAGAAAAGGGTCTGTTTAGTGGCCTGATGAGGCCGCTACGAGAGTGGTATGGGTTGAAATTACTACTAGATGTGTGGTCTGCAATTTTATTTCACCACTACATGTAGTGTTTTTATGCAAGCCACTGGTAATTCGTCACTTCGGGAAATAATTTTATTCACAATTGGGTGTTTTGACGGATTTTTTATTAAGGAGAAGACCCTAGGGCGATTTCGGACAAAATAGCCCCCGGGCGAGGTACGCAAATGCCACTTGTTGGTGTTGCTCACGCTGTTCACCTGCCGGCGAGGTGGCCGGAGATTGCGGCCAAGCCCGGACCCCCTCAAATTACGCCCATGACCCCCGGCCCAGCTGCTAAGACTTTACCCGAAAAAGACCGCCCTAGCCTGCTCGCGGCCAGCTGGACTCCCGAAGCCCTCGTGGAACGAGGATGGAAAGGATCCGGTAAGGCTACATGGCGCGTGATCGCGACTACCTGGCACGGCGTCCGAGATAATCGCCTGCCCCAGCAAGCCGCCGCACTCACTTATTATACCTTGATGTCCCTGGGGCCTTTGCTCGCCCTCGCGCTGACTGTCTCTGGATACATTTTATCGCGCTCCAGCAGCCACGCGGATAATCCGGCCAAGCAGGCGATCGTCGCCGCGGTCGAATACATCGCGCCTCAGGTCGTGGCGCAGGCAGCGGAACAAGGACGGACGGCGACCTTGCTTGAAATCAACAAAGACTTGGACGGCTTGGTGGATCGCTTGCTGGCGAATGCGGCCAGCGGGCAAGCCGGCATCATCGGCCTGCTCCTAATCATCGGGTTGGCGGTGCTCATGCTCAGTCGCGTCGAAGATGCGCTCAATGGCATCTGGGGCGTAAAGTTCGGGCGCAGCTGGCGCGACCGATTCGCCAACTACCTGCTCTTCCTCATTCTATTTTTCTTAGTGGGTGCGACCACGCTCACCATGCTGTCCGCGGCCTCCATCGCCTCGGCTATCGGCCAAGGCACCTCGTCGCTAAATTCTTTCTTCAATAAGATACCCGGCGGCGAAGGCCTGCTTGATTTCATCAATGGCAGCGGGCCATTGATCGTCTCCATCGTCTTGCTGGCTTTGGCTTTCGCCTCGTTCAACCGCATGATGCCCAACGTCCGCGTTCGCTGGTCGGCCGCCTTCGTTGGCGGATTATCCGTCGCGCTGCTCATCGCGATCAATCACCGCCTCGCTGCACTCTACGTCGGCAAGGTCACCCAATTCCAAAGCCTTTACGGCGAGCTCAGTATCGTGCTCGTCCTGATGTTCGGCTCTTACCTGACTTGGCTATTCGTCTTAATCGGTGGACAAGTCGCCTACGCTTTCCAAAACCGGCGCGCACTGGCCCGGCACAAAGCCTGGGAAGGATTAAGCCATCGGGCTCGTCGCACGCTCGCTTTCGTCTGCGCAGCGGAAACGCTCCGCCGCTATAGCGCCGGACGGCCCGGGCCGACAGCTGACGATATCGCCGACACCGCCAAAGTGCCAGCGACGGTAGCCGAGGGATGTTTGCAGATGCTGCGCGATGCGAACTTGCTGGCAGCCGAAAGCCGGACCGGCGGACACAAACCCGCCCGACCTTTGGAAAAAATGACCGTGGGCGAACTCTGGGCGCTCGTCGACCGGCATACCACCAGTAGCAGCGGCGAGCCGGACCTGACTTCGGATCCGGCGGCACGCGAACTGGGCGTGATCGAGACCAATCTCATGCAAAGCGCCGACTCGAAGATGGGCCTCGGGGAACTGGCCGCCCGCCCTTAATTCCTGCATGGTCCACAAGGGTAATCCGCTGGGAATAAGAGGGTTATTTACCCTGAAATATCGCCCTACCCTGGATACACATCTTTACGCTAGCACACTCCGATTTACCGTCTCTTTCGGCCTCTTCTTCATTTCGCTCGGACATACTTGCTCCGCCGCCTCGACGCTCACGGTGGACGTGGCGGGTCATGCGGAATTCAGCTCCATCAACGCGGCCATCGCGAAGGCCGGCACGGGTGATACCCTCTTGGTAAAACCCGGCATCTATCGCGAAAGCGTGAAGCCCAAATCGCACCTACGCATCATTTCGGAGCTGGGCCCGGTACGGACCAGTATCTTCGTCGAACATGGCGGACGCGGTTTATTGATCGATCACGTGGATGATGTGACCATCGAAGGATTCGACATCCGTTCCGTGCTGGGAGTCGGCAAGCCCGGAGACGGATTGGTGAACATCACGAACAGCACCAACATCATCGTACGAGACTGCTACATCCACGACGCCCCGAATGATTCCGACTGCGTGAAGGTCTCCGACACACGGCGACTCCTGCTGGAGCGTTGCTGCATCTGGAATCCCGCCAGCCGTGATCAGAGCACGAAAGCCTTCCAGGAAGGCATGGATACCCGAGTGCGGAACTTTGAGATCATCGTGCGCGGTTGCTGGTTCTTCCAGCAGGACAAGATCGGCGACACGCTCATTTACTGCAAAGGCGGCTGTTTTGATATCCTTTGGGAAGATAATATTTTCGGCCCTTCCGCGGGCGAGGGCCACGCGAACGTGCCCGTCCAGACTGGCCATCAAAACGCAGGCGAGTGGCGTGATTACGTGCCGCCCTATCCTTCGGGACGATTCGTGGTACGGAATAACCTTTTCGTCGGACTTAAGGGCGAAGCCGCATTCGGCTTCCAGGGGCCGGATACCTCGATGCTTTACAACAACGTCTTCTACCGTAACGAAACCAAGCCATCCTTGATCACCGTCACCGATAACCCCGGCGCCAAAGGCGGCCCGGCGCTTAATCTTTTCTGCTTCAATAACATCTTTGCTGCCAACGGAACCCAACCCATTTATCGCCAGCGTAACGCGCCAGCTTCCCTTAAAAACTTGAAGTGTAGCCACAATCTTTACAGCCAGTTTGGTAATGGCGGCGACTTGAACGTCGAAGCCGAATCAGGCGCGATGCGAAACCAAGATCCCGGCTTCGTCGCGCCCTCGGTCCCGGTTTTCGATTTCAACAAGGGCACGCAACAGATCCGCCAAGCACGCGCCGGCTTCCAGACCGCACCGGCATCGCCTGCGCGTGGTGCCGGCATCGATCCGGGGCACTTCGTCGGCTCGCTTCACCCCGATGCGATTCCCGACATGCGCAACGGCCTCGGAGCCACGTCAAAATCGATTCACTGGGACGTGGGGTTGCGTGAGTTCACGGCCGCCGGGCAGCAGCCCAAGTCAGAACGCTAAGTCGACGCGGAAGAAAAGTCGGTAAGGCCATCTTGTACGTCACGTAATAAGCGACACATGAGGGAAGCGGAGCGGGCGGCTTGCGACACCCCATGAGACGCACGCGCCCATCCGACGCCGGACAGACTTTATCAGTCAGTCCGGCGCGTGGGCCGGGGTCAGGGCAGCAAGGCCCGTAAATGAGGGGACCCCGGCCACCTTGCGGTGACCGGGGTCCGTAAACCTGGCGACGACCTACTCTCGCACACCAGCGGGGGTGCACTACCATCAGCGGCTACATGCTTAACTATCGTGTTCGGGAAGGGAACGAGTGTTTCCATGTGCCCATGATCACCAGAATGTGTCCTCGGGTAGCTCTCTGATGGGTGATCATGAGATGGTTTTCGCCAGG